>JAKLKW010000087.1:5245-25145 GCA_023150455.1 Alphaproteobacteria bacterium | reverse complement strand
ACGTGGCGATCCCAGGCGGCGATCATCGCAGCGTGCTGGGAGCGGCAGGCAACGACGCGGTCGAGTGGCTCCGCGGCTTGCCGCGGGGCGATTGACAAGTCGATCCGTTCCGCGCTTCAGCCGGCGCGCCGTGTTCGCCGTGGCCGCGACGCGCGGCCTCTCAGGACGGCAGTCCTTTGCCGAAAGCTCGACTTGACGGTCAAGCTGTCGGTGCAATGGCTGACCGTGCCGGCCTTCGGCGGGCGCGACTTCGACACGATCTACGTGACGATCGTGAACTCCGACGATCCGGCCGAGGACGGTGGCGTATTCGCCCAGTGTGTGCCGGTCGTGAAAGGCCTGCCCGAAGCGAAATTCGCGGGGTAGCGGACCGGCATGTCGGAGCCCGCCATCAGTGCCCTACGGACGTGGATCGCGGATGAACGCCACGATCATGGTCAGTGCTTCGGCTTCGATGCCGAGAAAGCTGTGCGGCGATCCGCCGTGACACGGGTCGCCGCGCAGAGGCGACCCGCCCGTCATCGTGCGGTGCGCTCTTGGCTGCGCTTCCGCGAACGCTGCGAGCAGTTTCGGCGCGTCGCTTGGCGGTGACAGGCGGCAGCCATCGTTCTGATGCGTGACGACGAGGACAGGCCCGGTGTACGCAAAGGGAGCAAGCGGGTCGTCGGGAGACTGCCGTGCTTTGATGATGGTGCTCGATGTCAACACCACGCCGTCCGGCCGATCTGCGCCGGTGAGGTTTCGCACCGCGGTCGCGACCGAGATCGCGCCATTGCTATGGCCGAAAATCCAAACTGGCCGATTGAAGCGCTGGCGGATCGCGCCGATCAACGCGCGGACATCGGCGGCGTGTTCCGGCGAACGGCGAAACTGTCGTGTCTTCCCCGCCTGTTGATCCGACGGGAGATCGACCAGGGCAACGCCGAGCCCTGCTGCGATCAGGTGCTGCCGGTTCCTTATCAGATAGAGCTGACCGAGCGGACTCGTTGGCGTGCCCTGCTCGTTGAGATTGAGCGCGCCGTCTCCGCCCGCGAAGAGCAGCACCCAGGCGGCCGCTGGTCCGCTTGGCGACTCGATCGTGACGGGCAGCGTTACTCCGGGCCGCGTCGGCAAGCGCAGAAGCTCAGCCTGCGCCGGCGCCGATGCAAATGTCGCGATGCATAGAATCAGCCGCAAGATCCGCATGGTGCCGGAACCTCTCTCGTCGCTTCCAGAAGAATTCGGATCGCAACGCATTGGAGCCCCATGCTTGGCACAGCGCAGCATGAATGGCGCAGCAACGATGCTCTGGCCTTTCGTAGGACGAGAGTGCCAGCCTCCTTCGCGTGCAGCTCCAGTGACGTTTTGTCACACGGTCGCGTAGCCCCGCTCATGCGCGCCGGCGTACGCGCGGCCGAGCGGTTCCGCGGCTTGCCTGGAGCCGACTAGCAAGGGCGGCCGTCAGGGCGGCAGCTCCTCGCCGAACAGCAGTTTCCACGCCGCGCCATGGGCAACGATGTCGCGCGCAGGGCGCGGCAGCTCCGCAAGGAACTTTCGCAGGTTCGCCGTCCATTCCTCGAGTCGGTCGAGACGGTCGCCGCCGATGTCGATGGCGGCGAGGAATCGGTAGGGGAGCTCGGTGATCACGTCTCGCCATGCCCGGTCGACCTGGCCGGAGGAATTCCACACGCGGGCGTGCTTCTGTCCGCTCGGCTTGTAGACCGAACCCGGTCCGCCGAAGGCGGTGTCGATGTAAAGATTGGGATGCTTGAGCAGGAGCTCGCGTACAAAGCTCGGGCTGTAGCGCGACGCGCGCTCGGCAAAACGGACCTGCGCCAGGTGACACCAGATCACCTTGGCGCGAGGATAGCGGGCCAGCATCGCCGCCAGCACCGGCAGAAGGCCGTCCTCGACCTCATAGTGGATCTGAAAGGGCACGCCGCTCTGCTCGGCGAACGAGAACAGGCGGTGCCCGGCCGGTCCGTCCAGTGCCATGTTGACGTCGCGGAAGGTTTCGCCGCGGTCGAACTGTCGCGGCGACGGGTAGTGACGGAACTCGAACTCGCCCATCAGCGGATAGCGATGGGCGGCGATCCAGCGCTCGTTGTCGTCGAGGAAGGTGTCGGGATGGCGGGTCCACGCGGGATGATTCCCGCCGTTGCCGACAGGGATGAAGCGATCCGGATAGTTGCGCACGAAATCATGAACGTGATGGCCCCAACGCTCGCCGCGCTCGTACAGCGAGCCGGGAACGTCGACCGACAGCGCCATCTGGGCGATCCCGGCGCGATCCATCGCTCGCGCAAAGGCCGCGAGATCCAGCTTCTGGGGATTGCAGGAGCTTTCGATGTCGATCACCGGCAGCATCCCGGCGTCCTTGATCGCCGTCACGCGTCGCCGATAGCCTTCCTTCAACGCCGCCATGTCGAACGGCGCAAGCTCCTGGCCGGCAGCGGGCGCGGCCAGAAAGGTGATCGACAGCGCTCCGGCGCCTCGGGTCAGAAAGAAGCGGCGTGAGACCGGCATAGCCCCTGCGGACGCAGGTCGAGACATGATCGTGGGCCCCCGATCGTCAGCCACCGGATCGCTCTTAGCACGGCGTGCGGTCGCTCGAGCCGGGACGAGATGTCGCAGATGTCGGCCTGGGAGCACGGCCGCCGCCTCCAGCTCGATCTTGCCGGGCGAGTCCAGCAGATCGGAGACGAAGATCATGCTCATCACTGGATAGTGCGCGCCCATAATGCGCCGCCAGATGCGCCGCCAGATGCGGCGCCTCCCCTTCGCTTGACATCGCGCCGGGCCGGCGATAGGTGATGTTTCTCTAAATGAAACGCGCGTTTCTCTGGTGTCAATGGCACGGGAGGGCGCGTTCGCAACGCTTCCGGCCGCGAGGTGCCGGCGAAACCGTGTCGGGCACGTCGCCCGATGACGACGAAGGGGGAAACGCGACATGGCGCAATTCCAGCGATTCAGCTTCACCCTAGGCGCAGCGTCCTGCGTCGCGGCGACGGTCATGGCCGCAGTTCTCGGCGGCGGCGCCGCGCTGGCGCAGGGCTCCATTCCGGGGACCTTCCCGCCGATCAAGGCCGGAAAGCCGCATGCGGGCGCCGTGATCAACGTGCCGTCGCAGAAGGGCTGGGCGAGCTTCGCTCCGGCGGTCGAGAAGACCAAGGAGTTCGAACAGATGACCGGCATCACGGTAAAGTACGACATGATGCCCGGCAGCGAGATTCCGACCAAGCAGCTGCTGGCCGTGTCGCAGAAGACCGGCGCCTACGACATCGTGACGCAGCACGCGTCGTCGTTCGGGAGCTTCTTCAACTTCCTCCTGCCGATGGAAGACCGCATCAAGGAGGTCTGGGGCAGCGTCGAGAAGTTCGAGGATTGGGTATTCCCGGCCCAGCAGGGCGTGAAGAACAAGGACGGCAAGCACTACTACATCCCGTTCCACGCCAACGCGCAGATCGGCTACTACCGCAAGCAGCTGTTCGAGGACCCGAAGGAGAAAGCCGACTTCAGGGCCAGGTACGGCTACGACCTGGCGCCGCCGACGACGATCAAGCAGGTCGAGGACATCGCCCGGTTCTTCACGCGGCCGGACAAGAACTTGTTCGGCCTCACCGCCAACTGGGGCGGCGGCCAAGGGTTCAGCGCCTTTCTCGACTACTACAACGCCACCGGCCACGACCAGCTGGGCAAGGACTACCAGCCGACGATGAAGACGGGCGCGGGGCGCGAGGCGGCGGTGCAGATCCTCGCCTGGATGCAGGGCGCGATCCATAAAGACAAATTCGTCAATCCCGACTCGGCCAATTTCCAGACGGGCCAGGTGTCCGACTATTTCCTCAGCGGCGCGTCGGCCATGGCCTATGGCTGGCTGTCCGACTACTGGGCCTTCATGCAGAAACCGGAGAACATCAAGCAGGTCGGTCCCGTGGGGGCCTTCCGTTTCCCGTCGTTCACCGGCGCCAAGGCGGGCGGCTACAGCTCGTGGTGGGTCATGGGCATTCCCAAGGACGCCAAGAATCCCGACGCCGCCTGGGAGTACATCAAGTGGGTGCTCAACGAGCATCCGCAGATCGAGATGGCGGCGGGCCAGCTGCCACCGATCCGCGCGCTGGCCTACAAGACCGCCGTCGAGCCCGGCGGCATCAACCCGCGCGCGCTGTACGATGCCTTTGCCGAGGCGCGCATCATCATACAGGTACCGGAGATGTCGCAGCAGCCGCGCACCAAGGGCACCGAGCTCTATACGCAGCTGATAGCCAACAAGCTGACGCCCGGGCAGTTTGTCGACGAATACGTCGTCGAGACGGAGCGGACGCTGCGCCGGGCCGGCTATATCAAGTAAGCGGCCGATCAAGCAGCCAGTGCCCGGAGCGATGTCGACCGCGATCTACAGCGACCTCCGCAGCCGGCTGACGATGGGAGCGCTCGTCGCGCTCCCATTCGTCTATCTGCTCCTGCTTTATGCGTTTCCGATCTACAAGGTGGTGGCGCTGAGCCTGCGCGACTACCAGCCCGCCTATGCGACCGATGACTGGATCGGTCTCGAGAACTACCGCGAGATCCTGGGCGACGCGAGGAGCTGGCAGTTTATCGGCCGGACGTTCGTCTATACGGTCGTTTGCGTCGGCACGAGTTTCTGCCTCGGCCTCGGCGGCGCCCTGCTGACGGTGGCGGTTGGTCGGGCCTTCTCCGAACGCTGGGCCGGCGCGCTGCGGCAGGTCGTCATCCTGCCGATGATCTTCATTCCCGCCGCCGCCGGCGTGATGTGGTCCTTCGCCTATACCCAGCACTATGGCTGGGTGAACCATATCCTCCTGATGTTCGGACTGCCGGCGAAGCCGTGGCTTGTGACCGATGCCGCCTTCTACCTGGTGATGGCGACCGACATCTGGGGCTGGACGCCGTTCCTCTACCTGATCTTCCTCGCCGCCCTGCAGCAGCTGCCGGCGGAGGTGATCGAGGCCGCCCGGGTGGATGGCGCGAGCGCGCGCCAAGCGTTCTGGTACGTGATCCTGCCCATGCTCCGGCCGGTGATCGCCATCGCCGTCACCATCAAGTCGCTGGATACCTATCGCGCCTTCGACTACCTGTGGATCATGACCAAGGGAGGTCCCGGCACCTCCTCGACCACCCTCAACATCGCGACCTACAAGACGGCGTTCCTGGACCTGCAGTTCGGCAAGGCCAGCGCGTACGGCGTAATCACCATGCTGTTTCCCTTCGCAGTGGTGATCCTGTTCCTGGCGCTGCGGCGGGGACGCGTTCAATGAAGCCCTCCCTGGCGCGCCGCGCCATGCTGCTGCTGGGATGCGCCGTCGTCGCGACGTGGACGGTGTTCCCGTTCGCCTGGTACCTCCTGGTCTCGCTGACGACGCCCGGCCACATTCCGCGGCGCTTCGAGATCCCGGACGTGCTGACGCTGCGGTCCTACGGCGCGGTGCTCTTCGGCGGCGACTTCGTCGAGGTCGGCGCCAAGTTCTCGGTGCTGCCCAACATCGTCAATTCGCTGATCGTGGCAAGCCTGGCCGTGGCGATATCGATTTCGGTCAGCTTCGGCAGCGCCTATGTCTTTTCGCGACGCCGCTCGCGCCTGCTGACGATCGCCTTCAACGGGCTGCTGCTGATCCGCATGACGCCGGCCGTGTCGCTGGCGGTGCCGATCTTCCTCATGATGTCCGGCTACGGGCTGCTCGACACGCATATCGGTCTCGCCTTGGTCCACGCCATGCTTTCCATGCCGCTTTCGATCTGGCTGATCAAAGGATTCATCGACGGCATCCCGGTCGAGGTCGAGGAGGCGGCCTATATCGACGGCGCCAGCTTTGTCCAGGTCCTGCGGCATGTCGTCGTGCCGCTGGCGGCGCCGGGCGTGGCGGTCACGGCCTGCTTCGTGTTCCTTGCCAGCTACATCGAGTTCATGTTCGCCTTGATCATGTCGCGCGGGACGGCCGACACGCTGCCGCTGGCGATCGCCGGGTACCACTCGGAACACCAGACTTTCTACAACGAGATGGCCGCGGCCTCCTTCATTTCGATGATACCGCTCGCGCTGTTCTTCTATCTGGCAGGCCGCTACATGGTCGGGGGCCTGACCATGGGAGCCGTGAAGTGAAGAAGCCTCTGCGCGTCGGTATCGTCGGGATGGGGCGGATCTTCGATCTCAACTGCCTCGGCTATGTCGATCATCCGGATGCCCGGGTCGTGGCCCTGTGCGACGTCGATCCGGGGCTGCTGGCGCAGCGGAGCAAGGTCTTTCCCGCGGCGCGAACGACGACCGACTACGCCGAGTTCCTGACGTGGGATCTCGACGTCGTCGACGTGCTCGCTCCGCATCCGCTGCACGAGCAGATGTCGGTCGCCGCGATGCGGGCCGGCGCGCATGTAAGCGTGCAGAAGCCGATGGCCATGACGCTGGAGGAGTGCGACCGGATGCTCGCCGCGGCGAGCTTCGCCGGCCGGCATCTCAAGCTGTTCGAGAACTTCGTGTTCTACCCTCCCTTGGTGAAGGCGCGCGAGCTGCTGCGCGACGGCGCCATCGGCAAACCGGTGCATTTCCGCATGAAGGTGGCGATCGGGGATCGCAGCCGCGCCTGGAAGGTCGACCCGCGAACCAACGCCTGGCGCTATGCGCTCGGCGCGGGCGGCAAGGGCGGGCCGCTGGTCTTCGACCACGGGCACCACATGATGGCCGTGGCGCTGTGGCTGTTCGGCGACGTGCGCGATTGCTTCGCCCGTATCGACTCGACGCCGATGCCGGCCGGCCATTCGCTCGACGCCCCGGCGACCCTGACGTGGCGGCATCGCGATCCGCCGATCCACGCCATGTGGGACGTCAGCCTTGCCCTGAAGATGCTGGTGCGCACCGACTACTATGCCAGCCACGAACGGTTCGAGATCCAGGGCGAATCCGGGATCATCCAGGTCAACCGCTGTTCCGATCGGCTCATGGACGAGCCCGTTCTGACGCTCTATCGCGACGGCGAGCAGCGTGCGTGGCACTGCATCGAGCAGGACTGGGGCGAGAGCTTCCGCCGGTCGACTCTGCATTTCATCGACTTCCTGATGGGCCGCACGGATTGCGCGGTACTGTCGGGCCGCGAAGGGCGCCGCGTCGTCGAGCTCTTTCACCTCTTCGACCAGTCGTCGCGTGAAGGCCGGGCGATCGCGCACCCGGACTGCCGTGGCTGACGAAGCTGCCAGCGCACCGGCGGCCCCGGGCGCGCTCGCCCGCGCCATGGAGGCGCGGGCCGCGGCGATCGCGGCCGCCGGCGACGTCGACCGTGCGATGGCGCGCGGCACGCTGCCGCGGCGCATCACCTGCACCCTGTCCGAGGGCCTGGTGATCGGGCTGCTGAAGCAGGGGGTCCGGAAATACCTCGCGATCTTCGGGCACGGTTCGACGGACCTTGCCGAGGCGTTGCGCGTCTACGAGGCGGCGGGCGTGGTCCGCACGTTCAACTTCCGAAACGAAGTGGCGATGAGCCATGCCGCCAGCGCGTTGCGCTGGCAGTATGACGAGCAGGCCGCCGTCGTGACGTCGATCGGCCCGGGCGCGCTGCAGGCCATGGCCGGGTCGTTGGCGGCGGCGTCGAACGGCATCGGCGTCTGGCACGTCTACGGCGACGAGACGACGCACGACGAAGGCTGCAACATGCAGCAGATCCCCAAGCACGAGCAGGGACTGTACGGCCGGCTGACGGCGGTCATGGGGGAAAGCTACGTGCTGCACACGCCGGAGGCGCTGCGCAGCGCATTGCGTCGCGGCAGCCTGCGCGTCAACCATCCCTTCAGGGCCGGGCCGTTCTACCTGATGCTGCCGATCAACACGCAGCCGCAGACGATCCGGGACCTGAACCTGGCCGCGTTGCCCGAACGGCTGGAGGTGCCGGTGACGGCGGTGGCGGCCCCGGAACCGGTGGCGCGGGCGGCCGCGGCCATCCGCCGGCATCGGCGCGTCGTCATCAAGGCCGGCGGCGGTACGCGGCGCCACGCGGCCGCGCTGGCCCGCCTGGCGGAGCTCGCCGACGGCGTGGTCGTGCTGTCGCCCGGCTCGCTCGGCGTGCTGCCGGACGCCCATCCGCGCAACATGCATGTCGGCGGCTCCAAGGGCTCGATCAGCGGCAACTTCGCCATGGCCGAAGCCGACCTCCTGATCGCCGTCGGCACGCGCGCGGTGTGCCAGTCGGATTGTTCGGGCATCGGCTACCCGCGCGTCCGGACAGTGGTGAACATCAATGGCGATTTCGGCGACCTGGCGCACTACAACCGGACGATCATGCTGCCCGGCGACGTTGGCTGCGTGATGGAGCAATTGGTCGCCCGGCTGGCAAGCGAGCCGCCCGCGCCTGCGCCGGGCTGGATCGCTGCCTGCGGCGAACGAAAGCGGCAATGGGTCGAGTTCAAGAACGGGCGCTTGCGCTGCCCGCCGCTCCATGACCCGGTCTGGAGCCGCCCGGTCCTCACCCAGCCCGTCGCGATCCATGCGGTGCTGGAGTTCGCACGCTCGGTCGGCGCGACCAGCTACTTCGACGCCGGCGACGTGCAGGCAAACGGATTCCAGATCGCGGCCGATGACACGCCGCTGCAGACGATCACGGAAGCGGGCGCGTCCTATATGGGGTTCGCCGCCAGCGCCATCGTCGCTTCGGCGATCGCCGACCGGCCGCGCTACGCGGTCGCGGTCTGCGGCGACGGTTCCTTTCTCATGAACCCGCAGGTGCTGGCCGACGGCGTTCATCATCGACTGAAGGGAATGGTGGTGATCCTCGACAATCGGCGCATGGGCGCGATCTCCGGACTGCAACAGGCGCAGTACGGCGCCGCACACGCCACGTCCGACAACGTCGCGGTCGACTACGTCGCCATGGCGAGATCGGTCGAAGGCGTGTTTGCGATCGACGGCGGCGGTTCCACGGAATCGCTGGCGGCGGCTCTGCGCCGGGCGCATGCCCATCCCGGCCTGTCCGTCGTGCAGGTCCGCGTCTATTATGGCGACGATCCGCGCGGCGGCATGGGCGCCCATGGCGCATGGAACGTCGGCAACTGGGTCGGCGCGACCCAGGCGCGCTACCACGACCAGGATCTGTGAGGGCTCGGCGCGTGGCGGCAGCAAGAACCATGCGGGCAGGGGCGACGCCAGGCAGCGCCCGGGCGGACGGCGCGCCCGCCGGGACGCTGCAGTCCTTCCAGCGCGGGCTGATGATCCTCGACCTGATCATTTCCGCCGACCGCCCGCTGCGCCTGGCCGAGATCGCGCGCACGATCACGATCGACAAGGCATCCGCCTTCCGCTTCCTGGCGACGCTCGAGCGGTTCGGGTTGGTGGCGAAGGACGAGCAGACCAAGAGCTACGCGGCGGGCGGCAAGCTGCTGCATTGGTCGGCCACGGTGGGGCGCAACGGCGGCGTCATGGCGCTCGTGCGTCCCTATCTCGATCGGCTGGTGGCCGAGACCAACGAGAGCGGGCATTTCGCGATCCTCAGCAGCGAGCGCGCGCTGCTGCTCGACTATATCGGCTCGAAGGGCACGATCGTGGTGCAGAACCGGGTCGGCGTGTACGAGCCGCTGCACTGCACCGCCCTGGGCAAGGCCCTGTTGGCCTTTCAGCCGCCGGAGCGGCAGCGGGCATTGCTGGAAGCGCTGACGCTCGAGCGCTTTACGCCGAACACCCTGACCGATCGGCCGAATCTGAAGCGGGCGCTGGCGCGGGTCCGGGACGAGGCCGTCGCTCTGGACGACGCCGAATACAACCCGGTGCTGTACTGCGTCGCGTCGCCGGTCGTCGGCAGCGACGGCACGGCGATCGGCGCCATCGGCGTGTCGCTCGTCCATCCCCTGGCGGTCCGGCAGCCCAAGCGCATCGCCGAGGTGAAGCGGAAAGTTCGCCGGTGTGCGCGGGAGCTGACGCGCGCCTTCGCCGGCGCCGACATTGCCGCCGCGGTATTCGGGGCGGCGTAGCCCCGAGCGGAGCCCCGCCGTTGCGCGGCATCGCCGCCGCCGCCGTTTCATCCCTCCACGTCGAAGCGGATCCCCTGCGCCAGCGGCAGCTCGCGCGAGTAGTTGATCGTGTTGGTGGCGCGGCGCATGTAGGCCTTCCAGGAGTCGCTGCCGGCCTCGCGGCCGCCGCCGGTCTCCTTCTCGCCGCCGAAGGCGCCGCCGATCTCGGCGCCCGACGGGCCGATGTTCACGTTGACGATGCCGCAGTCGCTGCCGGCAGCCGACATGAAGCGCTCGGCCTCGCGCAGGTCGGTGGTGAACACCGACGAGGCCAGGCCCTGCGGCACGGCGTTGTGCATGGCGAGCGCCTGGTCGAAGTCCTCGTAGCGCATGACGTAGAGGATCGGGGCGAAAGTCTCGCGGCAGACGACCGCGCTCTGCTGCGGCATCTCGACCAGGCAGGGCCGGACGTACCAGGCGTCGGGCATCTCTTCGGCGTAGACGCGCTCGCCGCCCGTGACCGTGCCGCCATTGGCCCTGGCCTCGGCGAGGCTCTTCTGCATCCCGTCGAAGGCGCGCTTGTCGATCAGCGGACCGACCAGCGTGCCGGCGTCGAGCGGGCTGCCGACCGCGCACTGGCCGTAGGCCTTCTTCAGCCGCGGCACCAGCTCGTCGTAGACGCTTTCGTGCACGATCAGGCGGCGCAACGAGGTGCAGCGCTGGCCGGCGGTGCCCACGGCGGCGAATACGATCGCGCGCACGGCGAGGTCGAGATCGGCCGAGGGCGCCACGATCATCCCATTGTTGCCGCCCAGCTCGAGGATCAGCCGGCCGAAGCGGCCGGCGACGCGCGGCGCCACGGCGGCGCCCATGCGGGTCGAGCCGGTGGCGCTGACCAGCGCCACGCGCCGGTCCGCGACCAGCGCCTCGCCGACCGCGGCGGGACCGACCAGCACGTGGCTGATGCCCGGCGGCACGCCGTCGACCCGGGCGATGGCGCGCGCGAGGATCGCCTGCGAGGCGAGCGCGGTCAGCGGCGTCTTCTCCGACGGCTTCCAGACCAGCGTGTCGCCGCACACCAGCGCGATGGCCGCGTTCCACGACCAGACCGCGACCGGGAAGTTGAACGCGGTGATGATGCCGGCGACGCCCAGCGGGTGCCAGGTCTCCATCATGCGGTGGCCCGGCCGCTCGGTCGCGATGGCGAGGCCGTAGAGCTGGCGCGACAGGCCGACGGCGAAGTCGCAGATGTCGATCATCTCCTGCACCTCGCCGAGGCCTTCCTGCAGGATCTTGCCGGCCTCGATCGTCACCAGGCGGCCGAGCGCCTCCTTCTCCTTGCGCAGCTCCTCGCCCAGGAGGCGCACGACCTCGCCGCGCTTCGGCGCCGGCACCAGGCGCCAGGCGCGGAAGGCCTCGCCCGCTTCGCCGATCATGCGGTCGAGATCGGCGGGCCCGTGCGTCGGCAGCTCGGCGATCACCGTGCCGTCGATCGGCGAGCGCACGGCGAGGTCGCCGCCGGCATGGGCCTTGTCGGGCACGTCCAGGCGCTTCAGGAGCTGGGCGACGTCGGTGCGGCTGGCGGCGGTCGGGCGGGGCGACATGGGCGGCCTCCTTGATCGGTCGAACGGGGGCTGTCGAAGGGCGCAAACCATACCGCCCGGCGCGGCGCTGTCGACTCCCCCGATGTCGCGCGCCGCGGGCGCGTCCTCAGCGTCGATAGATCTCGTGCGCGGTCGAGCTCGATCCGCCCGGCGTCGGGCCGCCGCCGATCACGTGCAGCCTTCCGCCGATGGCGACCGCGCCGAGGCCGTGGCGCGGCGTCGGCAGGGCGGGCAGGGCGGTCCAGCGGTCGGCCGCCGGGTCGTAGGCCTCGACCTCCTGGAACGTGCCCGAGGTCGCCTCGCCGCCGACCACGACGATGCGCCCGTCCAGCACGGCGGCGGCGATGCCGCTGCGCGCGGTCGGGATCGGCGCCTTCTTCTCCCAGCGGTCGGTCGCGGGATCGTACATCTCGTTGGCGGCGAGGTTGCGCGCGTAGCTGCCGTCGACGCGCCCGGCGATGGCGTAGAGCCGTCCGCCGACCGCCGCGACTGCCAGGTGGTCACGTGGCGTCGGGATCGGCGCGCGGCTGGTCCATTGCCGCGGTGCGGGGTCGTAGACCTCGTGCGCCGGCGTGTTCTTGCGGTCGCCGCGCCGGGGCCCGACGCCGCCGACCGCATGGATCCGGCCGTCGATCGCCGCGGCGGCGAGCGCGCCGCGCGCCGTCGGCATCGGCGCCAGCTTCTGCCAGCGGCCGCTCGCCGGATCGTATTCCAGCAGGTCATCAGACGGCCCCCAGCCGTCGACGTAGCCGCCGATCACGTAGAGCTTGCCGTTCAATCCGACCGCCGCCGGGTGATGCACGGCGCGCGGCAGCGCGGCGCCGCGGCGCCACTGCTCCGTCTTCAAGTCGTAGATCAGCAGCTCCGGCGGGCTGTTGTAGCCGCCGACGACGAAGATCTTGCCCGCCGCCTCGGCCATGCCGATCTCGGCGCGCGCATCGATCATCGGCGCGCCCTTGCTCCAGCCGCCCGTCTGCGCCAGGGCCGGCGCGGCGGCGGCCAGGCCCGACGCGAGGAACGCCGTCATGGCCATGCGCAAGCGCATCATGCTGTCTCCTTTCGCCGGTCCTGGTCCGACGGCCGCCGGGCCCGAGCGGAATCGGTCTCCCGGCGGTCAGGCGGCGGCGACGTCTGCGATCCCGCCGTCCTTCAGGACGCGCAGGTCATGGTAGGCGACGGCCTGCACGACCGCCAGATAGGCCACCCAGACGACCTGCCACAGGTACATCAGCGCATCGGCGACCAGGGAGTGCTCCTCGAACGGCCGGACCAGGCCGACGATCAGCTCCACGACCATGAACGCGATGCCGAACCCGCCGGCGATCGCGAAGACGCGCCAGCGGTAGCCCTTGGTCAGCTCGGCGCTGCGCGACCAGCACTCCATGACCTTCTTCCGTTCGATGGCGCAGGCCGGCACCGCGGCGAACAGCACCGTCGCCAGGATCAGGCCGGGGACCACGAGCAACAGCATGCCCATCAGCACGACGACGAGGTTCAGCAGCAGCACCGCGATCAGGGACAGCGCGAACGGGGCGACCGCGAAAACCGCCTCGATCGCGCCGAGGCGGCGGCCGCGCAGGTCCGCGAAGGCGGCGAGCAGCACGGCGGAATAGGCGATCGCGGACAGGATCATGTTGACGATCAGCGAAACGGCGATGTCGCCGGATTGCGGGCCGATCAGCAGCGGCAGCTCCGCGATGCCGATCACCGGAAGGTAGCCCGAGTAGTTGCGCGAGAAGATCGCGTTCGCGCGCGCCAGGATGGCGCCGACGCGGAAGTCCGATACGCCGGGCGTGGACAGGCCCGCGGTGCTGTCGCTCATCGATTCCCCCGGCGGCCCGGCAGCGACGGCGGCGGGCCGACGGCGCACACGATAGCGTCGATCGCGCCCTGCAACCAGGACGCTGCCGACCGTCCGCAGCATCGGCCGCACGCCGCGTCGCGCTTGGCGCGCCGCGTGCCGCCGTCCTATGCTCGGCGCGCTCGAGGGGAAGGGGGCAGCGCCGCATGAAGGTCTATCTGCTCGATACGTTCCATCCGGCCGGCGTGGAATACATCGCCCGGCGCGCCGACATCGTGCGCTGGGACGACCCGCGCGCCAAGGACTGGCACCAGGACGCCGACGGGCTGATGGTACGCATGAAGCCGCTGACCGCCAGTGACTTCGGCAAGGCCAGGCGCCTCAAGGCCGTGGCCAAGCAGGGCGTCGGCGTCAACGCCATCGACCTCGAGGCGGCCAGGGCGCACGGCGTCGCCGTGTGCAACACGCCGGGCGTCAACGCCGAGGCGGTGGCGCAACTGACGTTGGGCCTGGCGATCGACGTGTCGCGGCGCGTCAGCGAGCTCGACCGCATGATCCGCTCCGGCGCCGCGGTCGACCGCTCCAGGTTCCTCGGCATCGAGCTGTGGCAGGCCACGGTCGGCATCGTCGGCATGGGCAATGTCGGCACGCGCATCGCGCGCAAGTTCCGCGGCGCCTTCGACACGACGATCGTCGCCTACGATCCCTACGTGCCCGCCGACCACTGGCCCGACACCCCGCACGAGCGGGCCCGGACGCTCGACGAGCTGGTCCGCCGCGCCGACGTGCTGACCCTGCACGTGCCGCTGACCAAGGAGACCAGGGGCATGATCGGCCGGCGCGAGCTTGGCCTGATGAAGGAGCGCGCCATCGTGCTGAACGCCGCGCGCGGCGGCATCGTCGACGAGGCCGCGCTCTATGACACGCTCAAATCGGGCAAGCTGTTCGGCGCCGGGCTCGACGTGTTCGAAACCGAGCCGCCGACCAGCGCCGATCCGTTGATGACGCTGCCCAACGTCGTCGCCACGCCGCACGCCGGCGCCGGCACCTACGAAACCCAGGCGAAGAGCTCCGTCATCGTCGCCGAGCAGCTGCTCCTGCTGCTCGAGGGCGGCGTGCCGCTGAACCGCGTGGCGTGACAGGAACCCAGGTCATCCTCGCCGTCGATCTGGGCGCCGGCAGCCTGCGCGCGGGCGCGGTCGACGCGCGCGGCCGCGTGCTGGCGGCGGCGTCGGTGCCGCTCGTGGCAACGGAGCCCCGGCCGGGCTGGAGCGAGATCGATGCGGAGCGGTGGTGGCAGGCGCTCAAGGCGGCGGGCGTGCGCGTGCTCGGCCGCCTGCCGCGCGGAACGAAGATCGCGGCCATCTGCCTTGCGGGCCTGACCCGGTCGCAGGTGCTGCTGGACGGGGCGGGCAGGGCGCTGGCGCCCGCCATCCTGTTCCGCGACCGGCGCGCGGCGGCGGATGCTGCCCGCATCGCCGGCTGGTTCCCGTCGCGCAACCCCGCCGACGCCGTCACCGCGTTCCATCCGCTGGCGCGCCTGGCCTGGCTCGCCCGCGCGCGGCCGAAGCTGTTCCGGCGTCTGGCGCTCGTGCTCGAGCCCAAGGACTTCCTCAACTTCCGCCTGACCGGAATCGCCGGCGCGGACTGCGTGACCTGGTCGCGCTTCGACGCGCTCGGCACGGCGTCCGGCCTGCCGGACGACGTGCGCCGCTGCCTCGCCTTCCTCGACCTGCCGCGCCGCGCGCCCTGGGTGCTGCTCGGGCCCGTGGCCAGCCGCGAGCGGCCGTTCGACCGGCTCGGCGGCGTGCCGGTCTTTGCCGGGTCGATGGACAGCTGGGCCTCGTCCGTGGGCGCGGGCGCGGTCAGGCCCGGCCAGGGCTACGACTGCGCCGGCACGTCCGAGGTCGCGGGCCTGATCGTGCCCGAGCGCGTCATGGTGCCCGGCCTCGTCTCGCTCGCTTGGACCGAGACGGCTGCGCAGATCGGCGGGCCGACCCAGGCGGGCGCGGACTGCGCCGCCTGGTGCCACGGCGTGTTCCGCGCCGCCGGGCGGCTCGACGCGGCCGTCGCGCGCGCCGGGGCGCTGACGCCGCGCGCCGACCGGCCGGTCTTCCTGCCCTATCTCGCGGGCGAGCGCGCGCCGGTCTGGCTGAGCGAGGTGCGCGGCGCCTTCCACAACCTCGCGCGCGACCAGCGGGCCGACGACTTCCTGTGGTCCGTGCTCGAAGGCGTGGGGCTGGCGGTGCGCGACATCATCGCGGCCGCTTCGGACGGCAGCGCGACGCCGCTTGGCGAGCTGCGCATATCGGGCGGCGGCGCGCGGTCGGACGCCTGGTGCCAGATCAAGGCCGACCTCTTGGGCGTGCCGGTGCTGCGCCCGCACGAGGCCGAGAGCGGCCTGGTCGGTGCCGCGGTCGCCGCTTCGGCCGGGCTTGGGCTCTACCCTGGCGTGGCCGAGGCGGCCGACGCGATGGTCCGCATCGGCCGCCGGTTCCGCCCGCGCGCGGCCCACGCCGCGCTGTTCGCGCGGCGCGCCCGGCTCTACGGGCGCGTCAAGGAGGCAGCGCTGGCGCTGTCGGCATCGCCATGAGCGCGGGCTTCGATTGGGGGCGCTTCCTCGCCACCTACGGCACGGCGCTGGCCGCGGTGATCCTGTTCGGCTTCTTCGCCGTGGCGGCCTCGAATTTCCTCAATCCCGTGAACCTGCTCAACGTGCTGAAGCAGGTCAGCTTCCTCGCCATCCTCGGCCTCGGCTTCGGCCTGGCGCTGACGACGGCCGAGCTCGACCTCAGCTTCGCCAATGTCTGCAGCTTCGCCGCGGTCGTCGTCGGCGGGCTGATCCATCACGGCTATCCGCCCGCGGTCGCGGTCGCGGCCGGGCTGCTGGTCGGCCTCATGGCCGGCACGCTGAACGGGCTGCTGGTCACGCGGCTCAAGATCCCGTCGCTGATCGCCACGCTGGCGACGGCGGCGGTGGCCAACGGCTGCGCCTTCGCCGTCACCGGCGGCATCGCCTTCGTCGGGCGGTGGAACCCGGACTTCCTCGCGCTCGGGCGCGGCAGCCTGCTGGGCGTCCCCGTGCTGATCCTGTGGACCGCCGCCGCTGCGCTCCTGGTGCTGTTCGTGCTGAAGCAGACGCGCCTCGGCATGGACATGGTGTTCACCGGCGAGAACGACGAGGCGGCCCGGCTCGCCGGCATCAAGGTGAGGCGCATGAAGCTGCTCGGCCTCATGTTCTCCGGCCTCGCCGCCGGGCTGGTGGCGGTGCTCCTGACCGCGACGCTCAACACGGCGGCGCCCAACATCGCCGCCGACTACCTGCTTCATGCGATCGCCGCCGTGCTGCTCGGCATGACCATGTTCGAGCCCGGGCGGGCAAATGTTCCGGGTACCGTCGTCGGCGCCGCAACCATCGGCATGCTCGGCAACGGGCTGGTGCTGATGGGCGCGCCCTACTATGTCCAGGACATCATGCTTGGGGTTATCATCGTGGCTTCGGTCGCGTTGTCCGCCTCGACGCTGAAGAAGGCGGCCTTCGGACTCTAGGCGCGCGTTGATCCGCGCGCCAGACATTCGAGTTGGCGGCCGGATCAGCGGCCGCCTGGTCCACCGGGAAGAAGGGGAGAGGAAACCATGCTGCGCAGGATCATGACGACGGCGGTCGCCGCGGCCGCGCTCGGGCTCGTGGCGCCGGCGGCGCACGCGTTCAAGCTCGGCATCATCGCCTTCCAGATGTCGGCGGAGACGCACGCCCGCGTCGCCAACTCGGCGGCCGAGGCGGCCAAGAAGCTCGGCTGGGAGGTGCAGGTGCTCAACTCCGGCGGCAGCCTGCCCAAGCACACCGAGCAGATCGAGGCCATGATCCAGGCCAAGGTCGACGGGCTGATCCTGGCCATGGGCAAGCCGATCGAGGCCGACGCGCAGTTCGCCGCGGTCAAGAAGGCCGGCATCCCGCTGATCACCGCGGTCAGCGGCACCAGCGCGCACTCGCTGTTCGACATCCAGGTCAACGACTACGTCAACGGCGCGACCTCGGCGCTCTACCTGTTCAGCAAGATGAACTACAAGGGCGAGATCCTGACCGCGCGCTTCGAGCAGAACGTCGCCTCGCGCATCCGCGGCAAGGTGCTGGACGTGGTGCTGGCCGAGAACCCCGCCGTCAAGGTGCTGGGCAACCACACGATGGCGCGCACCGCCAGCTGGGCCGACGACGTGCGCAACGGCATGCAGGCGCTGGCGCTGCAGAACCAGGGCAAGTTCCAGGGCGTGTGGGCCTCGTGGGACGGCCAAGCCTGGATCATCGACGACATCCTGCGCGCTCAAGGGCTGAAGAAGGGCCAGGTGCACATCGTCAGCGTCGACGGCGGCCAGGAGAGCTATCGCCGCATCAAGGACCCCGACAGCCTGTTCACCGCCACCGTCGCCATCCCGTTCGAGAAGATCGGCGAGGCCGCGGTCGAGGCGATGGACAAGATCGTGGTCAAGAAGATGCCGAAGGAGAAGGTCGTCGCCGGCCCGTACATGTGGATGGACGCCGTGCTGGTCGACGCCAACAACGTCGACCAGTTCGTGAAGAAGTGAGTCAATCCCTTTCCCGCGCGCAGCGCGGGAGAGGGAGGTGCCCGCCGAAGCCCGAAGGGCGAAGGTGGGAGGGTGAGGGCCCGGCGCGGTGAGTCGTACCGAAGTGGCGTTACTGCCGGAGGCGTCGGCATTCCGCGTGTTCGGCCGAAAGCCCTCACCCGGCCGACGTCCAGAGCGCTTGCCGAAGGGCGCGTCGTCCACCCTCTCCCGTCTTCGGCGGGCGAGGGCACGATGACCCCGCTGCTGCGCCTTATCGGCGTGAAGAAGCGCTACGGCGCGGTCGAGGCGCTGTCGGGGGTCGACCTCGACGTGCAGCAGGGCGAGGTGCTGGCGATCTGCGGCGACAACGGCGCGGGCAAGTCGACCCTGATCCGCGTCGTCTCGGGCGCGCACGAGCCGAGCGAGGGGCGCATCGAGCTGGAAGGGCGGCCGGTCGCGTTCGCCTCGCCGCTCGAGGCGCTCAAGGCCGGCGTCGCCACGATCTACCAGGACCTGGCGCTCGCGCCGCGCCTGCCGATCTGGCAGAACGTGTTCGTCGGCGCGGCGCTGACGCGCCGCCTGCTCGGTTTCCTCCGCGTGCTCGACAAGCGCCGCATGATGGCGGAGGCGCGCAAATACCTGGCGCGGCTCAAGATCGACATCGCCGACACGGGCCGGCCGGTCGAGCGCCTGTCGGGCGGGCAGCGCCAGGCCGTGGCGATCGCCCGGGCGCTGCGCTGGAACGCGCGGCTGGTGATCATGGACGAGCCGACCGCCGCGCTTGGGCCGGCCGAGAGCCGGCAGGTGCTCGACCTGATCCGCGAGCTCAACCGCTCGGGCGCCAGCGTGATCCTGATCAGCCACAACATGGCCCAGGTGGTCGAGGTCGCGACGCGCGTGGCGGTGCTGAAGAGCGGGCGCAAGATCGCCGACCGCCCGGTCGAGGGGCTCAGCGCCGACGACCTGGCGCACCTTGTGATGGTCGGGCAATTGCCCCAGGGCCGTCCGCAGCCGAAGGCGGCCCATGGCGCCGCTTAAGGTCATCATCGATACCGATCCGGGCCCGGACGACGCGCTCGCCATCCTTCTCGCGCTGGCCGAGCGCGAGCGGCTGGAGGTGCTGGGCCTCACCACCGTCGCCGGCAACGTGGCGGTCGACCTCACCACGATCAACGCGCTGCGCATGGTCGAGCTGGCGAAGCGGCCGGACGTGCCGGTGTTCCGCGGCGCCAGCCGGCCGCTGCTGCGCAAGCTGGTGACGGCCGAGTTCATCAACGGGCCGGACGGTCTCGAGGGCGCCGGGCTGCCGCTGCCGCAGCTCGAGCCGCAGGCGCCGCACGCCGTGGAGTTCCTGCTCCGCATGCTGCGCGCGGCGCCCGACCGCTCGATCACGCTCTGCCCGCTGGGGCCGCTCACCAACATCGCGCTCGCCTTCGCGCAGGAGCCGGGCCTCGCGGCCAAGGTCGAGCGCATCGTGCTGATGGGCGGCGCGCGCGACCTCGGCAACGTGACGCCGGCCGCCGAGTTCAACGTCTTCGTCGACCCGCATGCGGCGGCGATCGTCTTCGGCCTCGGCGTGCCGATCGTGATGTTCGGGCTCCACGCCACGCACCACGCCATGGCGACGCCCGAGCGCGTGGCCAGGATCGCGGCGCTCGGCACCGGCGTGGCGCGCGCGGTGGACGGCATGCTGAGCCGTCCGCGCCCGGGCGGCGTTGCCCGCTTCGGCGTGCCGGGCCATCCGATGCACGATCCCTGCGTCGTCGCCTTCCTGCTGTGGCCCGAGCTGTTCCAGGGGCGCGACTGTCACGTCGCGGTCGAGACGGCGGGGGAGGCGACGGTCGGGCGCACGGTGATCGACTGGTGGGGCCAGAAGATGCTCGCGCCCAACGCGCACGTCATCGAGCGCATCGACGCCGAGACGCTGTTCAACCGCTTGCCGCAATCGCTGGCCAAGCTCGGATAAGAAGAGACGGGGACAAGGGGCCATGGCTCACCTGGTGGAGGA
>JAKLKW010000087.1:0-5236 GCA_023150455.1 Alphaproteobacteria bacterium | reverse complement strand
GGGACAAGGGGCCATGGCTCACCTGGTGGAGGAACTGCAGCGCGACGCCGAGGCGGCGGTCGCCGCCATGCGCGAGGCCGCGTTGCGCGCGCGCGACCGGCATGCGCGGGCGGAGCTGATGCGCCACATGGCCATGACCACCGCGCCCGTGAAGGACCGGCCGCGCGATGCGGCGGTGCGCCATGTCGTCGACCACTGGCTCGAGGCCTGGAGCCTGGACCGCGCGGCGGCCGCTGATCCGGCCGCCCCTTCAAATGGAGGCGCGCGCGGATCAACGCGCGCGCACTGCCCCCATCTCGGCGAGATGGAGCGCTTCGCCGGCGCCTTCCACGACTACATGCGGTCGGCGACCGACGCGCATGACCGCGACCTGCGCGAAGCCCTGGCGGCGCTGGAGCACGCCTTCGCCGCGAACGGCATCGCGCTGGTCGACCAGATGGCCTGGCTGTCGGTCTGCGCCCATGAATGGTGGGGCGAGGTGCGGCCGGCGCCTGCGGGAAAGGGACGCAGCGACCGCGCTTGGCCGGAACGGCCATACTGGGAGCGCGGCTGCCCCCCGCAGTGCCTGTAGAAGATTCCGGGAGGAAACGACGAATGAGCCTTCGCGACCCTGTCCCCTACGCGCGCGACTCCGCGGGCGCGCAGCCGCCGAACGACTTCCCCGACTACAAGAGCACGATCAAGCGCGCGCCGAAGCAGGCGCCGGTGCGCCTGCAGCACACGCTGACCGAGACCACCGGGCCGGTGTTCAAGAGAAGCTGGGTCGGCAAGTCGGTCGCCGACCTGACGCGCCAGCACAAGGGCGAGCCGCTGGGCGAGCGCATCATCGTCGCCGGCCGCGTGCTGGACGAGGACGGCAGGCCCGTGCCCGGCACGCTGGTCGAGATGTGGCAGGCCAACGCCGCCGGGCGCTACGCCCATCCGCGCGACCGGCACGACGCCCCGCTCGACAGGAACTTCACCGGCGTCGGCCAGGTGATCACCGACAAGGACGGCAACTGGCGCTTCATCACCATCAAGCCCGGCCACTATCCCTGGCGCAACACCTACAACGCCTGGCGCGCGCAGCACCTGCACTTCTCGGTGTTCGGCCCGGCCTTCGCCACGCGCGTCGTGACGCAGATGTATTTCCCCGGCGACCCGCTGCTCGCCGACGACCCGATCTACAACGCCATTCCCGATCGGCAGGCGCGCGAGCGGCTGGTCTCGGTCTACGATCCCAATCTCAGCGAGGCGGAATGGGCGCTGGGCTTCCGCTGGAACATGGTCCTGCGCGGCCGCGAAGCGACGCCGACGGAGTAACGCGATGACCAGGCTCATTCCCACCTGCTCGCAGACCGTCGGTCCGTTCTACCACTTCGCGCTCGCCCGGCCGGAATGGAGCAACCTGGCGCGCAAGGGCGCCAAGGGCCGCAAGATGCACGTCGAGGGCCGCGTGCTCGACGGCGACGGCAAGCCCTGCCGTGACGCGTTCCTCGAGCTGTGGCAGGCCAACGCCGCCGGCCGCTACAACCATCCGGACGACATGCAGGACAAACCGCTCGATGCCGGGTTCGTCGGCTTCGGCCGCGCGCTGACCGACGCCAAGGGCTGCTACCGCTTCACCACCATCATGCCGGGGCCGGTGCCCGGCCGCGGCAACGCGCTGCAGGCGCCGCACATCGCCGTCAACGTGTTCGCGCGCGGCATCCTCAAGCACCTCGCGACCCGCATCTACTTCGCCGACCAGCAGGAGGCCAACGCCGCCGACCCGGTGCTGGGCCTGGTCCACGATCCCGCCCGCCGCGCGACGCTCATCGCCAGGCCCGCCAAGCCGGGCCGGGACAAAGTGCCGGTCTACCGCTTCGACATCCGCCTGCAGGGCGACGGCGAGACGGTGTTCTTCGACGTGTAGGCGGTCGCCATGACCACCAATCCCGCCGACATGACCGTGCTCGCCGGGTTGTTCGGCACGGACGAGATGCGCGCGGTGTTCGCCGAGCGCGCCTGGGTGCGGCGCATGCTCGACGTTGAGGCGGCGCTGGCGCGGGCGGAGGCGGGGCTCGGCATCGTGCCCGAGGCGGCGGCCCGGGCCATCACGGCGGCGGCGAAGGCCGAGCGCTTCTCGCTCGAGGCGCTCGGCGCCGGCACGCGCGTCACGGGCTACCCCGTGGTCGCGCTGACCAAGGCGCTGGCGAAGGAAGCCGGCGGGGAAGCCGGCGGCTTCGTGCACTGGGGTGCCACGACGCAGGACATCCTCGACTCCGCGCTCGTGCTGCAGCTGCGCGACGGGCTCGCTCTCGTCCAGCGCGACGTCCGGCGCCTGCTCGGCGCGCTCGTCGCCCGGGCCGAGGCGCACAAGAGCGACGTGATGGCCGGCCGCACGCATTTGCAGCACGCCCTGCCGGTGACCTTCGGCTACAAATGCGCGGTCTGGGCGTCGCCCCTGGTCGACGACCTCGACCGGCTCGACGCGCTGGCCAGGCGCGCGCTCAAGGTCCAGCTCGCCGGCGCCGTCGGCACGCTGGCGTCGCTTGGGTCCCAGGGACGCGCCGTCACCGAGGCGCTGGCGCGCGAGCTGAATCTCGGCGTTCCCGACGCGCCCTGGCACGCGGTGCGCGACGCGCCGGCGGAGGTCGCGGGCACGCTCGGCATCGTGTGCGGCAACCTCGCCAAGTTCGCGACCGACATCATGCTGCTGATGCAGACCGAGGTGGCCGAGGTTAGCGAGCCGCACCAGCCCGGCCGCGGCGGCTCCAGCACGATGCCGCAGAAGCGAAACCCGATCGCGAGCGAGTACGTGCTGGCGGCGGCGCGCGGCGTGCACGCGCTGGCGCCGCTGCTGCTGTCGTCCATGGCGCAGGACCACGAGCGCGCGACCGGGCCCTGGCAGGCCGAGCAGCTCGCCCTGCCGCAGATCTTCGTGCTGACGGCGGGCGCGCTCGGCCACGCCGTGCAGATCGCCGAGGGCATGACGGTCGACGCGGCGCGCATGCGCCGCAATCTGGACGCGACCGGCGGCCTGATCATGGCGGAATCCATCATGATGGCGCTGGCGCCCAGGCTCGGCCGCGGCGAGGCGCACGACCTGGTCGAGCACGCCTGCGCCAAGGCGATCGAGCAGCGCCGCCGCCTGGTCGACGTGCTGCGCGAGGAGAAGGCGTTCGCGGGCAAGATCGACGAGACGACGCTCGCCCGCATCGCCGATCCGTCGTCCTATGTCGGCGAGTGCCTGGCCGTGGTCGAACGCGTCGCGGCGAGGGCCAGGGCCGTCCTTCGACAGGCTCAGGACGAGGAGAAATAAGGAGTCCTCATCCCGAGCCTGCCGAAGGATGAGACCGCCGATTGCAGCCAATTGTCGGCAAAGTTCATCGCTTGTTTACGACGACCGGCCTATAGCCTCGTCACGAATCTCGTCGAGGCGAAGGGCGTGGCGTCTGACATGTGGCAGCTCCTCGACCAGGTGCGCGAGCTGCAGCACTACGGGCCGCTGCACCTGAACGGCAGGCTGCTGCTGGTGCGCTGCCGGCTGCTGAAGATCGGCGCGCCCAGCCCGCGCGAGCAGCGCTACCAGGCCATGGTGATCGACGTGCTGCTGCGCGCGCTGCGCCGGCAGCTCGGGCAGAGCGAGCTGACCTTCCAGGTCTCCGACACGGAGATCCTGGTCGTGCTGATGACCGAGCCCGTGATCGTGGCGATACCCATGATCCTGTCGGCGATCACCGAGCTGCGCCGCCGCCTCTTGGGCGAGGGCGAAGCGCTGCGCCAGTCGATCACGGTCGATGCGCTGTCGATCCGCGAGGACGGCGGCGTGACGGCGGCCGAGATCGTCGCCGAAGACGGCACGGTCCGCCGGGAAGCTCTCAGGGCGGCCGAGGCCGCGGAGCAGCGGATCGACATCGGCAGCCTCGCGAAGCCGGGCGAGCTGCGCTTCTCCTTCACGCCGGTGTGGGACGTCCGGCGCAAGGCGATCACGACCTACACGCTGCGCTGCCACGCGGACCGCAGGGGCTACGGCGAGCAGACCGGCTACCACGTGCTGGACGGCGACGAGAGCCCGGCGCGCGTGGCCGATCTCGACCTGCGCGTACTGGAGCGCGCCGGGGCCGAGCTCGACCGTTACCGGGACGGCAAGATGCCGTTCGTGCTGGCCTGGCCGCTGCACGCGCGCACCATCGAGCATCCGGAGAAGTACCAGCGCTATGCCGCGACCATGGCGCGGCTCGCCCGGTTCATCCGCAGCCGCATGGTCGTGGAGGTCCACGGCATGCGCGCGGACTGGCCGTTGAGCCGCATGCAATGGGTGGTCGGCGCGGCACGGCAGTACTGCCGCGCCGTGACCGTGCACCAGCCCTTCGAGACGACCCTGCTGCGCGCGATGGCCACCTGCGGCGTCGGTCATGTCTCGGTGCCGATCGCGAGCCAGGTCGACGACGAGGCGATCGTGCTGCACCTCGGCAAGTTCTGTGACGTCGCGACCCGGCAGGGGCTCTCGACGGTCGCGCATCACGTCCCTTCGCGCACCATGGCGATCGCCGCCGTGACCGCCGGCTTCGCGTACGTGCATGCCGACTTCCTCGGCCGCCGCGACAGGCCCGAGCCCGCCTTCCGCTACGACGTGGTCGACCTCGTCGACGCGTCGGCGGGTCCAGTCATGGGGCAAGTCATGGAGCAAGCCGGAGCCGCGTGACCGCTCTCACTTCGCGTCGAGCCGCTCCACCATGTCCCAGTCCGCGCCGGGCGGCGCGGCGCGGTATTCGCGGCAGCGTTCGATGAACAGGCGGGCAGGGGGATCGTCGCCGCGCAGCGCGATCGCCTGCTCGAAGCGTGCGATCGCGGCGTCCCATTGCCGCTGCGCATAGAGGTCGATGCCCGCCTCGTAGGCGGCGATCCAGCCGCGCGATGAAACGGCCTCGGGCGCGTCGGCGAGCGCGACCAGCTCGTAGATCCACTCGCCGGCCTGGCGGCCGTACACGGCGACCTTGTCGAGGCGGCGGACGGCGATGGCGGCGCCGGCGGCGCGGCGCGTGGCCTCGCCGATCGCGATCATCGTGCCGTAACGCTTGTTGAGCGCCTCCAGGCGGCTCGCCAGGTTCACCGGGTCGCCGATCGCGGTGTAGTTGAGGCGCTCCTCGGAGCCGATATTGCCGACCAGCACGGTGCCGGTGTTGATGCCGATGCGCATCGCGAGCGGCGGCAGCCTGTGCGCCGCCGTGTGGTGCGCGAGCCCCGCCATCATGCGCTGGCAGGCGAGCGC
>JAKLKW010000086.1 GCA_023150455.1 Alphaproteobacteria bacterium | reverse complement strand
TCGTCAACGCCCGCCGCCGTCGCAACGTTGTCCTGTTCACGGACCGTCAAGCCCGTCGTCACGTAGCCGCCCAGCGATAGCTTGATCGGCTCCGCCGCCTGGGCCACGCCGGCAATCAACCCGCCCGCAACCAGCGCCGTTGTCGCCAGAAGTTGCTTCTTCATCTTGCTGTCCCTCCGTTCCGCACCGCCCCAGGCGTCAAAAACTGCTCAGACCCGGCGGCTGGTCTCTACATCCCCACACTGCCATCTACCCCGCAAACCACGCAACACCATCCACCACTACCCTGTGTCCAATTCTAATCACCGTGACATACATGCAACGGCACTAGATAGAATTATTCTGAATCGCACAAACTCGACGCCGGATTCGTCCGGTCGCGCGAAGTTGTCCCCATCCAGGCCCGGATCGTGGCACGGTGGAAAGGAATTCGAAACCAACGCCCCCTAGGCTCGATTGAAGCGCCGTCAGATGTGCGACCGGCGCCCTGGCCAGAGACGATCGGCAACGGATACATGGCGCTCGAGCGATCCCGGGCTCAGAGCCGGGCCAAGGCTGCACCGGCCGCGGTCGCGACGCGGAGCCCGACCAAGCCGCTGGAAGGCGACCTCCTCTACCGCGCTCTGTTCGAGCATGCCGAGATCGGCATGTTCCAGTCGACGCCTGCCGGCAAGTATCTGCACGTGAACCCGGCCCTGGCGCGTCTGCTGGGGTACCGGAGCCCCGCCGCGCTGATCCAGGCCACGGTCCATATCGGCCAGCACTACGCCGATCCCGCGCGGCGCGAGGAAATGGCGCGTCGCCTGGCCGAAGTCGGCCATGTCGAAGGCTTCGTCGCTGAGTATCGACGCTGCGACGGCGGCACCGGGTGGGCGTCGGTCTCGGCCACCGCCGTGCGCGACTCGAGCGGATCGACCCTCAGCTTCATCGGGACGGTGGTCGACGTCGGCGACCTCGTGGCCGCGCAGGATGCCCTGCAGGAATCGGCCGCGCATCTGCAGCGCATCTTCGACAATGCCAGCGAGGGCATGTACCGGTCCACGCCCGACGGACGGCAATTGCGCGCGAACCGCGCCCTGGTTCGGCTGAACGGCTACGACACCGAAGCCGAGCTGCTGGCGGCGGTCAACGACATCGCCGCGGAATGGTATGTCGAGCCTGGCCGGCGCGACGAGTTCAAGCGGCTTCTCGACCGCGCCGGCAAGGTCACCGATTTCGAGTCGGAGATCTATCGTCACAAGTCGCGCGAGCGCATCTGGGTGCTCGAGAACGCCTGGCTGGTGCGCGACGCGGCAGGCCGGCCGTCGTTCTATGAAGGCACCGTCGTCGACATCACGGAGCGCAAGCGGGCGCGACTGGCCCTGCAGGAGAGCGAGCGCCGGTTCCGCGACCTGGCGGAGACCGCCTCCGACTGGTTCTGGGAGACCGGCCCGGACCATCGCTTCACCTATGTACCCGACCTGACCGCGGTCTATGGCGTCGCGGCCACCGATCGCATCGGCAGGACGCGCCAGGAGATCGCGATCGACGCCGAGGATGATCCGGAACGTTGGGCGCGGCACCAGGAGAGCCTCGACCGCCGCGAGACCTTCCGCGATTTCGTCTATCGCACGCGGCTTGCCGACGGTCGCGTGATCCATGTGTCGGTCAGCGGCAAGCCGGTATATGGCGACGATGGACGCTTTCTCGGCTATCGCGGCTCCGCGCGCGAAGTGACGGAGGCCGTGTTGTCCGAGCAGCGGCTGCGCAAGGCGATGCTCGACGCCGAAGCCGCGAGCCAGGCCAAGGTCGCCTTTCTTGCCAATGTCAGCCATGAGCTGCGCACGCCCCTCAATGCGATCCTCGGCTTTGCCGAAGTGATACGCGACCGCGTGCTGGGCCCGGACGATCCCCGCTACGGGCAATACGCCGGCTTCATCTGCGAATCGGGCCAGCACCTGCTGAACGTGATCAGCGACATCCTCGACATGGCCAAGGTCGAGGCCGGCGGGCTGGAGCTGTTCGAATCCGACGTCGATCTGGGCGGGATGGTGCTGCGCCAGGCCGCGCTCATGCAGCAGCGCGCGCAGGACCGCGGCCTCGTGCTGGAATGCGAGGCCGACAGAACGCTGCCATCCGTGCGCGCGGACGAGGTGCGCCTGCGCCAGATCATGCTGAACCTGCTGTCCAACGCCATCAAGTTCACGCGGCCGGGCGGCAAGGTGACGCTGCGCGCCGCGCTCGCCGCCGACGGACGGCCAACGGTCGTCGTGGCGGACACGGGGTGCGGCATGGACGCGGAAGAAGTCGCGCTCGCGCTCGAGCCGTTCCGCCAGATCGACGCCGACATCGCGCGACGCCATGAAGGCACCGGGCTCGGCCTGCCGATCACCAAGAGCCTGGTCGAGTTGCATGGCGGAGAGCTGCGCATCGACAGCGTGAAGGGCCGCGGAACCGAGGTCACCGTATTGCTGCCGGCCCATCGCGTGATCACGCAGGCGCGCCTGACCCTGTAGTCCCGCGCTTGTGGCCGGCGACCTGCGCCGCTACGGTCCCCGCGCCGGGACATTGTGGGCGGGAGGCGCGAAGCCGGTGACCGGGGGACTGCCGCCAAAGGCGCTGCGCCTGCTCGACGCCGCCGCCCTTGCCGCTCTGGCGCTGTGGGCCATTGCCATGCTGTTCGGCCTGCCGCCCGCGGCGCCGCCCACCGACAGCATGGCGATGGTCGACTATGGCCTGAACACGCGCCAGGCGCTGATCATCGAAGCGATGGTCGCGAACGCCGCCGGCGGCGGCGCCCCGGTCGTCTATCCCAACCACTACGCCTATCCGCCGGCCTTCGTCGTGCTGATGCTGATCTGGCTCAAGCTCGGCGCCGTTGCCTTCCCGGCGTGGCTTTGCGTCATGGCCGCGTCGCTCCTTGTCGGCGTGATCGCGGGGGCGCGCCTGGCGGGACTGGGCTGGCGCCCGGGGCGGCTCGCATTGGCCGCGCTGGCCGCGCCCGTCGCGCTGTATGCCCTGGGCTGGGACCTGCGTACGCGCAACGTCAACCTGATCTATCTCGCCGTCGCCGTGCTCGGCTTGGCCGCGGCCCCGCGGCGCCCGGCCATGGGCGGCGTGCTGTTGTCGCTCAGCGCCGCGCTCAAGCTCTACAGCGTGCTGTTCGTGCCGTGGCTGGCGTGGCGGCGGCAATGGCGCTTCCTCGTCTGGATGCTGGCCGGGCTGGCGCTGTGGTTCGTGGTCCTGCCCGCGCTGTGGTTCGGCTTCCGCGGCGCCTGGGCGTTGACCTTGGCGTGGATCGATGCGCTCCGCACGATCGGCACGCCCGTGTACCAGGACATCTTTCCCGGCTACCTCTTGACGCTGGCGCGCGCCGTCGCGTGGCTGCGCCAGAGCCCGGCCGACGATCCGGTCACGCTGGTCATCGTCACCGGCATACAGGCTGCCTGGGCCGCCTTCGTGCTGTGGCGGCTGTGGCGAAGCGACCTGGCGCCGGCGGCGGAGATCGCGCTGCTGCTGCTGCTGCCGCTGCCGTTCGCGCCGCTGCTGCAACCGCACCACACGGTCGTGTTCCTCGTGCCGGCGCTGGTGCTGCTCGCCGCGGCCGCGCGTACGGCCTTGTCGCCGCGCGAACGGCTGCGTGCCGGCGCGGTCCTGCTCGGCGCGGCGATCCTGACGCAATCGGGTCCCGCGGGCGGCGGGCGTGCGGCCATGACGATGCTGGCGACGCTCGTGCTGGCCCTGGCGACCGCTCAGCGCGGCGCGAGGTTGTAACGCAGGATCGCGTAGATCATGCGCACGCCGTCGCGCCAGCCGATCTTCTTGCCCTCGGCGTAGGTGCGGCCATGATAGGAAATGCCGACCTCGTAGAAGGTCAGCCGCTTGGCCGCCATCTTGGCCGTGAATTCGGCCTCGAATCCGAAGCGATCCTCCCGCAGCACGATGCCGTCGAGCGCGCTGCGCCGGAACGCCTTGTAGCAGGTCGCCATGTCCGTCAGGTTCAGGTCGGTCAGCATGTTCGACAGCAGGGTGAGGATGCGGTTCACGACCGAGTGCCAGAAGTACAGCACGCGGTGCGAACGCCCGCTGATGAAGCGCGAGCCGTAGACCACGTCCGCCCCGTGCTTCAAGAGCGGCTCGATCAGCAGGGGATAGTCGGCCGGGTCGTATTCGAGGTCGGCGTCCTGGATGACCACGATGTCGCCGTCGGCCGCCGCAAAACCCGAGCGCAGCGCAGCGCCCTTGCCGCGGTTGTGCTGGTGCAGCACCACGCGGTCGAGCAGCGGCTTGATCTCGTGCTCCAGGATCTCGCGCGTGCCGTCGGTCGAGCCGTCGTCGACCACGATGATCTCGCGCGCGGGCAGCGGCACGGCGCGCACGCGCTCGACGATTGCGCGGATGGTGGCGCGTTCGTTGTAGCACGGGATCACGATGGAGATCTTCGGAGGATTCCGCACGAAGGCGCCGCCCCTTGCCGCCTCGCCTGCCCATGGGCGGCGCAGACTACCCCAGCATGCCATCGGCCGGAATAGCGCGTCGCGCCGGGCCGGGGGCCGGACCGCGCGAACCCATGCGCCGCGCGGCGCTCCGACCGCCGCCCGCATTGACAAGGCCGGCGCGCCTCACCGATGGTCGCGCTCGCCACGCCGGGGAATCGTCATGACCGACACCGCGTCCGACCGACCGAGCAGGGGACCGCTGGACGGCATTCTCGTCCTCGATCTCTCGCGCGTGCTCGCGGGGCCGTTCTGCACGTTCGTGCTGGGCGAGCTCGGCGCCGAGGTCATCAAGGTCGAGGCGCCGCACGGCGGCGACGATGCGCGCCAGTACGGACCCTTCGTCAACGGCAAGTCGGCGTACTTCATGTCGCTGAACCGCGGCAAGCGGTCGATCGCGCTCGACCTCAAGGCCGCTGCGGATCGCGCCCTGTTCGAGCGCATGGTCGTGCGCGCCGACGTGCTGGTCGAGAACTTCCGCCCCGGCACGATGGAAAAGCTGGGCTATGGCTGGCCCGCGCTCCAGGGGCTGAACCCGCGCCTGGTCTATGCCGCGGTGTCGGGGTTCGGGCAGACGGGGCCGTACCGCAACCGGGCGGCTTACGACATGGTCGTGCAGGCCATGGGCGGCGTGATGAGCCTGACCGGCCATGGCGACGGCCGCCCTACGCGCGTCGGCACGTCGATCGGCGACATTCCGGCCGGGCTGTTCACCGCCATCGGCATCCTTGCCGCGCTGGAGAGCCGCCACCGCACCGGGCATGGCATCGCGGTCGACGTGGCGATGCTGGACTGCCAGATCGCCATCCTGGAGAACGCGGTCGCGCGCTACGTCGCCACCGGTCGCGTGCCCGGACCGATGGGCGCGCGCCATCCGTCGGTTACGCCGTTCGAGGCGTTCAGGGCGGCGGACGGCCATCTCGTCATCGCCGCCGGCAACGACGCGCTGTTCGCGAAGCTGGCCGAGGCGCTGGGCAAGCCCGGGCTGGCGCGCGATGCGCGCTTCGCGACCAACACCGCGCGGACGGAGAACCACGACGCGCTGAAGGACGCGCTCGAGACGCTTCTCGCGGCGCGCGAGGTCAAGGCATGGCTCGGGATCCTGGATGCCGCCGGCGTGCCGTGCGGACCGATCAACACCGTCGCCGAGGCGCTGGCCGATCCGCAGGTCGCCGCGCGCAACATGATGGTCGCAACCGACGACCCCGTCGCCGGCCGGCTCGCCATGGTCGGCAACCCGATCAAGCTGCCGGGCTTTGCCGACCCGCCGACGCGCGGCCCGGCGCCGGAGTTGGACGGAGACCGGGCCGCGATCCTCGCGCGGTTCGGTTCCTGAGGCGCCGCGGCGCGGACGGGAGCGGAGCCGCGCCGGCCCGGCTCCTACGCCGCCCGCACCCTCTGGATGAACTTGTCGACCTGAGAGCTCAGGATCGTCGCCTGCCTTGCGAGCTCCGAGGCCGTGCCGTTCATCTGCGCCGCCGCCGCGCCGACCTCGCCCGAGGCCTGGGTCACCGAGGCGATGTTCTTGTTCACCTCCTGGGTGCCGGACGCGGCCTGCTGCACGTTGCGGCTGATCTCCTTGGTCGCCGCGCCCTGCTCCTCGACCGCCGAGGCGATCGAGGCCGCGATGTCGTTGACCTGCTCGATCGAGCGGCTGATCGACTGGATCGCCTGCACGGCCTCCGTCGTCGCGCCCTGAACCGATTCGATCTGGCGCGCGATCTCCTCGGTCGCCTTGGCCGTCTGCGTCGCCAGTCCCTTGACCTCGGACGCCACCACGGCGAAGCCCTTGCCCGCCTCGCCCGCGCGCGCGGCCTCGATCGTGGCGTTGAGCGCCAAGAGGTTCGTCTGCGAGGCGATGTCGGTGATCAGCTTCACCACGTCGCCGATCCTCTGCGCCGCCTGCGCCAGACCGTCGACCTTCTGGCCGGTCGAGCGCGCGTGGTCCACGGCGTCCTTCGCCATCTTCGCCGACGACGCGACCTGGCGGCTGATCTCCTCGATCGAGGAGCTGAGCTCCTCCGCCGCGGACGCCACCGTCTGCACGTTGCTCGACGCCTGTTCGGACGCCGCGGCCACCGCGGTCGCCTGACGGCTGGTCTCCTCGGCCGTGGCCGACATCGAGGTCGAGGACGACTGCATCTCCGCAGCCGACGAGGACACCGTCTGCACGACGGACTTGACCGTCTCCTCGAATTCGTCGGCGAGGGCAGCCATCTCCGCCTTGCGCCGGCTCTCGGCCTCGGCCTCGAGCCGCTCCTGCTCGATCCGCCGCTCCTCGGCGGCCCTGCGCTCGGCCTCCTCGGCTTCGCGCTTGCGCTGCTCCTCTACCCTTGCCGCCTCTTCCTTCTGGCGGCGCTGCTCTTCCTCCTGCTGCTGCTGGCGGATTCGCGCCTCCTCGGCATCCCGCTGCAGGCGCTCGTGCTCGATGCCGTTGTCCTTGAATATCTGGACCGCTTCGGCCATCGCGCCGATCTCGTCGCGGCGGCCGATGCCCGGCACCTCGGCCGACCAGTCGCGCCGCGCCAGCCGGCCCATCGTCGCCGTCATCGTGCCGATCGGACGCAGCGCAACCCGCCTGAGGACCCAGATGATCGCCAGGTTGACGAGCAGCAGCGTGCCGATCGCGCCGATCGTCAAGGCGCCGCCAAGGGACTGCGCGCGCTGAAGCGGCTGGTCGATCGCGACCGCCACTTCCAGCACGCCGCGGACGTCGCCGAGCTTCCAGTCCTTCTTCGGCGAATCGGCGCGCGCGTTGTGGCAGTCGACGCAGGCCTGCGCCACCAGCTTGTCGGCGACGCCGACCCTGACGGTCGTCTTGCCGTCGACGGTCTCGACCCGCTTGAAGGGCTGATCGGGTACCTTGGACAAGGCCTCCCACGCCTCGCGGCCGAAGTCGTCGACGCTGCGGTCCTTGCGGTTGGGAAACGGGTAGGGGCTGTAAAGGCTGATGCGCGTGCCTTCTTTCGACAGATCGGCGCTGAGCTCATGCATCATCGTCGCCGGCAGCGGGATGGTGCCGGCGCCATCCTTGTGATCGAAATTGGCCTTCATGCCCGCTTTCAGCGACTTTCCGACCACGTTCGCCGTGTAGTAGGCGCGGACCTGCTGGAACTGGCGCACGGTGCGCTCCGCCGCCGCCACCGCGTCGGCCTCGACGCCGTTGCGAATCGTGCGTGGCACGATCTGCCAGGTCGCGGCGCCGACGACGACGATCGCCACCGCGAATACCGGCATCAGCTTCCAGCTGACGCTTCGCTGCTTGCGCGCCTGCCCGGTCTCACGGGCGTTGCTGTTGTCGGACATCAAAGCGGCTCCCCTGCGTCCGGAGGCCAAGCCTCCTACATCGGCCGCGATGTATCGAAAGTCGCGCTAATAATGTGCTAAACCCGGCTTGATAAATGTCATGAAGAGCAAGTTATGGCGGCTCCTTTTGCGTGTTCTTTTCGTCGGTCGGCGCATCGACCCGAATGCCACGGGGAAACTCCAAGGTCACCACGAGGCCGGGATTGTTGTCGGCCAGCTGCAGCCGCGCCGCGTGCAGCTTGGCGGCGGCGGCGACGAGGCTGAGGCCGAGGCCACTACCGGGCGTTGAGCGCGCCTGGTCGAGCCGTACGTAGCGATGCAGCACCTTTTCGCGCAGCTCGGCCGGAACGCCGGGTCCGTTGTCGGCGACCGAGACCGCCGCGCCGGCGCCGCCCTCGAGCGCCCTGGTCGCGATGGTCACGCGCCCCCCGGCAGGCGTGTACTTCATGGCGTTCTCCAGCAGGTTGGCGAGGGCCTGGAACAGCAATTGCCGGCTGCCGAGGACGCGCGGACAATCGACGATGCGCGTGCTGAGCGTCAGCCCCTTCTCCTCGAGCGCCGGTGCATAGAGCTCGGCCACGTCCTCGGCCAGCTGCATCAGGTCCACCGGCTGCATCGACTGGTGCAGCGCGCCGCTCTCGGCCTCGGCGATGCTGAGCAGCGCGTTGAAGGTCGCGAGCAGCCGGTCGGTCTCGGCGATGGCCGTCTCGATCGCCGCGCGATACTGGGCGGCGTCCTCGGGCCCGTCCTTGGCGAGCAGCGCCAGCTCGAGCCGCGCCTTCATCCGGGTCAACGGCCCGCGCAGGTCGTGGGCCACGTTGTCCGAGACCTCGCGCATCGCCAGCATCAACCGCTCGATCTGGTCGAGCATGGCGTTGAGGTTCTCGGCCAGCCGGTCGAACTCGTCGCCGGCGCCCTTGACCGCGACCCGCTCGTGCAGGTCGCCGTGCATGATGCGCTGGCCCGTGCGGTTGATCGCCTCGACGCGCGACAGCAGGTTGCGCCCGACCAGCAAGGCGCCGACGAGCCCGAGGCCGATCGTGATCGTCAGGCCCCAGGCCAGGGTCTCGGCCAGGAGCTGGCGCAGCATGGCGCGCTGGCGCAGGTCGCGCCCGACCAGGAGCCGGTACCCGCCCTCGAGGACGAAGGTCTGGGCCCGCGCATTGACCGCGCCGGTGTCGCCGGTGATGTCGAACACGATGCCGACCGGGGTCTGTCGCGCCTCGTTGGGCCAGCGCTCGATGTTGCCGGCAAGCGGCGTCAGGTCCGGGCGCGTCAGCAGATAGACGTTCGGGCCCTCGCGCTGCGCCGACGCGCGCTCCGCCACGATGCGGACCAAGCCGCCCAAGCCCTGCTGCCGGTACTGTGCCGCCAGCCCCGCGATCTCCGATTCGATGGCCGCGTCGGTTTCGCGGTCGATCAGCGTCAGGGTGCGCCAGTAGAGGAACGCGAACAGGCAGACGACGCCGACGCCGAACAGCACGACATACATCAGCGACAGGCGGAATCCCGTCGTGCGGAACAGCCGGCCGCTGGTTATCGCCATGCGAGCGGGCCGGCCGGCGTCACGCCGGCTCGGCGCTGAGGCGGTAGCCGGCGCCGCGCACGGTGTGAAGCATGGCCGGCGAGAATCCTCGGTCGATCTTCTGCCGCAGGCGGCTCACATGCACGTCGATCACGTTCGTCTGCGGGTCGAAATGATAGTCCCACACCCGCTCGAGCAGCATGGTGCGCGTCACCACCTGGCCGGCGTGGCGCATGAGGAACTCGAGCAGGCGGAATTCGCGCGGCAGCAGCTCGATCGGCTTGCCGGCGCGCTTGGCCGTGCGCGACAGCAGGTCGAGCTCGAGGTCGCCGACCTTGAGCGTCGTCTCGCCGCCCCCCGGCTTGTGCCGCCGCAGCAGCGCCTGCAGCCGCGCGAGCAGCTCGGAGAAGGCGTAGGGCTTGGTGAGATAGTCGTCCCCTCCGGCCTGCAGGCCGCGCACGCGGTCGTCGACCTGGCCGAGGGCGGAGAGGATGAGCACCGGCGTCATGTTCGCCTGCGCGCGCAAGGACTGCACGATCGCGAGCCCGTCCATGCCGGGAAGCATGCGGTCGACGATCATCGCGTCGTACTGCTCGGACGTGGCGAGGAACAGGCCTTCGCGTCCGTCGGCGGCGCGGTCGACCGTGTATCCGGTCTCCTTCAGGCCCTTGGCGAGATAGGCGGCAGTCTCGTCGTCGTCTTCGATGATGAGGATGCGCATGGCACGGCCCTCGGACGCCGCGCGGCGGACGCCGGTCCCCGCAGCCCCTTGGGCCACGGGGCGGCCGGTCGGTCCGCTCGCGCTACAGGCCGCAGCTGCTCAGGTCTGCGACAGCGGCACCGGAATGTAGCGCTCGTTGCCCTTGCGGTCGATCAGCAGCAGCACCGCTTTCTGCTTGCTGTCGCTGGCGCGCTTCACCTTGGCGACCACCTCGTTCACCGAGTTGACGCGCTCCTGGCCGACGCCGACGATCACGTCGCCGACATTGATGCCGCGGTCGGCGGCGGGCGCGTCCGGCTTGACGCCGACCACGACCGCGCCCTTGACGTCATCCTTGAGGCCGAACTTGGCGCGCGTCTCGGCCGAGGCAGGCGCCAGGCGCAGGCCGAGTTGCTCGAGCCCGGTCTCGGCGCCGCTCTTGGCAGTCTGCTCCTTGTTCCGGTCGGCCGGCGCGGCCGCCACCAGCTCGCCCTCGCGCGGCATGCCGGCGATCGTGACGGGCAACGTCTGGCTCTTGCCGTTGCGAATGACTTCGACCGGCACCTTGGTGCCCTTGGCCACGACGGCCACCGCCCGCGTCAGGTCGCGCAGCTCGCCGATCTTGCTGCCGTTGAAGCCGACGATCACGTCGCCCTGCCTGATGCCAGCCTTGCCGGCGGGGCTGTCGTCGGTCAGGCCGGCGACCAGCGCGCCCTTCGGCTCCTTGAGGCCGAGCGAGTCGGCGATCTCGGGCGTCACCGGCTGGATCTGCACGCCGAGCCAGCCACGCTCGACCCGCCCCGTCTTGCGCAGATCCTCGACGATGCTCTTGGCAAGGTTGGACGGCACGGCGAAGCCGATGCCGACGCTGCCGCCGGTGGGCGAGAAGATCGCGGTGTTCACGCCGATCACCTGGCCGTCCATGTTGAAGGTCGGCCCGCCCGAGTTGCCCCGGTTGATCGGCGCGTCGATCTGCATGTAGTCGTCATAGGGACCCGACGCCAGGTCGCGGCCGCGCGCCGAGATGATGCCGGCGGTGACGCTGCCGCCGAGGCCGAACGGATTGCCGACCGCGAGGATCCAGTCGCCTTCGCGCGCCTTGTCCGAGTCGCCCCAGGTCAGATAGGGCAGCGGCTTGCTCGGCTCGACCTTCACCAGCGCCAGGTCCGTCTTGGCATCGCGGCCGACCAGGGTGGCCTTGAGCTCGGTGCCGTCGGTCAGCGTCACCTTGATGTCGGTCGCCTTCTCGATGACGTGATTGTTGGTCACGACATAGCCGGCCGGATCGATGATGAAGCCCGATCCCAGCGCGTTGATCTTGCGCTCGGGCGCCGACCCGCCGGGTGCGCCAGGCAGCCCGCGGTTGTTGAAGAAGCGCTCCAGGAATTCGCGGAACGGCGAGTCCTCGGGCAGATCCGGCATCTGCGGAATGCCGCGCGAGACGGTCGGACCTTCCGCCTTCTGGGTGGTCGAAATGTTGACGACGGCCGGCTTTACCTTGACCACCAGGTCGGCGAAGCCGTCCGGCGCCGGCCGGGCAAACGCCGAACCGACGATCGCGAAACTCAGCAATGCCGCCGCGGCCGCAACGCCGGCCTTGCGGCGATGGACCGGCTGCTCCGGCCGGCTCGGCGAAAGGGCTAGCGTCATGGTCTTGATCTCCTTGATTCCGTTTGCTTTTCGGGCGGACCGAGAAAGCCGGGGGCGACGCGCCCCGATACCCTCCGGTCGGCGATTCGATCCCTTTTATGTAGTCGCGCGCGACTATCGGCCAAATGGCCGCGCTATTAAATCAATGTAATGCGCTGGCAGCCTGCCTGGCTCCCCTCTGGGCGAGCCGCCGACAGGACCGGCCGGCCGCGTTCGCTCTCTGTTCGTTGGGCCTACAACCGACGCAGATACTGGCCGACGAAGTCGCAGTCGACCAGCTTGATATAGGCATTGGTCAGGTGCTTGGTCACCGGGCCGGGAAGCCCGCTCGCGGCGAAGGAGCTGCCGTTGATGCTCTGCACCGGGCAGATGCACAGGCTGGTCGAGGTAAGGAAGCATTCGTCGGCGGTATACGCGTCGTAGAGGTCGATGTCGGTCTCGTGCACCGAGATGCCGTGCGATTCCGCCAGCTCGATCACCGTCTGCCGGCTGATGCCCGGCAGCACGTTGCGCACGCGGGGCGTCAGGAGCTGGCCGTCGCGCACCAGGAAGATGTTGCTGCCCATGCCTTCGGCCAGGTTGCCCTGCATGTCCAGCAGCACCGCCCAGGCGAGCGGGTCCTGCGACATCACCTCGTTGTTGGCGACGATCATGTTCAGGTAGTTGTGCGTCTTGGCGCGCGGGCTCATGACCTCGGGCGGCGCGCGGCGCACGGCCGGCGTGATCACCTTGATGCCGTCGCGATAGAGCACGGCGCGCTCCTTGAGCGGCAGCGGCAGGCATTCGACGATCACGTTCGGCGTCGACGGCAGGTAGTCGACGCCCTCGGCGCCGCGCGTGATGCGCTGCGAGACCCAGTAGTCGTCGTCCTTGTCGAGCAGGTGCAGGTTGCGCGCCAGCACGTCCTCGGTGATGCGTGATAGCTCGGCGGACGACACGCCGGGATCGAGGCGCAGGTAGCGCAGCGTCTTGTAGAAGCGGTCGAGGTGCTCCTTCAGCCGGAAGATGCGGTGGCTGAAGGTCCGCGTGGTGTCGAAGGCGCCGTCGCCGTATTTCACGCCGCGGTCGCGGAAGCTGATCTTGACCTCGCTCTCGGGCATGATCTGGCCGTTGAACCAGGCGACGCGCTGGTTGGCCCGTTGCGGGCTGGTCGGCACCGAGGCGGTTTTCGTGTCAGGCATGGCGATCTCCCCAAGAATTGATCAAGCGTAGCGCAAACGCTGACCGACGCCCAGCCGCGCGGCCTTCTCCAGCATGGCATGGCCGAGCGCGATATCGCTGAGGCTCAGGCCGCGATGCCAGAACAGGATGGTCTCGTCGTCGCGTTCGCGCCCTTTCTTCCTGCCGGCGGCGACCTCGCACAATTCGCCGTGGAGGTTCCTTTCCGACAGCCTGCCCGACTCGACATGGCGGCGCAGGCAGCCGAACTTGCCGGTGCCCGGCTTGCACTGGCCCCAGTCGTCCACCAGGATCTTGTCCATTGCGTCCAAGATGTCGTCCTCGACGGCGCTCATCGTGCCGTAGGGCACGACCAGGGCCGACTTCTTGATCCACTCGGTCTTGAGCAGCGGCTCGGGCCTGTCGAGGCGCGAGGCCTCGACCACGATGTCGGCGCCGGCGATGCAGCTCTGCCAGTCCGCGGTCGCGACCACCTTCTTGCCCAGGTCGCGCGACAGGCGCGCGGCAAAGGCGTCCCGGCTTTCCTTGCGCCGCGAGTGCACGCGGATCTCGTCGAAGTCGAACAGCCGGTCGAGCAGGCGCACGTTCCAATAGGCCGTGCCGCGCGCGCCGACATGGCCGAGGACCTTCGAATCCCTGCGCGCCAGGTACTTGGCGCCGAGCGCGGTCAGCGCGCCGGTGCGCATGTCGGTGATCCCGGCGGCGTCGATCACGGCCTTCGGCATGCCGGAACGCGGATCGAACAGGTTGAGCAGCGCCATCTCCGACGGCAGGTCGCGCCTGTAGTTGTCGACGTAGTCGCCGACGATCTTGACCCCGGCAAGGCCCAGCGGTGCGATATAACCGCGCAGCACGTTGAAGTGCCCGCGGAAGGCCGGATCCGGAACGAGATGCACGCGCGGCTCGATGACGGTCTGGCCCTTGCCTTGCGCCAGCAGGCCGCCCTCAACCGCGGCGAGTATCTCGTCGTCGGTCATCGCGAGTCGCTGAACGTCCGGCCCGTTCAGGTAGGTGAAATGGATTTCCTGCGCGCTGCCCGACATTGCCGCTTCCGACCTTGCCGTCGACGTGGCTTTCTAGCGCGCCGGCTGCACCGCTGTCATCCGGCCACCCGCGGTTCCAGCCATGCGCCCGACGCGCTTGGCAGGGCGGAGCAACGGGCGTAAAAGGCGCTGCCTTTCCGACCGGGAGTCCGCCCCACCGTGCCCAACGCCTTCGACGGCCCGCATCCCGCGCCGCGCAAACTGTCGATCGGAGTCATCGTCGACCTGGTCTGGGGACCCTGGGCCGGCGGCCACGTGAAGTGCTGGGAACGCCTGGCGGAAGCCGCGGCCGGCCTTCCCGAGGAGGTCGACCTCACCGTGCACTTCCTGGGCGAGCACAGCGGCATGGTCGCGGTCGCGGACAATGCGCGCTTCCGGCTGCACCGGCCGGTGCTCAACACGAAGTGGTTCGGCTTCACGCAGAACCCGCAGAACCATACCTGCCTGGCGCCGTTCCACGCCGGCCTGGCGCAGTCGATGGCTGGGCACGACATCGTTCATGCCACCGGCGCATTCTTCAGCCTGGCGAAGACGGCGCTGCGCCACGCACGCCGTAACGACGTGCCGCTGGTCTATTCCTTCCACACCGATACCGTCGCCTATACGCGGCACTTCTCGAAGGAGATCCTCCGCCGCTGGTTCGGCGACGGCGCGCTGCTGCGGTTCCTCGTCGACAAGGTGCGCTACAACGAATTGTCGGGCGACCGCATGCAGCGCGTCCTCGACCACTATCTCGCCCAGTGCGACTGGGTGCTGGCGTCGAAGCCGGCGGACAGGGAGACCGCGGTGCGCGTGACCCGCCCCGACCGCGTGTCCTACCTGCGCCGCGGCCTCGACCGCGCGGTGTTCGCGCCGCGCCGGCGCGACCGCGAGCGGCTGCTGTCGTCCTACGGCATCCCGCACGACCGGTTCGTGGTGATGTTCGCCGGCCGCGTGGACGACGCGAAGAACGTCATGACCCTCGCCTCCTCGATCCGGCGGCTGGCCGATGCCGGCGCGCCGATCCATCTCTTGATCGCGGGCTCGGGCGAGCGCGCCGGCGACATCCGCGCACTGCTCGGCAGCAATGTCACCTGCGTCGGTCAGGTCGAGCCGGACACGCTGGGCTGGCTCTATGCCAGCGCCGATCTGTTCGCGTTTCCGTCGGAATTCGAGGTGACGCCCAACGTGGTGAACGAGGCGCGGGCCAGCGGCCTTCCGGCCCTGGTCGCCGACAAGGGCGGCAGCGCCGAGATGATCCATGAGCCCGGCATCGACGGCATGTGCCTGCCGGGCAGCGACGAGACGGCATGGACTGCGACGATCGACGCGCTGCGGCAGGACGACAGCCGCCGCCGCGCGCTGGCCGAGGGCGGCACGCGCCGCGTCGCCGCGGTAGCGCCGGGCTGGCACGACGTGCTGCGCCAGGACCTGCTGCCGGTGTGGCGGCGCGTGATCGAGGAGCGGGCGGGTGTACGCCAGGCATATCCTGCTGCTGGCGCCGCATCCGGATGATGAAGTCGTCGGCGCCGGCGCGGCGATCGGCCGCGCGCGCGCCGCGGGCCATCGCGTCTTCGTCGCATTCCTCACCACGGGCGTTCCGGACCGTTCGTTGTTGTGGCCCTGGCAGCGCGGCGGCCACGCGGCGCGCGTGGCACGGCGCCGCGCCGAGGCGGAAGAGGCCGCCGCGCTGCTCGGCTTCGAGATCGCCTTTCACCAGGACTTCCCGACGCGCACGCTGAAGGCCCATCTCGGCGAAACGCGCCAGCGCGTGCTCGCCGCCATCGACTGCCACGCGATCGAGATGATCTGGGTTCCGGCCTATGAGGGCGGCCACCAGGATCACGACAGCGCCAGTTTCCTGGCCTCGACGCTCGGCGGACGCGTCCCGGTCTGGGAGTTCGCCGAATACAACAACATCGGCGGCAAGGTGCGGAGCCAGGAGTTTCCCTGTCCGTCGGGGCAGGAGATCGCGATCGCGCTCGACGTACGCGAGATCGCAAGAAAGCGCGCCGCGCTGGCGCTATACCCTTCGGAGCGCGGCAACCTCGCCCACATCCAGGCCGGCCGCGAGTGCTTTCGTCCGCTGGCCGGCTACGACTATGGCCGTGCACCGCATCCGGGCGTCCTGTTCTACCAGCGCTTCCAGTGGGTCTGGCCGCGCCATCCGCGCGTCGACTACACGAAGCCCGAGGAAGTATGCGCGGCGCTTGCCGGATTTCAGATGACAAAGGACAGATGACAGAAGGCTGCTTCTGTCATCTGTCCTTTGTCATCTGAAATCCGGCTATGCCGGCTGCAGCTCGAGCGGGCTGATCGCCTCGGGAATGCGGTCGCGCGCGACCATAGCTTCGTCGAGCGTGTCGGCGATCACGATGGCGCGCCGGAAGCCGTTCGGCGGGTTGCCGAGCTCCGGCAGGCCGTCGTTGATCGTGGGGAACACGCGCCTGACCCCGGGCATCGCCTCGATCGCGTCGAGGGCGTCGCGATCGACGCCGTGCCGGCAATACGCGGTGAAGGAAGGCACCATGAAGCGCGGGAACGGGCCCTCGGCGAACTCCCATTTGCCGCTGCCGTAAAGACGCACCACGGCGTCGAGCCAGCCCTTGCCGTAGAGCGGGATGAACTCGACGCTCATGCGCAGGTGGCACTCGATGATGCGGCCGCCGATCGTCTCGAAATTGAGGATGCCGGTGTAGCCGTCGAGATGCTCGGCGATCCAGCGCGCGAGGAACGCGGCGAGCGCGTCGTTGTCGCCGACGAGCCGCTCCCAGTGGCTGAAGCGCCCGTTGTCGATCGGGTGGCCCTGGGTATGCGCGAACCAGCGCGCGCGTCCGGCGGTCACCGCGACGTCGGTGCTGACATGCGGGCCGCTCAGCATCTCCATCCAGAAGCAGCCGGCCCTGTAGGTCGCGAGGTCGTCCGGCCGCCGTGCCCGGAAGCTGCCGATGCCCATGCCCAGGAGGTTGGTGATCGGCTTCACGAAGACGGGATAGGAAGCCGGCGGGATCGGCAGCGGAGCATGCGCGATGCCCTGCGTGCGGCAGATCCAGAGCTTGTTGTAGACGTGGTTGTGCCGGGGAAACATGGCCCAGGCTGTCGGGTCGCCGACCGGGATGCGAATGGACGCTGGGCAATCGGCGCCGGCGAAGAACGGCGCCATGTACGGTTCGGCGTAAAGGAAGGGCATCGCGCCTCAGCAGGGCCCGGCGGATGCGCGGGGGCTGTTTCCGCCGGCCGGAGCGCGGCGATCGGCTTAGACCTTCTCTTCCTTTCGCTGCGCCTCGGCGGGCTTGGCGGCCTGCGCGGCGCCCGGGGTCATGTCGGCCGGCTTCCCCTGCTCCTCGACCTTGTCGGCCTCGTCCTTCATCCCAGAACGGAAAGCCTTGATCCCCTTGGCGAAATCGCCCATGACCCGGGGCAGCTTGCCGGCGCCGAAGACGATCAGGATGATGGCCAGCACCAGTAGCCAGTGCCAAAGACTGAACGTGCCCATGGACGGCGGTCTCCCTGTCGGTTCCTCGGCTTAAGGGGCGTTTGACGCCCCCTTATATAGGCGCGCTCGCCCGGCCTTGTATAGACCGGCGCAGCAATCGCCGAGGGAGCGCATCCCTTCACACAGCGTTTCCACGAGGTCTTGACCCAAGTCAATGTGCCGCGCCCGCAGCAAGCATAGGGTCGCGGCAGGTTTTGGCGCTGGCCCAAGGAGGAGATCATGCTGGCCAAGGATGTCATGACAAGCGAGGTTTGCACGGTCGGCCCCGATACCGGCGTCGGCGAGATCGCGCGATTGCTGCTGGATCGCCGGATCAGCGCGGTGCCGGTGGTCGATGCCGCCGGCAAGCTCAACGGGATCGTCAGCGAGGGCGACCTGATGCGCCGCACCGAGACCGGCACCGAGCGCCGCCGGTCGTGGTGGCTGGAGCTCCTGAGCGAGAACCGCGACCTTGCGCATGAATATGTCAAGAGCCATGGCCTGACCGCGAAGGACGTGATGACCCCGACCGTGGTGACGGTCAGCGAGGACACCACGCTGTCGGACATCGCCAGCACGCTCGAGCGCAACCGCATCAAGCGCGTGCCGGTGCTGCGCGAAGGCAAGCTCGTCGGCATCGTCAGCCGCGCCAACCTGCTGCAGGCGCTGGCGGCGGCCGGCACCAAGAAGGCCAAGGCGCCGGCGGGCGACCGCGCGCTGCGCGAGGCCGTGCTGCAGTCGTTCAAGTCGCAGACCTGGACCCCGGACCTGACCGTCAACGTGACGGTCAAGGACGGCCAGGTCAGCCTCTACGGCCTGGTCGCCTCGGAAGACGAGCGCCGCGCGCTGCGCGTCGCGGCCGAACAGCTGGCCGGCGTCGGCAAGGTCAACGACCAGCTCAGCGTTTCGTCCGTGCTGCGCACGATGGTATGAGCCCGGCGGCGGTTTCGTCCCTCCTTTCCTGCTGTTAGCCCGAACCTCCTGCCGCGCGTGGCCGGCGCGCGTCGACCCGCGCGCCGAGCTTTTATGCTGGCGGCCGGATCAGCGGCCGCCTGTGCGCGGCAGCGCCCCTTGCTCATCTTCCCTTGCGGGCTATATTCGGGGCGGGAGGCTGGCGATGGACGGCGCCCTCGCCAACCCGGTCAGGTCCGGAAGGAAGCAGCCGTAACGAGTTTCGCGCCGGGTCGTTGTCCAGTCTCCCGCCTTTGCACCAGCTGGATCCTTGGGTTTCGAGCCCCGGGCCGGCCGCCCGGTTGTCCCGGGCGAGAACGCGTCGGGCTGATGAACGGCGATTCCGCTTCGACTGGGTTGTTTCCCGCGCCGGCTGGCGCCGCCGCTTCGGGCGGCGACGGCGTCTACCGCGTGCTGGCGCGCAAGTACCGACCGTCCAACTTTGCCGAGCTGATCGGCCAGGATGCGATGGTGCGCATCCTTAAGAACGCGATCGCCACCGGCCGCATCGCGCATGCCTTCATGCTGACCGGCGTGCGCGGCGTCGGCAAGACCACGACCGCGCGCATCATCGCGCGCGCGCTGAACTGCATCGGTCCCGACGGCAAGGGCGGGCCGACCATCGATCCCTGCGGCACCTGCGCCAACTGCACCGCGATCGCCGAGGACCGCCATGTCGACGTGATCGAGATGGACGCGGCCTCGCGCACCGGCGTCGACAACATCCGCGATCTGACCGACGGCGTGCGCTACAAGCCCGTTTCGGCGCGCTACAAGGTCTACATCGTCGACGAGGTGCACATGCTGTCGCCGGCGGCGTTCAACGCGCTTCTGAAGACGCTGGAGGAGCCGCCGCCGCACGTGAAGTTTGTCTTTGCCACGACCGAGATCCGCAAGGTGCCGGTGACGGTGCTGTCGCGCTGCCAGCGCTTCGACCTGCGCCGCGTCGACCACGAGACGTTGAGCGCGCACTTCGCCGCCATCGCCGCCAGGGAGGGCATCGCGATCGAGCCTGCCGCGATCGCGCTGGTCGCGCGGGCCGCCGACGGCTCGGTGCGCGACGGCCTGTCGCTGCTCGACCAGGCGATCGCGCTGGGCGGCGACCGGATCGACGAGGCGCGCGTGCGCGACATGCTGGGGCTGGCGGACCGCGTGGTCGTGTTCGACCTGTTCGAGCAGGTGCTGCGCGGCAGGCTGGCCGAGGCGCTCGACCGCCTGGGCGAACTCTATCGCGCCGGCGCCGATCCGGCCGTGGTGATCGAGGACCTGCTCGGCCTGACGCATTGGCTCACGCGGGTGAAGCTGGCGCCCGAGGCGGCCGACCGGCCCGACGTGCCCGAGGCCGAGCGCACGCGCGGCAAGGCGATGGCCGAGGCGCTGCCGATGGCGCTGCTGACCCGCGCCTGGCAGTTGCTGCTGAAGGGCCTGCGCGAGACGCAGAACGCGCCGTCGCCGATCCAGGCGGCCGAGATGGTGCTGGTGCGCCTGGCCTATGCCGCAGACCTGCCGAGCCCGGCCGACCTCGTGCGCGAGCTCGGCGACGCGGCGCAGGCGCCGCAAGCGCCGCCGCCGCCCGGTTCCGGCATGCCGCGCGGCGCGCCGTCGCCCGGCGGCGGGGCGCGCAGCGGCG
>JAKLKW010000085.1 GCA_023150455.1 Alphaproteobacteria bacterium | reverse complement strand
GCCTGCGACCGCGACGCGCGCTTTCCCGAAGAGTTCTACGCGGCCATGGCCGCGGCCGGCTGGCTCGGCATCGCCATGCCGCCCGAGCTGGGCGGCGCGGGGCTCGGCGTGACCGAGGCGGCCCTGCTGATGCACGCCGTCGCGCGCGCCGGCGGCATGACCGCGGCCTCGGCGATCCACATCAACATCTTCGGGCCGCACGCCATCGTCGTCTACGGGCGCGAGGAGCAGCGTCGTGCCTGGCTGCCCGACATCATCCAGGGCCGCGTCAAGTGCTGCTTCGGCGTGACCGAGCCCAATGCCGGGCTCGAGACCGGCGCGATCGAGACCCGCGCCGAGCGCCGCCCGGGCGGCGGCTACGTCGTCAACGGGCGCAAGCTGTGGACCTCGACCGCGCAGCGCGCCCAGAAGATCATGCTGCTGGCGCGCACCACGCCGCGCGACCAATGCAGGCGCTCGACCGACGGGCTGACGCTGTTCTACACCGACCTCGACCGCGCGCGCATCGAGGTGCGCGAGATCGCCAAGATGGGCCGCGCCGCGGTCGATACCAACGCGCTGTTCATCGACGGGCTCGTCGTGCCCGACGAGCACCGCATCGGCGCGGAAGGGCAGGGCTTCGCCTGCCTGCTGCATTCGCTCAACCCCGAGCGCGTGCTGATCGGCGCCGAGGGCATCGGCATCGGCCGCAGCGCGCTCGACCGCGCCGCGCGCTATGCGCGCGAGCGCGTCGTGTTCGGCCGGCCGATCGGGCAGAACCAGGCGATCCAGCATCCGCTCGCCGAGCTGTGGGTCGAGCTGGAAGCGGCGTGGCTCACGACCCTGCGCGCGGCCTGGCTCTACGACCAGGGCCGCCCTTGCGGGCCCGAGGCCAACGCCGCCAAGTATCTCGGCGGCGAGGTCGGCTGGAAGGCCTGCAGCCAGGCCATGCTGACGCTGGGCGGCATGGGCTACGCCAAGGAGTTCCACGTCGAGCGCCTGCTGCGCGAGGTGATGATCGTGCGCCTGGCGCCGGTCAGCCCGCAGCTGATCCTGTGCAACATCGCGGAGAAGGTGCTTGAGCTGCCGAAGTCCTATTGAGGAGGCGCATCGGCGTCTCGTGCCGTCGCCGGGCTGAGCCAGCGACATATTCCGCTTTCTGCCGTTCAAGCGCAGATCGTTCGAAATGTCTTCGAAGTCGGCCTGGCTACACTCGTGCGGGACCGAGAAATAGAACCCGAACTCGGTTCGCCAGAGCGAATGGACGGCGAACTCCTTCACCTTCACGCAACGCCACGGCGACTCCGCAAGTCTCTTCGCGACCTCTTCACGCGGAAGAACCGGAACTTTCACGTCTAGGCAGCGCGCCCATGTATTACGAGAAACTTGGACCTGGGCTCGCTCGGCTCTGCCATCTGCCTTACGACTTCCTCGAGACCCGGAACCCAATGGATCTGGTCGACGATGAGATTCGAATTGTAATAGAGAAGATCCTTCACGATCGGCTCGATGTCCGCGCGGATCGCGTCGAGATCATCTCCGGCCAGGTGGAGACCGGGAACGTTCGGGCTGTGGACGTGGATGCGGCCGTCGCCACGTTTGTCGAAGAGGAGCTGAATAGCGAATTCGGCCATCGAGCGATCCGAGCAGGGGCACTAAGAAAAGAATATCACAAAGGATACGATTCTTTCCTTACATTCATGCCGCCGCAAAGGAAAGTTTCGGAATCCCGGAAACCGGCGCGAGTTCCTGATCGGCCCGGGGGGCTACTGCAGGCAATTCCGCCCTGTGGGGCGCGCCCGACCCGTATAGTACGGGCCCGCAACAATAAGCGAGAACCGGCATGGTCGACCTCGCGCGCTTGAAACCCGGCCTCAAGGGCACCGCCGGCCTGCTGGTCGGGCCCGAGCACTCGGCGCCGCGCGTCGGCAGCGGCAAGGTGCCGGTGCTGGCGACGCCGGTCATGATCAACCTGATCGAGGCGGCCGCGCTCGCGGCCTGCGAGCACCTGCTGCCGGAGGGCCACCAGAGCCTCGGCATCCATCTCGACGTGCGCCACTTCGCCGCCACGCCGATCGGCATGCGCATCGGCGCCACGGCCGAGCTGGTCGCGGTCGACGGGCGCTCGCTCACCTTCCGGGTCGAGGCGCACGACGAGAAGGAGCCGATCGGCGACGGCACGCACCAGCGCGTCGTCGTCAACGTGGCGCGCTTCGACCAGCGCGTGCAGCGCAAGCGGAACACGTCGTCATAACGAACCCCTCGCCCGCCGCGGGCGGGAGAGGGTTCAGCGCTGCCTTACGTCGCGCACCGCGCCGCGGGACGCGCTGGTGGTGAGCGCGGCGTAGGCCTTGAGCGCGGTCGAGACCTGGCGCTTGCGGCCGACGGGCTGCCAGGCCTGCTTGCCCTTCGCTTCCATGGCGGCGCGGCGGCGCTCGAGCTCGTCGTCGCCGACCTCAAGGCGGATCGAGCGGGCGGGAATGTCGATCGCGATCGTGTCGCCCTCCGCGACCAGGCCGATCGCGCCGCCTTCGGCGGCCTCGGGCGAGACATGGCCGATCGAGAGCCCCGAGGACCCGCCGGAGAAGCGGCCGTCGGTCACCAGCGCGCAAGCCTTGCCCAGGCCCATCGATTTCAAATAGCTGGTCGGGTAGAGCATCTCCTGCATGCCGGGGCCGCCGCGCGGGCCTTCGTAGCGGATCAGCACCACGTCGCCTTCCTTGACCTTGCCGCCGAGGATGCCGGCGACGGCGGCGTCCTGGCTTTCGAAGATGCGCGCCGGGCCGCTGAAGGCGAGGATGCTCTGGTCGACGCCGGCGGTCTTCACGATGCAACCGTCCGCGGCCAGGTTGCCATAGAGCACGGCGAGGCCGCCGTCCTTGCTGAAGGCGTGGGCGGAGTCGCGGATCACGCCCTTGGCGCGGTCGAGATCGAGCGCATCGTAGCGCTTGCCTTGGCTGAAGGCCGTCGTGGTCGGGACGTTGCCGGGCGCGGCCAGGTAGAGATTGCGGGCGGTCGCGCTGTCCGTGCGCTTGACGTCCCAGCGCGCCAGCGCGTCGGCGAGCGTCGGGCTGTGCACGGTCGCGACCCTGGTGTCGATCAGCCCGGCGCGGTCGAGCTCGCCCAGGATGCCCATGATGCCGCCGGCGCGGTGCACGTCCTCCATGTGCACGTCGGGCACCGAGGGCGCCACCTTGCACAGCACCGGCACGCGCCGCGACAGGCGGTCGATGTCGCGCATCGTGTAGTCGACCCGGCCCTCGTGCGCGGCCGCCAAGAGATGCAGCACGGTATTGGTCGACCCGCCCATGGCGATGTCCAAGGTCATCGCGTTCTCGAAGGCGCGCTTGTCGGCGATCGCGCGCGGCAGCACCGAGGCGTCGTCCTGCTCGTAGCGGCGCCGCGTCAGGTCGACGATCAGGTGGCCGGCCTCTAGGAACAGCTTCTCGCGGTCGGCATGGGTCGCCAGCAGCGAGCCGTTGCCGGGCAGCGCCAGGCCGAGCGCCTCGGTCAGGCAGTTCATCGAGTTGGCCGTGAACATGCCGGAGCAGGAGCCGCAGGTGGGGCAGGCCGAGCGCTCGATCACCTCGAGGTCCCCGTCGCTCACCTTCTTGTCGGCGCCGGCGACCATGGCATCGACCAGGTCGACCGCGCGCGCCTGCCCGTGCAGCTTGACCTTGCCGGCCTCCATCGGCCCGCCCGAGACGAAAACGGCGGGGATGTCGAGCCGGAGCGCCGCCATCAGCATGCCGGGCGTGATCTTGTCGCAGTTCGAGATGCACACCAGCCCGTCGGCGCAATGCGCGTTGACCATGTACTCGATGCTGTCGGCGATGATCTCGCGCGAGGGCAGGCTGTAGAGCATGCCGTCATGGCCCATGGCGATGCCGTCGTCGACCGCGATGGTGTTGAACTCCTTGGCGACGCCGCCGGCCTTCTCGATCTCGCGCGCCACCAGCTGGCCGAGGTCCTTCAGGTGCACGTGGCCGGGCACGAACTGGGTGAAGGAATTGGCGACGGCGATGATCGGCTTGCCGAAGTCCGAGTCCTTCATGCCGGTCGCGCGCCACAGGCCGCGGGCGCCGGCCTGGTTGCGTCCGTGCGTGGTCGTGCGGGAGCGGTATTGCGGCATGACGGCGTCTACCTGGTCTGTTCTTGCGAATGGGGGCCAGACATTAGGACGTTCGCGCGCCCGCCACCATAGGCAGAATCTGACTCAGGCGGCCGGCTTCAGCGTCTCGACCAGCGACGGCAGGTATTCCGAGACCGTCGGATGCACGTACATCGCGCGGCGGATCAGCGACACCGGCTGGTCGGCGTACATGAGGCCGAGGACCGACTGCACCACCTCGTCGGCCTCGATGCCGAGCATGCCGGCGCCGAGGACGCGCCCGTTCTCCGCGTCGACCACCAGCTTCATGAAGCCCGCGGTCTCGCCGCGCTCGCGCGCGCGGCCGACCGAGGCCATGTCGAGCCGGCCCACCAAGAGCTTGCGCCCGGTCGCGCGCGCCTCGCGCTCGGTCATGCCGGCGCGGCCGAGCGGCGGGTCGATATAGAGCGCGTAGGTCGGGATGCGGTCGGTCACGCGCCGGCTGCCGCCGTCCAGCAGGTTGGCCGCGATGATCTCGAAGTCGTTGTACGAGGTATGCGTGAAGGCGCCGCGGCCGTTGCAGTCGCCCAGCGCCCAGATGCCGGGCGCCGAGGTGGCGAGCCGGTCGTCGACCTTGATGAAGCCGCGCTTGTCGGTCTCGACGCCGGCCTGGTCGAGGCCCAGGTCGCCGGTGTTGGGCACGCGGCCGACGGCCAGAAGAAGATGCGATCCCGCGACCGCGCGCGGGCCGCGACGACAGCCGAGCCCGACCGACACGCCCCGGCCGCGCCTGGCGACCGACAGGCATTCGGCGTTGAGCCGCACCTCGATGCCCTCGCCTTCCAGGATCTTGCGCACGGCGTCGGATATCTCGGGGTCCTCGCGCTTGATCAGGCGGTCGCCGCGCTCGACGATCGTCACGCGGCTGCCGAAACGGCGGTACATCTGCCCGAACTCGAGCCCGATATAGCTGCCGCCGATGACGACCAGGTGCCGCGGCAGGAAATCGACCGCCATCATGCCGGAGTTGGTGAGATACGGCACGTCGGCGAGGCCGGGCATGTCCGGCACTTCGGCGCGGCCGCCGACATTGATGAAGATCTTGTCGCCTTCCAGCATGTCGCCGTTCACCTGCACCTGCTTCGGCCCGACGAAGCGCGCATGGCCCTTGTAGACGGTGATGTTCGCCGTCCCGCGCATCCACCGGGCGACGCCGCGGTTGCTCCGCGCCACGATCGCGTCCTTGCGCGCCTTGACCTTCTTCATGTCGACGGCGACACGGCCGCCGACGCGCACGCCGAAATCGCCCGCACGGCGCGCGACGTGGGCGGCGCGCGCGCTGGCGACCAGGGTCTTGGTCGGGATGCAGCCGGTGTTGACGCAGGTGCCGCCGAAGCGGTGGCGCTCGATGACGGCGACCTTCATGCCCGCCCCGGCCATCCGCTCGGCCAGCGGGGGACCGGACTGTCCGGTGCCGATGACGATCGCGTCGTAGGTGGTTGCCATCGCTCACGCTCCCTTCCTGGTTGACACGAATGCCGCGCACACGATCCCACGGGCGACGCCCGTTCTGCTAGAGTGGCCCACGCGCAAGCGCGGAGGGAACAGGATGGCGATCGAGAAGCGCGCATTCGGCCGGACCGGCCACCATAGCTCGGCCGTGATCTTCGGCGGCGCCGCGCTGGCGCGTTCCGACGAAAGCACGGCCGACCGCGTGCTCGAGCTTCTGTTCGAGTACGACGTCAACCACATCGACACGGCCGCGCGCTACGGCGAGTCCGAACGGCTGGTCGGGCGCTGGATGGACCGGCACCGCAAGCGCTTCTTCCTCGCGACCAAGACCGGCGACCGCGACTACCAGGGCGCGCGCGACAGCATCCGGCGCTCGCTCGAGCGCCTGCGCACCGACCATGTCGACCTGATCCAGCTGCACGCGCTCTACCATCCCGACGAATGGGACCGCGCCATGGGGCCGGGCGGCGCGCTCGAGGCCTGCATCGAGGCGCGCGAGCAGGGGCTGGTGCGCCATATCGGCGTCACCGGGCATGGCTGGACGGTCGCCGCCATGCATCGCCGCAGCCTGGAGCGCTTCGATTTCGATTCCATCCTGCTGCCCTGGAACTGGTTCGCCGCGCAGCACCAGACCTACGCGCCCGACTTCGAGAAGACGGTGGCGCTCGCGCAGTCGCGCAACGTGGCGGTGCAGACGATCAAGGGCGTCGCGCGCGGTCCCTGGGCCGCCGGCGCCGAGCGCGGCCGGACCACCTGGTACCAGCCGCTGGAGGCGATGGACGACATCCGCCCCGCCGTGCACTGGGTCTTGAGCCGGCCGGGCATCTTCCTGCTGTCGGTCGGCGATGTCGGCGTGCTGCCGCTGGTGCTGAAGGCCGCGTCCGAGCCCGTCGTACCGCCCAAGGCCGCATTCATGGCGCAACTGTCTGCGCGCACGGGACTGTCGTCGATCTTCGGGTTGTGAGGGTTGGCCGCATCATCGGCATCGGCCGCCATTCCGGTCCCCCCTCCCGCAAGGAGAGGGGGACTAAGCTGGGAGACGCCTTATCACACGTCCGCATCCGCCGCGGCGAATGCCGACGACACGCGCGGCCAGGTGCTCTCGAGGTGCTCGCGCATCAGGCGGCCGCGGCTTGCGGTCGGCGACCGACGGGTCACGGCCGCAGGCGCTTGATGTGCTTGAACCGCGGGTGCTTGGCGAACAGCTCCTCGCGGTTGCCGCCGGCGCGGATCGCCTGGGTGATCGTGCGCTCGATGTGGTCGAGCTGCTCGGCGGCTTCGATCGCGGGAACGGCGATCTCGGCCGGGACGACGACCACGCCGTCGGCATCGCCGAGCAGGAAGTCGCCAGGGCGGATCGTGACCGGGCTGCCGGCGATACCGGGCAGGTGCACCGGCTGGTCGGCCTCGACGATCGACCAGCGCCGCGACGAGTTGATCGGGCTGAGGAACCGGCAGAAGGTCGGCAGGCCGACATCGATGATCTCGCGCGAGTCGCGCACGGCGCCGTTGGTGAGGAACCCGGCGCAGCCGCTGTTCTTGAACGAGATGGCGATGAACCCGCCGATCACGGCGCCGACATTGTTGCCGCCGGCGTCGACCACGGCGACGAGGCCCGGCTTCATGCGGCGCTCGAGCTCGTAGGCGTTGACCTGCCTGTCGGGCGGCAGCGGCGTCTGCGTGACGACGCGGTTCTCGCCGCGCGCGCAGAAGGCAACGCCCGCCATGCGCCGCGTCGGGTCGAGCGGCCGAATGTCGCTGGCCAGCACCTGGCCCGGGTAGCCCATCTCGTCCAGCACATCGGTGAAGCCCGCCGTCTCCAGCTTCGCCAGCCGGGCGACCAGTGCGGCCGTCTGCTCGTCGCTCATGCTCCTGCCCCGTTCCTCGATCGACAAGGATTGACGATGCGGTCGTAACGAGTAAACGTCCGTGCCGTCAAATGCCGGTTGGGAAACCACGCCGCGCGATACGGCAAGGGAGAACACGATTTGAGCAAGCGCATTGCATTCGTCGGCGCCGGGGCGCTCGGCGGCTATGTCGGCGGCTACCTGGCGCATCACGGGCTCGACGTGACGTTCATCGACATGTGGCCCGAGAACGTCGAGGCGATCCGCAAGCGCGGGCTCGAGCTCGACGGCGTCACGCCGGAGGAGAAGTTCACGGTCACCAAGGCCAAGACCATGCACCTGACCGAGGCGCAGGCGCTGGCCCGGCAGAAGCCGGTCGACATCGCCTTCGTGTCGGTCAAGTCCTACGACACGGAATGGGCGACCACGCTGATCCGGCAGTACCTGGCGCCCGACGGCTTCGTCGTCTCGCTGCAGAACTGCCTCAACGAGGAGAAGATCGCCGGCATCGTCGGCTGGGGCCGCACCGTCGGCGCGATCGCCTCGCTGATCTCGGTCGACATGTTCGAGCCGGGCCGCATCCGGCGCACCGTCGCCAAGGGCGGCGACAAGCACACCGTGTTCCGCGTCGGCGAGGTCCACGGCCGGGTGACGAAGCGGATCGAGGAGCTGGCGGCGATGTTCCGCCTGATCGACAGCGCCAAGCCCACCACCAACCTGTGGGGCGAGCGCTGGTCGAAGCTGGTGCAGAACGGCATGCGCAACGGCATCTCGGCGGCGAGCGGGATGTCGACCGCGGCCTGCGACCAGGACGACGCGATCCGGCGCTTCGCCATCTCGCTCGGCGGCGAGGCCGTGCGCGTCGGCCAGGCGCTCGGCTACTCGCTCGAGAAGATCATGAAGTTCGAGCCCGACACGCTGGCGCGCGCGGCCGAGGGCGAAGCCGGCGCGCTGAAGGAGGTCGAGGCGGGGCTGATCGCCAGCGCCGGCGCCAACCCGCGCGGCGACATCATGCGCCCGTCCATGGCGCAGGACATCATCAAGGGGCGGCGGACCGAGATCGAGTTCATGAACGGCTACGTCGCCGCCAGGGGCGCCGAGATCGGCGTCAAGGCGCCGAGCCACCTCAAGCTGACCGACGTGGTGCGCCGCATCGAGCGCGGCGAGCTGAAGCCGAGCCGCGCGGCGCTGGGGTTGACGGCGCGCTCGAACTGAGAAAGCCGGCGGCGCCTCACTTGAAGCGCCGGAGCGAAGCCGCCTCGCGCACGCGCCGCTCGGCCAGCGCGACGGCGGCGGCGCGCGGTTCGGCGCCGGTGCGCTTGGCTTCCTCCAGCACGGCCCTGGTGTTGGCGCGGATCTTCTCGTCGATCACCGTCATGGCCTGGCGCTCGCTGCCGCCGTGGTACTCGACCGAGGCGCAGATCACCCCGCCCGCATTGGCGATGAAGTCCGGCAGGCACAGCACGCCGCGCCGGTGCAGCGCCGCCTCGGCCTCGGGCGTGCAGGGGATGTTGGCGCCCTGCGCCAGGATTTTGGTCTTGAGCCGCGCCACGTTGTCGGCGCGGATGACGTCGGGCCGCGCCGCGGGAATCCAGATGTCGCACGGGATGTCGATCACCGCGTCGACGCCGCGCTTCCGCGCGGTGTCGAAATCGCCGACGTTGCGGCCGGCGTGCTTGTGCTGGATCAGCGCCTCGACGTCGAGGCCGTTGTCGTCGGCGATCGTGCCGTGCGAGTCGCTGGCCGCGACCAGCCGCGCGCCGGCGCGGGCGAGATGGCGGGCGGCGTGCATGCCGACGGCGCCGAAGCCCTGCACCACCACGCGCGCACCCTTGAGGTCGATCCCGGCGTAGTCCTTCGCCACGTCGACGGCGGCGGCCACGCCGAAGCCGGTGGCGCCGATCTCGTCGAGCGGGATGCCGCCCAGCACGCGCGGCAGGCCGACCGAGCGGCCGATCTCGTCCTTGACCCACGCCATGGCGCGCTCGTCGGTGCCCATGTCGGGACCGGGAATGTAGTCGGTCATGTCGGCGATCGCCTGGGCGAAGCCGCGGATCAGCCGCTCCTTCTCGGCCGGCGGCATCTTGGGATCGCCGTAGATCACCGCCTTGCCGCCGCCATGCGGCAGGCCGGCCGCCGCGTTCTTGAAGGTCATCGCGCGCGCGAGGCGGAAGGCCTCCGCGGCGCTGACGTCGGGCGCCATGCGCACGCCGCCGATCGCCGGGCCGCAGGCGACGTTGTCGACGCAGACGACGGCCTTGAGGCCCAGGGCCGGACGGTGGATGTGCAGGATCTTGAGCGGCCCCAGCGAATCCGCGAATTCGAACATGTCGGGCATGAGGGACTCCGGTTGCTATGCCGCCCGGCCGAGATCGGCCATGACGGCGGCGAGGAAGCGGGCGGCCTGGCCGCCGGTGACGGCGCGATGGTCGAAGGTCAGCGACAGCGGCAGCACGCGATGCACCACCGGGCCGCGCTCGCCGGCGACGACGCGCGGCATCAGGCGGCCGGCGCCGAGGATCGCGACCTGCGGCGGCACGATCACGAGCTGGCCGTAGCGGCCGGCGATGGCGCCGAAGTTCGAGAGGGTGATGGAGGCGCCGCGCAGGTCGGCCGGCGGCAGGGTGCGGCTGCGCGCGCCCTCCGTCAGGCGGCGCAGCTCGGCCGCCAGATCGGCGCCGCTGCGCCCGCCGGCGTCGCGCAGCACCGGCACGATCAGGCCGGCCTCGGTATCGACGGCGACGCCGATGTCCACCGTCGCACGGCGTTCCAGCGTCTCGGCGCGGCCGTCGTACCACGCGTTCAGCGCCGGCTCCGCCTTCGCGCCCGCGACGACGGCACGCACCAGGCGCAGCGTGACCGGCGGCGAGTCGGGCCAGGAATCGACGTCGACATCGTCCGAGACCGTGGCCGGCACGATCTCGGCGTGCGCGCGCGCCATGTTGCGCGCCATCGCCCGCTGCAGCGCGCTCAGGCGCTCGCCCGCGACGGAAGGCGCCTTCGCCGGTTCCGCCGCGCGCTGCGCCGCCGCCTCGACGTCCGCGCGCGTGATCGTGCCGCCGACGCCGCTGCCGGCGACCGCCGCGAGGTCGACACCGAGCTGCCGCGCGAGCGCGCGCACCGCGGGCGACGCCGCGGCCTTGGCCGCGGGAGCGGGAAGCGGCGCCGGCGCCGCCGGCTTGCGTTCGGGCAGCTCGCCGACGATGGCGCCCTCGTCCGCGTGCGCCGCGTCCTCGAACTCGACCAGCGCGGCGCCGACCTTGATGCGGTCGCCGGGAACGGCGCAGAGCCGCTTGACGCGGCCGGCGCGCGGCGAGGGGATCTCGACCACGGCCTTCTCGGTCTCGACCGAGGCGAGCGGCTGGTCGGCCACGACGTGGTCGCCGGCGGCCACGTGCCAGGCGACCAGCTCCGCCTCCTGCAGGCCCTCGCCGAGATCGGGCAAGGCGAACACCGTCATGCGAACTCCAGCACGCGCTCGGCCGCCGCGAGGACGCGCTCGACTCCGGGCATGTAGTGCGCCTCGAGCCGCGGCAGCGGCATCACCGTGTCGTAGCCGGCCACGCGGACGACAGGCGCCAGCAGCGCGGTCAGCGCATGCTCCGCGAGGCGCGCGGCAACTTCCGCGCCCCAGCCGCCGCTCAACGGCGCCTCGTGAACGATGACGCAGCGGCCGGTGCCGCGCACCGATTCGACGATGGTCTCGTGGTCGAGCGGATGCAGCGTCGCCAGGTCGATGACCGTCGCCTCGACGCCGCGCCCGGCCAGGCGCTCGGCCGCCGCCATGGTCTCCAGCACCATCGCGCCCCAGGTGACGAAGGTCAGGTCCCTGCCCTCGCGCAGCACGAAGCAGCGGTCGAGCGGCAGCGCTTCGCCGTCGTCGGCGACCGGCTCGCGCACGGCGCGGTAGAGCCGCGTCGGCTCCAGGAACACGACCGGGTCCGGGTCGCTTATGGCGGCCAGCAGCAGGCCGTAGGCGCGCCGCGGCGAGGAGGGGATGACGACGCGCAGACCGGGAATGTGCGCCAGCATCGCCTCGGGGCTTTCCGAGTGATGCTCGGGCGCGTGGATGCCGCCGCCTGAGGGCGAGCGCAGCACCATCGGACAGGCAAGGCGACCGCGCGTACGCGTGCGCAGGCGCGAGGCGTGGTTCACGAGCTGGTCGATGGTCGGGTAGATGAAGCCGGTGAACTGGATCTCGGCCACGGGCCTGAGGCCCTGCGCCGCCATTCCCACCGCGACGCCGGCGATGGCGAGCTCGGCCAGCGGCGTGTCGATGACGCGGTCCTCGCCGAAGCGCGCGAACAAGCCGTCGGTGGCGCGGAACACGCCGCCGTCCCGGCCGACATCCTCGCCCAGCACGACGACGCGGGGATCGTCCGCCATGGCGCGCGCCAGCGCGCGGTTGACGGCCTGGACGAGATTGAGCTCGTCCATGGCTCAAGACCCCTCCAGCGCCTGGCGGCGCTGGGCGGCGAGTTCGGCGGGCAGCGCGGCGTAGGTGAAGTCGAACACGGTCGCCGCCGGCTGCGGCGCAGTCGCCAGGTATGCCTCGGCCGCGCGCTCGAGCAGCGCCGCGGTTTCTTCCAGCACCCGTTCCTCCTGCGCCTTGTCCCAGCCGGCGACGGTCGCGAGGTGATGCCGCAACCGGGCGATCGGCTCCTCCGGCCAGTGCGCGCTCACCTCGGCGTCATCGCGGTAGCGGCTCGCGTCGTCGGCCGTGGTGTGATCGCCCAGGCGGTAGGTGAGCGCCTCGATCAGGCTTGGGCCGTCGCCGGCGCGGGCGCGCGCGAGCGCGCGCTCGACCACGGCGCGCACGGCCACCACGTCGTTGCCGTCGACCTGCTCGCCCGGAATGCCGGCGGCGACCGCCTTCTGCGCCAGCGTCGCCGCGGCGGTCTGGCGCGCGACCGGCACCGAGATGGCCCAGCGGTTGTTGTTGATCACGAACACCGACGGCGCCTTCCACACGCCCGCCATGTTGAGCGCCTCGGCGACGTCGCCCTTCGACGTGGCGCCGTCGCCCAGCACGCAGACGGCAACCCGCTTCTCGCGCCGCAGCTTGAACGCCATGGCGACGCCGACGGCGTGCGGCGCGTGGCTGCCGACGGGCACGCAGACGGGGAAATCCTCGCGCGCCGCCTTGAAGTCGCTGCCGCGCTCGTCGCCGCCCCAGTAGAGCAGCAGCTCGAGCGGCGTCACGCCGCGCCAGAGCTGCCCGCCCTGCTCACGGAAGCTTGGCAGGAACACGTCCTCCGGCCGCATGGCGGCGGCGGCGCCGACCGACACCGCCTCCTGGCCGAGCGAGGACGCGAAGGTGCCGAGCCGCCCGGTCCGCTGCAGGGCCACGGCCTTGGCGTCGAAGCTGCGCGTCAGCACCAGGGCGCGGTAGAGCCGGACCAGTTCTGCCGGATTTCGGGCGAAGTCCGGCAGGTCGCCGACCGCGGCGCCGTCGGGGCCGATGCAGCGGGTGAAGGGAATGGACGGCGATCCGGTACCGGTCATCTGATGTCCGCGTCCAACGTGCTCCGACGACCCTAGGTTGCTGCGGGCGGCGCGCCTTGATCTGCGTCAACCCTTGGCGCCGGTATCGCTTTAGACTAGACGAGCATCACGGCCCGTTCGAGCCGGAGCGACCGCAGCTCATGCAAGACGCCCGCGCGGCCATGCCGTTCTGGAGCCAGCCTGCCGGCGAGGTGATTGCCGGGCTGGGTGCGTCGCTGCATGGCCTCGGCAGCCAGGAAGCGGCCGCGAGGCTGCGCCAGGTCGGCCCCAACGTCGTCGCCGACACGGCGGAGATGACGCCGGCGCGCCTGCTGCTCAGGCAGTTCGAGAGCCCGCTGGTGCTGATCCTGATCTTCGGCGCCGGCGTCTCGCTGGTGCTGCGCGAGTGGGTCGACGCGTCGATCATCCTGGCGATCGTGCTGGGCAGCGCATTGCTCGGCTTCTACCAGGAGTTCCGCGCGTCGCAGGCCGTGGCGGCGCTGAAACGGCGCTTGGCGCTGACCGCACGCGTGCTGCGCGACGGCGGCGAGGCGGTCGTCCCGGTGGGAACGCTGGTGCCGGGCGACGTGGTCCTCCTCTCGGCCGGAAACCTCGTGCCGGCCGACGCGCTGATCCTGGAGGCCAAGGACTTCCTGGTCAGCGAGGCGAGCCTGACCGGCGAATCCTTCCCGGTCGAGAAGCAGCCGGGCGTGCTGCCGGCCGACGCGCCGATCGGCCGGCGGACCAACGCCGTGTTCCTGGGCTCGTCAGTGCGCAGCGGCACGGCGCGCGCCGTCGTCGTCGCAACCGGCCAGCGCACGGCGTTCGGCGCCATCGCCGCGCGCATCGCCGCGCGCGCGCCCGAGACCGAGTTCGCCCGCGGCGTGCGCCACTTCGGCGCCATGCTGGTCCGCGTGATGATCCTGATCGTGCTGTTCGTGCTCACGGTCAACCAGATGCTCGGCCGGCCGGTCGCCGACTCGCTGCTGTTCGCCGTGGCGCTGGCGGTCGGCCTGTCGCCCGAGCTGCTGCCGGCGATCGTCAGCGTGACCCTCTCGGCCGGCGCACGGCATCTCGCGAAGGGCGGCGTGATCGTGCGCCGGCTCGAGGCGATCGAGAACCTCGGCAGCATGGACGTGCTGTGCACCGACAAGACCGGCACGCTGACCGAGGGCGCCATCGTGCTGGACGGCACGGTCGACGCGGACGGGCAAGCCTCGACGGAGGTGCGCGGGCTCGCCTTCCTCAACGCCGCGCTGGAGACCGGCATCGCCAACCCGCTCGACGCCGCCATCGTCGCCATGGGCGAGCGCGAGAAGCTGTCGGCCGACGGCGTGCGCAAGATCGACGAGATTCCCTACGACTTCATCCGCCGGCGCCTGACCATCGTGATCGAGGACCGGGACGATCCCGCCTTCCACCGCATCATCTCCAAGGGCGCCTTCGCCAACGTTCTGGAATCTTGCCGCGCGGTGCGCCGCGAAGGCGCGGAGAGGGTCCTCGACGACGACACGCGGCAGGCGCTCGAAGCCTTCTTCCGCCGCAAGAGCGAGGACGGGTTCCGCGTGCTCGCCGTGGCGGAGCGACGCGTCAAGGCGAAGCCGGGCTACGGCCACGCGGACGAGAACGGCCTGGTCTTCGCCGGCTTCCTTTTGTTCCTCGACCCGCCCAAGCCCGAGGCGGCGGCGACGATCCGCGACCTGGCCGCGTTCGGCATCGCCATCAAGGTCGTCAGCGGCGACAACCGCTATGTCACCGCACATGTCGCCCGGACCGTGGGGCTCGATCCCGGTTCCGTGCTGACGGGCGAGGATCTCGCGGCGATGAAGGACGAGGCGCTGTGGCACGTGGCGCCGCTGACCGACCTGTTCGTCGAGATCGACCCGCAGCAGAAAGAGCGCATCGTGCGCGCGCTGCAGCGCACCGGCCACGCCGTCGGCTTCATGGGCGACGGCATCAACGACGCGCCGGCGCTGCACGCCGCCGATGTCGGCATCTCGGTCGACACGGCGGTCGACGTGGCGCGCGAGAGCGCCGACGTGATCCTGCTGCGGCGCGACCTCGACGTGCTGCGCCAGGGCGTCGAGGACGGGCGCCGCACCTTCGCCAACACGCTGAAATACATCGGCATGACCACGAGCGCGAATTTCGGCAACATGATCAGCATGGCGCTGGCGACGCCGCTGCTGCCGTTCCTGCCGCTGCTGCCGAAGCAGATCCTGCTCAACAACTTCCTGTCCGACCTGCCGTCGATCGCCATCTCGACCGACCGCGTCGACCGCGAGCACGTCGTGCGGCCGCAGCGCTGGAACGTGGCCGAGGTGCGGCGCTTCATGGTCGTCTTCGGCCTGGTCAGCTCGATGTTCGATCTCTTGACCTTCGCGTTGCTGCTGCTGGTCTTCCGTGCGGGCGAAGCCACGTTCCAGACCGCCTGGTTCCTGGTGTCGGTCCTGACGGAGCTCGCGGTCGTCCTGGTGCTGCGCACCGCGCTGCCGGCCTATCGCAGCCGCCCGAGCCGGCTGTTGCTGTGGAGCACGCTCGCCGTGGCCGCCGCCACGCTCGCAGCCCCGTTCCTCGGCCCCGCGAGCGCCGTGTTCGACTTCGTGCCGCTTTCACCGGTAGAGCTGGCCGCCGCCATCGCCGTCGTCTGTGGCTACATCGCCGCGACGGAGGCAGCGAAGCGCTGGTTCTACAAGGGACGAACTGCGGCCGGCTCACGCCCTTCGACTTCTTCCGTCCCCCCTCCGCTTGCGCGGGGTTAGGGGGAGGGGGACCGGAATATGTATTCACCCCTTCACGCAGACGCGCGGGGCCAGGCGCGCGACCTTGCGGGCGAGGCCGGCGCGATCGGCCACGTCCACCACGGCGTGGACGTCCTTGTAGGCGCCCGGCGCCTCTTCGGCCACGCCGCGCGGCGAGGGGCTGCGGATGACGATCCCGCGCCCGGCGAGGTCGTCGATCAGCTTGCGGCCGTGCCAGTGCTTGAGCGCCTGGTGGCGCGACATGCTGCGGCCGGCGCCGTGGCAGGCCGAGGCGAAGGCATGGCCGCCGGCGGCACCGACCATGACGTGCGAGCCCGTGCCCATGCTGCCGCCGATGAAGACGGGCTGGCCGACCGCCTTCAGCGCCGCCGGCAGGTCGGGATGCCCGGGGCCGAAGGCGCGCGTGGCGCCCTTGCGGTGCACGAACAGGCGGCGGCGACGGCCCGCCACGGCATGCGTCTCTTCCTTGCAGATGTTGTGCGAAACGTCGAACACCAGCCCGATCCGCGCCTCGGGCAGGACGGTGGCGAAGGTCTGGCGCACGAAATGGGTCAGGATCTCGCGGTTCGCCAGCGCGCAGTTGCTCGCCGCCCGCATGGCGCCGAGATAGCGCCGGCCGAGCGGCGAGGCGAGCGGCGCGCAGGCCAGCTCGAGGTCGGGCAGCACGATGCCGTGGTCGGGCGCCGTCACCGCCATCTCGCGCAGGTACTCGGCGCCGATCTGGTGCCCCAGCCCGCGCGAGCCGCAATGGATGCTGATGACCGCGTCGCCGCGCGCGAGCCCGAGCGCCGCAGCGGCGTCCGTGTCGTAGATCTCGGCGACCTCCTGCACCTCGAGATAGTGGTTGCCGGAGCCGAGCGTGCCCATCTCGTCGCGCTGGCGCGCCTTGGCGTGCGCCGAGACCGCGTCCGGCTCGGCGCCCTCGACGCAGCCGTGCTCCTCGATGCGCTCGAGGTCGGCCGCGAGCCCGTATCCCTGCCCGACCGCCCAGCGCGCGCCGCCGGCCAGCATCGCGTCCATCTCCGCGTCGCTCAGGCGAATGTGGCTCGTGCTGCCGACGCCGGCCGGGATCGAGCGGTAGAGGACGTCGCCGAGATGGTCCTTGATCGGCTCGATGCCGGCGATCTTCATGCCGGTGGTCAACAGGCGCACGCCGCAGGAGATGTCGAAGCCGACGCCGCCGGCCGACACCACGCCGCCCTCCTCGGCGTCGAACGCCGCCACGCCGCCGATCGGGAATCCGTAGCCCCAATGCGCGTCGGGCATGGCGAAGGACGCCTCGACGATGCCCGGCAGCATGGCGACGTTGGTCACCTGCTCGAACACCTTGTCGTCCATCGCCTCGAGCAAGGGCCGGTCGGCGTAGACGACGGCCGGCACGCGCATGGCGCCGAACGGCTCGACGCGCCACTCGGTCGGGCCGACATTCACGAAGCGCGCGGGGTCCATCGCTCTCTCCTCACACGTCGACGATGCACTGGGCGCGCCACGACCCGTCCGGGCCCCGGTCCACGGCCAACGCGGTGAAGGTGGCGCCCTTGGGCTCGACCGCCGGCTCGTGGCGTTCGCGGTCGACCGCTTCGCCCCAGGCGCGGCCCACCAGGCGCCTGCCCTCGATGCGGACCTCGAAGCGCCGGAACAGCATGTGGTCGACCGCCATGCGGTAGATCAGCGCGTTCAGCCAGTCCACCAGCAGCAGCGCATCGTTCGGCGCCTCGCACGCGACCTCGACGGCCGAGCGCTCGGCGATGCGGTCGAGATCGGTCACGATCGCCGACAGCGCCAGGGCCGCCTGCTCGAACGCCGCCTCGCGCGTGGGCCCGGTGCCGCGCACGCCGATATCGGCGCCGTGGTGGAAATGGCACCATGCGCCGGAAGCGGACGTTCGTCCGCTCGGGGATTGCTCGCCGTCAGCCACTGCCTCATGCCTCGAAAAACAGCAACATACCCCCGTCGCGTCCGGTCCGGCTTGACCCAAGTCAATGATGCCGCGGCCGTCTGTCGCCAGTAATTTCCACCATGAGCACGATCACGACGCGACGCACCCTCCTGCCACGCCTGCCGGCCATGCTGGCGCTGCTGCTCGCCGCGGTGCCTTTGCCCGCCGCCGCGGCCGGCGCCACCTCTTTCACCCATCCCCAGCTCGGCTTCACCATCGAGAAGCCGGCTGGCTGGGACACGTTCCGCGACCGCGACGAGCCGCGCATGACCCTGCAGCTGGTCAAAGGCGGGCTTGCCGCCACGCCGGCCAGGCAGCGCGCGCGCATCGCCGTCGCGCACCAGCCGATGCCGCGCCGGCTTTCGGTCGAGGAGCTGGGCCAGATCGCCGACGGCATGGCGCGCGGCGACAGGCTCTACCGCCAGCTCCTGTCCCAGGGCGTCGCGACTTCGGCCGGCGCCGTGGTCCTGGCACGGACCTATGACGGCGACTTCGACGAGGTGCCGACGCGCTCGGTCGTCGAGCTGGTGGCGACCGACAAGGCGCTGTTCGTCCTGCGCGGCCGGGTGCCGCGCGACAAGCTGGCGGCCGACTGGGACACGACGGTCCATGCGCTCACGACCTTCCGCCTGCCGGCCGCGACCGAAGCGGTGCCGATGCCGGCCCTGGCGGCGGTCACCGCGGTCGCGACACAGGTGCACCCGCGATTCTCCGGCCTGTGGCGCTATCACATCGCCGGCCAGCCCCGGGACGGCAGGGCCGTCATGATGCAGGACGGCAACCGCCTCTATCTGGCCGCCGCGCATGTCGAGGGCGGGCGCGAGATCGTCTGGCGCGGCGAAGGCGAGATCGGCGTCGACATCGCGCTCGACTATGCGTTCAACAACACCGCGCCGGCGGACTGGCGCGACGGCACGATGCGGCTGGCCGTGTCCGACAACGGGCGCCGCCTGTCGGGAACGGCGACGAACGCCTTCGGCGCCGCCGCCGCCATCACCTTCGAGGCCGACGCCGCGGCGCCCGGCGCCGGCGACCTGGCGGACGCACGCGAGCCGTTGGAGCTGAGCGGCCAGTGGGTCGAGGTCCCGCCGCCGTCGCCCGACCGCCATCTGGTCATCCTGTTCGAGCGCGGCATGTCGGTCTTCATCACCGGCACGCACGAAGAGGCCGCGGGCCCGGTCGCCTGGATGGCCCGGGGCGGCGTGTTCGACCAGCGCCTCGAGCTGCACACGATTGAAAGCCCAGTGGCGGCCGACGCGCCGGTTACCGGGCGGCTCAGCCTCGAGATGTCGCAGGACCTCAACTACCTCGCGGGCGCCTGGATCGGGCCCGACGCCTATCGCGCCGTGCAGCTCTTGCGCCTCGGCCGGGCGCGGCTGATCGTCGGCGCGGCGCCGCGGGCCAGCATCGCCGGCACCTGGCGCCTCGGCTTCGGCGAGGACATCTGGACCTTCAGCCCGCTCGGCGCCGGGCGCTACGCCGTCTCCGGCGGACGCCTGGGCGGCCAGCGCGGCACGGCCACGGTCGGTGCCGACGAGGTGCTGGTGGTCGGACCCGGGGTCGGCGGATTCGAGGAACGCTACCGCCTGCGCCTGGCGCCCGACGGCAGCCGGCTTGCCGGCATCTGGTACGACGGCGGCGCCTTGGCCGGCACGGTGGAGCTCACCCGCGTCGGCGGCGAGGCGCGCGAGGCGCCGTAGGCGGGCGCGTTCGTCACGCCCGCTGCATGAGCTTCCCGCCGAGATAAGCCACCGCGCCGTCGAGCGTGACGAGCTTCGGCTGGTCGGTCTCGGGAATGTCGACGCCGAGCGCCTCGTTGAGCGCGATCATGAAGTTGAGGAAATCCATCGAGTCGATGTCGAGCTGGTCGCGCAGGCTCTTGTCCGGCTTGAGTGTCGCCGGGTCGAGCTCGGGCGCGACGCCGGCGAGCGCGTCGAGCACCAGTTTGCGGAGTTCGTCGTCGGTCATAGCGCTTGTGGCTTCTGGAGCCTGTCGGCGAGGGCGGCGAGGAAGCGCGCGCCGCGATGGCCGTCGCTGACGCGGTGGTCGGCGGCGAGCGAGGCGGTGACGACGCGGCCGGGCACGACCGCATTGCCCACGACCCAGGGCCGCTCGACCACGGAGCCGAAGCCGACGATGGCGACCTGCGGCGGATAGATCACCGGGAAGACGCTCTCGCTGCCCTGCTCGCCCAGGCTGGTCACGGTGATGGTCGCATCCGCGAGCTCCGAGCTGCGCAGCCCGCCCGCGCGGGCGCGGCGCACGAGGTCGCGTAAACGCGCCATGAGCGCGGGCAGCGCCAGGCGGTCGGCATCATGGATCGCCGGCGCGATCAGCCCGCCCTGGCGCAGCGAGATGGCGACGCCCAGATGCACGTTCGCGGCGGGCCGGAACGCGCCGCCGGCCCAGGAGCCGTTCAGCT
>JAKLKW010000084.1 GCA_023150455.1 Alphaproteobacteria bacterium | reverse complement strand
TACGGCCAAGCCCCTGATTTCACGGAGAAAGGTCTTTGTCAATGGTAATAATTCTGGCACGCCGGCATCTTGTGCGGTGTGTCGTCGCGGTCGCACCGCAGTGCGAAGGCGCTGTGCGTAACTTCCCTCGCTGACTTCTTCATGGGTTACCAACGGGTTACAAACTGAAGGCGGTATCCTGTATGGCATCCCGGCGCCAGCATCAATGGTGCGCGTGCGGACCGTGGACCGACTGGTTCCACCCCAGGTGCTGCCCCCCGTCGAGGGCGATCATCTGTCCCGTCATCGAACGTGCCTCGAGGATGAAGCGGACCGCGCGGCAGATCTCGGCCGGCGTGGCGCCGCGCCCGAGCGGCACGTTGTCGAGCTGTTGTTGAAAATCCTCGAGAGTCTGCCGGACGTTGGGCAGGGTCGGGCCGGGCCCGACGGCGTTGACGCGGATGCGCGGCGCCAGCGCCAGGGCGAGGGTCTGCGTCAGCGTCCATAGGCCGGCCTTGCTCAGCGTGTAGGACACGAAGAACGGCGACAGGTTCCAGACGCGCTGGTCGAGCAGGTTGACGACCACGCCTTCGGACCCGGGCGGCAGCATGCGGGCGAAGTCCTGCGTCAGCACGAAGGGGGCGCGCAGGTTGGGCTCCATGTGCTCGTCCCAGGACGCGCGCGTGACGGTGCCGACATCGTCGCGCTCGAACACCGACGCGTTGTTGACGAGCACGCCCACGGGTCCCAGCGCCGCGGTCGCTTCGGCGAGAAGCGCCACCGTCTCCTCCTCGCGCGCGAGATCGGCCTTGAGCGCGACCGCCTTGCCGCCCGCGGCCTTGATGGCGGCGACCGTCTCGGCCGCCACCGCGGCCGAGCGCCGGTAGTGCACGCCGACGGCGAAGCCGCAGGCGGCGAGATCCTCGGCGATGGCGCGGCCGATGCGGTGCGCCGCGCCGGTCACCAGCGCGGCGCGGGGCAGGCCATCTATCGAAAGGGTGGAAGTCATGATAAGCACCATGACCAGAGCGGCCGCCGAAGGCAAGGCCGTCGCAGGAAGGGCGCGCCGTCCGGTCCCATGAAGCTGCGATTCAAGATCCTGGCGATCGCCTTCGTGCTGCTGGCGCTGTTCGCCGGCGCGGTCGGCACCTCGGCCGTGGTGCAGAAGCGCATCCGCGACGAGATGGCCGGCATCATCGAGTATCACCTGCCCATCACCGCGGCGGTCGCCGATTTCGACGTCGGCACGTTCGAGTTCGAGCTCCAGCTGCGGCGGCTGGCCATGCGGCGCGCCGAGGCGGGCCCGGGCGAAATCAAGGACGGCGGCGAGCGCATCGCCGCCCTCAACGCCCGGCTGCGCCAGGACCTCGCGCGCGCCCACGACCTGATCGAGGCGGCGGTGAACGACGCGCGCAACAACCTGGGCGACCGCCTGATCCTGTCGCGCATCCAGGGCAAGCTCGACGACATGCGCCGGCAGCTCGAGCCCTTCGTCGCTCTGGGCGATCGCGGCGCCGACCTGCTGCGCGCGGGGAACATTGCCGAGGCCGGGGAAGTCCTGCAGGGGTTCCGCGGCTTCGCCGGTACCTTCGGCGAGCACCTCGCCGCGCTGCGCGACGAGCTGACGGCCTTTACGCGCAAGTCGATGGAGGAGGCGAGCGAGCACGAGCGGCTGAGCCTCATGATCACGGTGGTCCTGTTCGCGCTCGCCGCGGCCATCGGGCTCGCCGTCAGCGTCTTCATCGCCTCGCACATCATCGCCGCCCTGCGCCGGCTGATCGCCGGCACCGAGGCGGTCGAGCAGGGCAAGCTCGACACCGCCCTGCCGGTCGCCGTCGACGACGAGATCGGCCAGCTGACGCGCGCCTTCAACCGCATGATCGAGGAGCTGCGCGCCAAGGAGCGGATCAAGGACACGTTCGGCCGCTTCGTCGACCCGCGCGTGGTGGCGCAGCTGGTCGACCGCAGCGCCGACAACCCCGACGCGGCCGAGCGGCGCGTCGCCACCGTGTTCTTCTCCGACCTCAAGGGCTTCAGCGGCATCAGCGAGCAGCTCACGCCGGCGGCGCTGGTGACCCTGCTGAACCGCTACTTCACGCTGGCCTCGGCCATGATCCGCGAGCATCACGGCATCGTCGACAAGTATATCGGCGACGGCGTGATGGCGTTCTGGACCACGCCGTTCTCGGCCAGCACCACGCAGCAGGCGGTCGATGCCTGCCGCGCCGCCCTGGCGCAGCTCGACGCCGTCGACGCGCTCCGGCGCGAGCTGCCCGAGCTGCTGGGCTTGAGGCGCAACCTGCCCGAGATCGCGGTGCGCATCGGGCTCGCCACCGGCGACGTGATCATCGGCACGGTCGGCTCGGCCATCGCCAAGTCCTACACGGTGATCGGCGACACGGTGAACCTGGCCTCGCGGCTCGAGGGCGTCAACAAGCTGTACGGCACGCGCATCATCGTCGGCGAGCACACCTCGGACCTGGTCAAGGACGAGTTCGAGCTGCGCGAGCTCGACAAGGTGGTCGCCGCCGGCAAGACCGAGGCGATCCGCATCTTCGAGCTGATGGGGCCGAAGGGCTGCCTGAACGAGCGGCTGTGCGCCTTGCGCGAGACGTTCGACGCCGCGCTCGGCGCCTATCGCGCGCGCGACTGGGAGCGCGCGGCCGAGCTGTTCGGCAAGTGCGAGGCGATCGACGCCGAGGACACGCCGTCGCGCATCTTCAGCGAGCGCGTGAAGCTGCTGTCGAGGAAGCCGATCGAGGGCGCCTGGGACGGCGCCTGGCGGATCGAGACGAAATAGGCAAACCTCTCGCCTGCGCGCGGCGCGGGCGCGGGCAGGCCCTACGCCACCTTGTCCGCGACCTGCTCGATGGTCGGCGCGTCGCCGGCGACCGTCGTGCGGCGCACGTCGCGCACGTACCTCGTGTCGTCGAAGCGGCGCACGCGGTGCATGGTCTGGCGGTTGTCCCACATCACCAGGTCGAACGGACGCCACTTGTGGGCGTAGACGAACTCGCGCCGGGTCGCGTGCTCGATCAGGTCGCGGATGAAGGCGCGCGCCTCGGGGACCGGCCAGCCCTCGATCACGCCGATATGCGAGGCGAGGAACAGCGACTTGCGGCCGGTGACGGGGTGCGCGCGCACCAGGCGCTGGCGCACCGGCTTGAACTTCGCCTTCTCCTCGTCCGAGAACTCGGTGAAGCCGAGCTGGCCGCGCGAGTACATCAGCGAATGGTGGCAGACGAGGTTCTCGACGCGGGCCTTGGTCTCGGCGTCGAGCGCGTCGTAGGCGGCGCGCATGTCGGCGAACTCGGTGTCGGGCCCCTTCTCGGGGATGACGCGGCCGCTCAGCAGCGAATACTTCGACGGCGGGCTGCGGAACGAGCTGTCCGAATGCCACAGCTGGTTGCCCAGGTTGAACATGCGGTTGCGGTCGTTCTGCGCCAGCAGCCTGCCGTGCTGGTCGAGGTTGGAGACGTCGGCGAACTCCTTGCCCAGCCGGTGCTCGCCCGCCCTGCGCACGTTGCCGCCGAAGGTCGTCTCGAGCCTGCCGAAATCCTTGGAGAAGGCGATCTGCTGCTCGTCGGTGATGTCCTGCTTCGGGAACACCAGCACCGCCCGCTGGTCCATGCCGCGCTCGATCGCGGCGACCGCGTCCGGCGACAGCGGCCGGCGCAGGTCGACGCCGGTGCACTCGGCGCCGATCGAGGGATGCAGCGGGCGGATCTGGACTTCCATGCGCTTCCTCCGGGCCTGCAGGCGCCATCCTGGAGCGCGCGCCCGAGGCACGCAAGGCGTCGGGCCCTAGGGCCCGCGCCGCCGTCGCGCGAACGACTTGCCGCCCGGGCGGCCCTTCGGCATCGGGCCGGCCCTGGCGCCGATGGGGCCGCCGAGCGGGGCGGCGCGCGTCTCCTTCAGGGCCGCGCCCTTGCGGCCGAGCTGGGCCTTGAGCACGGACTGCGCGGTGCCGCCCTCGATGCCGAGGTCGAACTGCTCCAGGCGCTTGATCTCGTCGCGCAGCCGCGCCGCCTCCTCGAACTCGAGGTCGGCGGCGGCGGCGCGCATGCGCTTCTCGAGCTCGGCGACGTGCGCCTGCAGGTTGTGGCCGACCAGGTGGCTGGCCGCGGCGTCGCCGGTCGCCACGGTCACGTGGTCGCGCTCGTACACGCTGTCCAGGATGTCGGCGATGCCCTTGCGCACGCTCTCGGGCGTGATGCCGTTGGCGGCGTTGTAAGCCTGCTGCTTCTCGCGCCGCCGGTTGGTCTCGGCGATCGCCGCCTTGAGCGACTCGGTCATCACGTCGGCATAGAGCAGCACGCGCCCGTCGATGTTGCGCGCGGCGCGGCCGATCGTCTGCACCAGCGACGTCTTCGAGCGCAGGTAGCCCTCCTTGTCGGCGTCGAGGATGGCGACCAGCGCGCATTCCGGGATGTCCAGGCCCTCGCGCAGCAGGTTGATGCCGACCAGCACGTCGAAGGCGCCGAGGCGCAGGTCGCGGATGATCTCGATGCGCTCGAGCGTCTCGACGTCGGAATGGATGTAGCGCACGCGGATGCCGGCCTCGTGCATGTACTCGGTCAGCGCCTCGGCCATGCGCTTGGTGAGCGTGGTCACCAGCACGCGCTGGCCCTTCTTCGCGCACTCCTTGCACTCGGCCAGAAGGTCGTCGACCTGGTGCTCGGTCGGACGGATGATGCACACGGGGTCGATCAGCCCGGTCGGCCGGATCACCTGCTCGACGAACACGCCCGCCGTGCGCTGCATCTCCCACGGGCCGGGCGTGGCCGAGACGAACACGGTCTGCGGCCGCATCTGCTCCCATTCCTCGAACTTGAGCGGCCGGTTGTCGACGCAGGACGGCAGGCGGAAGCCGTACTCGGCGAGCGTGGACTTGCGCGCGTAGTCGCCGCGGTACATGCCGCCGATCTGCGGCACGGTGACGTGGCTCTCGTCGACGATCAGGAGCGCGTCCTTGGGCAGGTACTCGAACAGGGTCGGCGGCGGCTCGCCCGGCCGCCTGCCGGTCAGGTAGCGCGAGTAGTTCTCGATCCCGGCGCAGGAGCCGGTGGTCTCCATCATCTCGAGGTCGAAGGTCGTGCGCTGCTCCAGGCGCTGCGCCTCCAACAGCTTGCCGGCGTCGTTGAGTTCCTCCAGCCTCGCCTTGAGGTCGACGCGGATCTGCTTGATCGCCTGGATCAGGGTCGGGCGCGGCGTGACGTAGTGGCTGTTCGGGTAGATGGTGATCGCGTTGACCGAGGCGGTCTTCTCGCCGGTCAGCGGGTCGAACTCGTGGATGGCCTCGACCTCGTCGCCGAACAGGCCGACGCGCCAGGCGCGGTCCTCGTAGTGGGCCGGGAAGATCTCGACCGTGTCGCCGCGCACGCGGAAGGCGCCGCGCTGGAAGCCCTGGTCGTTGCGGCGATACTGCAGCTCGACCAGCTGCTTCAGGAGCTCCGAGCGGTCGACGCGCTGGCCGAGCTCGACGTCGAACACCATGCGGCTGTAGCTCTCGACCGAGCCGATGCCGTAGATGCACGAGACCGAGGCGACGATGATGACGTCGTCGCGCTCGAGCAGCGCGCGCGTGGCGGAATGCCGCATGCGGTCGATCTGCTCGTTGATCGAGGATTCCTTCTCGATGTAGGTGTCGGTGCGCGGGACATAGGCCTCGGGCTGGTAGTAGTCGTAGTAGGAGACGAAGTACTCGACCGAGTTGTCGGGGAAGAAGCTGCGCATCTCGCCGTAGAGCTGCGCCGCCAGCGTCTTGTTGGGCGCCAGGATCAGGGTCGGCCGGCGCGTCGCCTGGACGACGTGGGCCATGGTGAAGGTCTTGCCCGAGCCGGTGACGCCGAGCAGCACCTGGTCGCGCTCGCCGCCGTCGACGCCCTTGATCAGGGCCTCGATCGCCTGCGGCTGGTCGCCGGCCGGCTTGAAGTCCGACGCGATGCCGAAGGGCTGGCCCTGGCCGGTGCGCGCCGGCCGGGCCGCGGGGATCTGCAGAAGGACGTCGCTCATGGCCGCATTATAGCGGGGATGCGGCCGCGAAGCTGCCGGCGCCCCGGCGGGCGCCGGCAACTCCGCTTCGTGGTTCCACGGGTCTACATGAGCATGACGGCCATCTCGCCCGCCATCTGGGCGAAGTACAGGCGGATGCGCAGCACGTATTCCTTGTTGCGGTCGAGCCGGTGGCGGATGAGGGCGTTGCGGTCCTCGCCGCCGTCGTCGTCGCCGGCCAGGTATTCGAGCTCGGCGCCGCGCTTCTCGAACAGCACCATGACGCTGTCGGAGGTGCCGAAGGTCTGCATCGTGTAGCGGCGCGACATGGTCGGCTTGATGCGGAAGTTCGCCTGCTGCCCGGGTGCCAGCGTCAGCCGGCGCGACTCGAACGCGACCAGCTCGGGGTCCGATGCCGGCGCCAGCGCCGGGTAGAACCCGCGGATCTCCTGGACGTCCACCGGCGACAGGCCGGCGGCGACCGGCACCCCGCCCCGGAACGCCGCCGGCTGCTCGATCAGCCCGGCGGGGAAGGCGTATTCCATGACCGACGCCGGGTCCCAGGTCGACCCGCTCACCTCGGCCAGGTTCAGCTTGCGCAGGATGTTCCAGTGGATCGTGGAATCGGGCCAGTTGTTCGGCGGCCCGCGGAAGTAGTCGAGCACGGCCTGCTCGTTCCACACGATGCCGGCCTTCGGGTTCTGGTGCTCGTGCGGCAGGCCGAGCGTGTGGCCGATCTCGTGCAGGGCCGTGACCCAGCCGTAAGGCGTGGTCAGGTCCCAGCCGAAGTTCATCGTGCGCTCGTTCGGGTCGGGCGCCTGGTCGATCACGTCGCGGCCGACATAGGACCACGACCCGTCGCCCTGGTCGAAGCCGATGCGGATCTCGGCGTCGGCGGGATTGGCGACCTCGCTGAACTCCAGCCCGATGCCGAGGTCCTTCCACGCCTTGAAGGCGCGCCTGACGACCTCGCGCTGCGGCTCGGCGCCGACCCAGGCGGACGGCGCGGCCTGGTCGAAGAAGTAGTAGTGCAGACGCGTGCCGTTCACCCATTTGCGCCCGTTGACGATGATAAGCGAGGCGCGAAACGGGTTGATGCCCGGCGGCAGGGTGCGGTCGGGCACCGGCGGCAGGGCGCAGATCGGCACCTTCGGGTCGATCGCCGGCAGCTTGGTGACGTTGCTGGTCTCGGCATGGGTTCGCGCTGTTCGAGGCATGACCTTGTCCTCCCTGGAGCTTGCCTGAAACCAGGGTCGATCATGCGCCCGCCCGGCCGGCGCGTTGGTGAAGCAGGTCACATGTCGACGATCACGAATCCGTTCATTGCCACAATCCGGACATCTTCCTGCCTAGGATCATAGCCGCACCTTGCCGCCGCTTCGACCGTGCCGCGCCAGCCGCGGCGCGGCCCGGAGGGACCGCCCCAGTCCTGCGAGGTCGAGATGCGACATGCCTGGATCGCGCTGAACCTGGCCGCGCTCGGCGCCCTGCTCGCCGCCTGCTCGAGCCACCCGCTGATGGATCCGCTCGGCATCGCCGACATGCGCCAGCGCTGCCGCGAACAGGGACAATCCGCCGATGCGTCCGAGGCGTTCCGGCCGGTGCCGTTCCTCGCCTGCCGCGACGTTCCCGGCCTGTGAGGATCAGCCCTTGCGCGCGACCAGCCACATGTTGTCGCTGGTCGGCAGATGGTCCAGGAGGCCGAACTGCGCCACTTCGAGCCCGGCCGCGCGCACCATGGCGACGAGGCTCCGGGGCGTGAAGTAGTTGACGTGGTCGGGCCAGCGGAAGCCGCACCATTTGCGCCCCATCACCAGGCGATTGAGGCTGCCGTAGTTCGGCACCTTGACGATCAGCGCGCCGCCGACTGCAAGCGCGCGCGCCGTGCCGGCGAGCGCGCCCGCGGGATCGCTCTCGTGCTCGAGGAACGAGCGCATGACGACGCCGGAGACCCGGCCCTCGGGCAGCTGGTTCAGGCCCGCCACCGCCGGCGCGCACGCGACGAAGCCGCCCCGGGGCTCGAGCGCGCGCCGCGCGCGCTCGGCCATGTCCTTCGAGATCTCGATGCCGCAGCGCACGTAGTCGCCCGGCAGGTTGGCGATCTGCCAGCCGTCGCCGCAGCCGACGTCCACCACCATGCCCGGCGGCACGTGGCGGCGGGCGAGGTCGGCCAGCCGCGTGCGCTTGAACCAATGCAGGCGGAAGCGCGTGGTCTTGCTGAAGCCCTGCAGCACCGGGCTCTCGCGCCGGCGCGCCGCGCCCTCGGCCGGCGCGCTCTTCTCCCAGGCGTGCTCGTCGGCCAGCTCCTCGTAGACCGGCACGTTCTCGAGGTAAACGAAGCCGCAGCCGCCACAGGCCTTCACCTGCCAGGGATCGCGCGCGTAGGGGCCGGGCGGCCGCGCGGCGTTGTCGGCGCCGCAGGCCGGGCAGGCGCGATGGCGCGTGCGGTAGGCGGACCCGGCGAGCGCGACCGTCATCGCCGTCAGTAGAGCTTGCCGCCGTTTGGCACCGGGTGATCGACGCCGACCATGACCACGTCGCCGTCGGCATCGGGAAAGCCCAGCACCAGCACCTCGGACATGAACTTGCCGATCTGCTTGGGCGGGAAGTTGACCACCGCGGCGACCTGGCGGCCGGGCAGCTCCTCGAGCTTGTAGTATTTCGTGATCTGCGCCGAGGTGCGCTTCACGCCGATCGCGGGCCCGAAGTCGACCTTGAGCTTGAAGGCGGGCTTGCGCGCCTCGGGATAGGGCTCGGCTTCGACGATCGTGCCGACGCGGATGTCGACGCGCGCGAAGTCGTCGTAGGCGATGGCGGTCTTTTCCGTCGCGGTGGCGGTGCTCATGGCGCGAAGCGTTCCCTGAAGCCGGAGGGCGCGCGACCTTAGCGCGGATCGCGCGCCCTGAAAACGCGGCGGGCCGCCCCGATGGGGCGGCCCGCGATCTTGGACTTGAGGCTGCGGCTTAGCGGTGATGCTTGCCGTTGGCCTTGCCGTTGACGGTATGCTTGACCTCGTCGAGCGCTTCGGTGATGCGCTTGTTGATCACGCCGAACGCGTCGTTGTTCGACTTCAGCATCATCTCGGACAGCTCGCGCAGGTTGGCCAGCGCCTTCTCGTAGCCGGACTTGGCCAGCTCGACCTGCTTCGCCATGCGCGCGTCCGGCGCCTGCGTCGCCGAGCCCAGATCGCGGCTGGCCTTGGTCAGCTCCTCGATCGTCTCGCGCGCGATGTCGGCCTGGCGCTTGGCGACGGCCTGGATGCCCTCGACCGCCAGCTGGTTCGCGGCGACGAACGCCTCGAAGTTCTTGCGCTGCGCCTGGATCAGCGCCTCGACGTCGAAGCTCGGCATCTTGAACTCGGCCATGACCTTGGTGAGATCCATCTCGGCAAACGGATTGGCAGACTTCATCATCTCGGGGTCTCCAGGGGGTGTGATCCAGCGCGCCCGAGTCGCGACGCCGACCACCGGCGCCCTCACTGTTGCTGCGCTGCAATATGGCAAGAATGTGCCTGATTATGGGGCAAAGGTCAAGCACTAATGTTGCACCGCAGCAAGTCACAAATAGTTGAATATCGCCTCAAATCCGTTCAACCCAACCGATGGCGGGTGCCGAACAGGAACTCGGCTACCGGTGCGATTCGGCGCAGCGCAGCATCGAGCGCCGCCATGGTCTTGGAGAGGTCGGCGGTTTCGTCGTTGAGCCAGGTGCGCAGGACGCAGAGGTGGATCGCGGCCAGCCCCTTGGTCTTGGCGATTCCCGCGGCGCCCGCCGCGGGGATGCCGGCGGCCTCGAGCATCCAGGCCATCGAGCGGCGCAACTGGAAGCCGAAGCAGGCGAGCGTCAGGGGGTCGCGCGGCGCGTCCTCGATCACGCTGGCGATGCCGCGGCGATAGGGGCCGAGCGCGTCGAAGCGCCGCATCATCACGTCGAACAGCCGGTCGCGCGCCGACTCGCCCTCCTCGCCGGCCGGCCTGTGGGCCAGGACCTGGCGGTCGACCTGGCGCGCGAGGCCGGCCAGGATCGCCGCGCGCGACGGGTAGCGGCGATAGAGGTCGCCCAGGCTCACGCCGCACGCGGCGGCGACCGCCGACAGCGTCACGTTGCGCCAGCCCTGCTGTTCGGCCAGGCGCATCGCGGCCTCGATCGCCGCGCGGTCGAGGTCGCCGGGTACTGCCGCCGCCGCAGCGGCGGCGCGCGGCGCGCGTTGGGTCTTTCTTTTCTTAACCATGTGGTCGCTCCCGCTGATACGTCCGATGCGTCGGATGCCGCCTCGCGTGCCCGTGACGGGCGTCACTGCTGCACCGTGACTCCGATCACAGCCGCCCGGGGCACGATCGGCGAGACTGCGCACATCGGATCGGACAACCGAAGTAACGGTTGGTCGTTCCGCCGGGCGCGGTGCCTCGTACCTTGGGCGGTCGGGAGGCACCGCGCCCAATCATTTTCGAGCCTAGCCGGTCGCATGGCCGTCGGCCAGCACGCGTTGATCCGCGCGCCAGACATTTGAATGGCCAGCCGGATCAACGGCTGGCCAGCGGCAGCAGGCGCTCGGCCTCGGCCAGGTCCTCGGGCGTGTTGGCGTTGAAGAACGGGTCGACCGGCCGGTCGGCGAAGTCGACGCGCGCGAGGCGATAGCGCCGGGTCCAGCGGTCGACCTTGCGGATGCCTTCCTCGGCCAGGGCGCGGCGCAGCGCGCCGGCGAGCCTCACCGGCCAGAGCCCCGCGACCGGATGCTCCTGGCCGCCCGAGCGCGCGCAGGCCAGCTCGGCATGCTCGCCCGCCACGGCCGCCAGCAGGCGCGCAACGAAATCGCGCGGCACGAACGGCGCGTCGCCGGCGAAGCTCGCGACCCAGGGACAGTCCGGCGCGTTCGCCGCGGCCCAGTCGAGCCCCGCCAGCACCCCGGCGAGCGGGCCGGGGAAGCCCTCGACTCCGTCGGGCACGACCGGCAGCGCAAAGGCCGCGAAGCGCGCGGGATCGCCGTTCGCGTTCAGCACCAGCCCGGCAACCTGCGGCCGCGCGCGCTCGATCACGTGCAGGAGGATCGGCCGGCCGCCGATCCGGCGCATCGGCTTGTCGCCGCCGCCCATGCGGCGCGACAGCCCGCCGGCGAGGATGACGCCGACGACTTGCGGGGGCGTGGCGGGACGAGACATCGCGCCGACAATAGCGGCGCCGCGGCGCCGGGGCCACGGCCGGCGTCCGGCGGATGCGGGCCTAGTCGACGGCGGCCATGACGCGGTCGCGCCCGGCTTCCTTGGCGGCGTAGAGCGCGCGGTCGGCGCTCATGATCGCTTCCCGCACGCCGGTGCCGGGCTCGAACGCGGCGACGCCGAACGAGGCCGTCACCGGCACCCAGCGGAGATCCTCCAGCTCGACGGGCGTCTCGGCCAGCGCGGCGCGCAGCCGCTCGCAGATCGCGGCCGCGGTCGCGAGGTCGGCATTGGGCAGGCAGAGCAGGAACTCCTCGCCGCCGTAGCGGAACACGGTGTCGTAGGGCCGCACGCTGGCGAGCAGCCGCCCGGCCGCGACATGCAGCACGCGGTCGCCCGCGGCATGGCCGAACGTGTCGTTGACGCGCTTGAAATGGTCGAGATCGGCCAGCGCCACGCACAGCCTGGTGCCGGCGCGCTCGGCCCGCGCGCGCTCGCGCTCGAGCTCGTCCAGCATGGCCTGGCGGTTGTGCGCGCCGGTGAGCGGATCGAGGTCGGACAGCAGGCGGCGGAACGCCGAGGCGATGCGGCGCGCATGGGCGTTGAACTCGTTCACGGCCTCGATCAGCCCGTCATACTCGCGCGGCGGCACGTGCTCGCCGCGCTCGACGATGCCGGCGAGGAAGCGCGCCTGGTGGTGCATGCGCCGATGCGCCTCTTCCAGCTCGTCGAAGGCCGGCTGGTCGATCAGCCCGCCGGCGTCGCGCCGCCGCGCGAGCCACGCGCCGAATCCGCACAAGAGATGCGCGTTGGGCGACAGCACGTCCTGCGGCATGGCATCGCGGCAGAACAGGGCGCGATGCCACGCCTGCAGCCAGTCCATGTGCTCGGCCACCGCGGCGTCGATGGCGTCGAGGATCACGGTCGTGTCGGGGGAAACTGCCGACGGGTGCGTCGGGGCCAATGAAGCGGTCATGTCAGGTCGCGTCGCCCTTTCGGCGGGCGTCCTGCCCGGTTAGGTGATGCAACGATCCTTCGAATAAGGGAGAAGCTTTACCCAGCCATTAACACGATCTGGATAGTACAGTTAAGGAATTCCTTCTGGCCCTTGTCGCGCCTATGCTTTTTTTCCCGCCAGCGGCAGCCGCATCACCGGGTGATTCGCGCTGGGGCGCGCCGCCTCCTTGAAACCGGCGCGGCGGAACACCCGGGCGATGCCGAGATACGACGAGAAGGCGACCGCCTCTCCCTTGGTCTCGATCGGATAGCCCTCGACCAGGTCGGCGCCGTGCTTGCGGGCGTGCTCGACCGCCGCTTCCAGCAGCGCCCCGGTCACGCCCCGCTTGCGCCAGGGCCTGGCGACGAAGAAGCAGGTGACCGACCAGCACGGCCTGTCGTCGACATGCTTCGCCTTCGACCGCTGCAGCGACGGGTATGCCTGCTTGGGCTCGATCGCGCACCAGCCGACCGGCGCGTCGCCCGCGTAGGCGATGATCCCGGGCACCGCGCCGCCGTCGATCAGCTTCTTGAGCGCGCGCTTGTTGCGGTCGCCGGCGTTCTTCTGGAAGTCGCTGCGCGACCGGCGCCAGAACATGCACCAGCACCCGGCGCAGGCGCCGCGCGGCCCGAACAGCGCCTCGATGTCGCCCCAGCGCCCGGGCGCCGCGGGGGCGAAGGTCAGCGGCGTTGAGCCGATGTGCCGTTTCGTCATCGCACGGCCGAGGTTGCGAGATGCCGGAGGTCAGATGTCAGGCAGGATTCTGACATCTGGCCTCCGGTCTCTGGCATCTGGATCGCGCGCGCTCTTGCGCTGGTGCTTGGCGTCCTCGTCGCCCGCCTGCGCGGGGTCGGCGTCGTAGACGATGCGCTCCTGGCCCGCGAGCGCGATGAAGCGCCTGCCCTTGGCGCGGCCGACCAGCGTGAGGCCGGCCTTGCGCGCGAGCGCCACGCCGGACGCGGTGAAGCCCGAGCGCGAGATCAGGATCGGGATGCGCATCTGCACGCACTTGATCACCATCTCGGAGGTGAGCCGCCCGGTCGTGTAGAAGGTCTTGCCCCCGGGGCCGATCTTGTGGAGATGCATGTAGCCGGCGATCTTGTCGATCGCGTTGTGCCGGCCGACGTCCTCCATGTAGACCAGCGGCCGGTCCTCCTCGCACAGGACGCAGCCATGGATCGCGCCGGCCTCGAGATAGAGGCTCGGCGTCAGGTTGATCTTCTTCGACAGCGCGTAGATCCACGACGTCCTGAGCACCGCGTCCTTCGGCAGCTCGATCTCGTCGAACTTCTCCATCAGGTCGCCGAACACCGTGCCCTGGGCGCAGCCCGAGGTCAGCGTCTTCTTCCTGAGCTTGTCCTCGAAGTCGGTCTGCCGCGCCGTGCGCACGACGACCGTCTCGGTCTCCTCGTCGACGTCGATGCCGGTGATCGTGTCGTCGGCCTTGAGCATGTTCTGGTTCAGCAGGTAGCCGACCGCGAGGCAGTCCGGGTAGTCGCCGACCGTCATCATGGTGACGATCTCGCGGCCGTTGAGGAACAGCGTCAGCGGCCGCTCGACCGGCACCGAGGTCTCGATCGGCTTGCCGTCCTGGTCGGTGCCGGCGACGCGCTCGACCAGGCGCGTGTCCGACGGGTCGGGACGGACGAGGAATTCGCGCATGGGCAGCACTATGGGGAGCGTTCCCGGGGGGCACAAGCCTGCCGGGTCCAGGTTTCGCTGGCAAGAAAAACATAAAAATGCATAAAATCACGCAAGGGGGAGCCCTTGGGCATCGATGGACGAGATCGCCGCCGCCTTCTCCGCCGCCCTGGCCATGATCCTCGGCGGCGACCCGGAGCTCGTGCAGATCGTGCTGCTGTCGCTGCGCGTGAGCCTGACGGCCGTGGTGCTGGCGGCGATCCTGGGGCTGCCGGTCGGCGCGGCGCTGGCGGTGTTCCGCTTTCCCGGGCGCCGCGTCCTGGTCGTGCTGCTGAATGCGCTCATGGGCCTGCCGCCGGTCGTGGTCGGGCTCGTGGTCTACGTGACGCTGTCGCGCAGCGGGCCGCTCGGCGCGCTCGGCTGGCTGTTCACGCCTCTGGCGATGATCCTGGCCCAGACCATCCTGATCACGCCCTTGATCGCCGCGGTCGCGCGCCAGTCGATGGCCGAGCTGTGGGCGGAATACGCCGACGAGCTGCGCTCGCTCGGCGTCGGCCCGTGGCGCACCGTGGCGACCCTGCTGTGGGACGGGCGCTTCGGCCTGTTGACCTCGGTGCTGGCGGGCTTCGGCCGCGCCGCCGCCGAGGTCGGCGCCGTGATCATGGTCGGCGGCAACATCGCCCATGTCACGCGCACCATGACCACCGCCATCGCGCTCGAGACCGCCAAGGGCGAGCTGGCGCTCGCCATGGGACTCGGCATCCTGCTGATGGGCATTTCGCTCGTCATCAACGCCGGCGCCTACCTGCTCGGCGAGTTCGCGCGCGCGCGCGAGGCGGGCGCGCCATGACGCCGGCGATCCTGCCGCTCGAGGTCCGGGACCTGGGCTTCAGCGCCGGCGGCAAGAGCCTGCTGCGCGGGCTTTCGTTCCAGGCCGCACCCGGCCGGCGCATCGTGCTGCTGGGTCCGAACGGCGCCGGAAAGAGCCTGACGCTGCGCCTGTGCCACGGGCTCGAGCGGCCGAGCGCCGGCCGCATCGTGTGGCAAGGCCCGCGCGCGGCCGACGCGAAGCTGCACCAGGCCATGGTGTTCCAGCGCCCGATCCTGCTCCGGCGCTCGGCGGCGGCGAACATCGACTATGCGCTCAAGGTGCGCGGCGTGCCGCGCGGCGAGCGCGCCCCGCGCATCGAGGCGGCCCTGGCGCAGGTCGGCGTCGCGGCCCTGGCCGACCGGCCGGCGCGCGTGCTGTCGGGCGGCGAGCGCCAGCTGCTGGCGCTGGCGCGCGCCGCGGCGCTGCGTCCGGAGATCCTGTTCCTCGACGAGCCGACCGCGAGCCTGGCGCCCGCCGCCGCCCGCCGCGTCGAGCAGGCGGTCGCCGCGATCCACGCAGCCGGCGCCACCATCGTCATGACCACGCACGATCTCGGCCAGGCCCGCCGCCTCGCCGACGAGGTGCTGTTCCTGCACGACGGCAACCTGGTCGAGCACGGCTCGGCCACCGCCTTCTTCGCCGCGCCGCAAAGCGCGGAAGCCCGCGCCTACATGAAGGGAGAACTGCTATGAGACAGCGCCGCATCCTGCTCGCCGCCGCCACAACGCTGCTCGCAGCGCTGGCGCTGCCGGCAACCCTGTCGATGGCGTCGGCCGCCGACCGGTTCATCACCGTGGCGTCGACGACCTCGACCGAGCAGTCCGGGCTGTTCAAGCACCTGCTGCCGATCTTCGAGAAGAAGACCGGCATCGAGGTGCGCGTGGTCGCGGTCGGCACCGGCCAGGCGATCAAGCTGGCGGAGAAGGGCGACGCCGACGTGCTGTTCGTGCATCACAAGCCGTCGGAGGAGAAGTTCGTCGCCGCCGGCTACGCCGCCAAGCGCCTGCCCGTGATGTACAACGACTTCGTCGTGGTCGGGCCGAAATCCGATCCGGCCAAGATCAAGGACATGAAGGACACGGCGGCCGCGTTCAAGAAGGTCGCCGCGGCCAAGGCGCCGTTCGCCTCGCGCGGCGACAAGAGCGGCACGCACCTGGCCGAGCAGGCGTTCTGGAAGGCGGCCGGCGTGGACGCCACGGCGGCGTCGGGCCAGTGGTACCGCGAGACCGGCTCGGGCATGGGGCCGACGCTCAACACCGCCGCCGGCATGGACGCCTACGCGCTCGCCGACCGCGGCACCTGGCTCAGCTTCACCAACCGCAAGAACCTCGAGATCGTCGTCGAGGGCGACCCCAAGCTGTTCAACCAGTACGGCGTGATGGCGGTGAGCAAGGCCAAGCACCCGCACGTCAAGGACAAGGACGGCCAGGCCTTCGTCGACTGGCTGGTCTCGCCCGAGGGCCAGAAGGCGATCGCCGACTACAAGATCAATAGCCAGCAGCTGTTCTTCCCGAACGCGAGGCAAGCGGGGGCGTAGCCGGCTCACCGAGTCAATCATCCTTCGAGACGCTCGCTGCGCTCGCTCCTCAGGACGACGGATTGGTTGGATTCCAAACGAAACCGTCATCCTGAGGAGGCGCAAAGCGCCGTCTCGAAGGATGATGCACTCGGTGTCTCACATCATCTTCGCCGTTACCAGATACCGCCACGGCGTTCCCGGATCGACGGCGTCGAACGGCCAGCAGGTCGCGAGCACCAGCCACGCGTCGCCGTCCGCGGTCTCGGGCGGCAGCGCGGCCTGGTCGCGGTGCACGACGGCGCGTTCGACGACGCGGTAGCGGTGCCGGCCGCCGTCCGGCGTCTCCACGTCCACCGTCATGCCGGGATCGAGCCGGCGCAGGAAGGCGAAATGCGTGTCGCGGTGGCCGGTCAGCACGGTGGCGCCGGCGTTCCCGGCGCGCGCCGTGCCGTCGAGCTGGGCCGGGCCGAAGGCGAGCGTGCGGCCGGTGGCGCCGGCCAGCACGATCTGGTCGACGGCGAGCTCGGGCACGCGCAATCGCGCGACCGGATGCGTGTCGGCCCAGGGCCACGGGCGCGGCGCGGGCTCGCCGGCCTGGCGCGCGTCCCAGGCGCGGTGGATCAGCGCCTGCGCCGCCCAGGCCTTGGCGTGGATGTAGAGGCCCTTGCCGAGGAAGCCCGCGCCGACCACGGCGAAGGCCAGCGCGACGGCCAGCGCCGTCTGCTGCAGGCGATCGGCGTCCTTGGCGCCGCCCCGCGCGGCAGCGGCGCGGGGCGGGCGAAGGAACACGCCGGAGGCGGTGTCGTGCACGATGCCTACTCTTCCACGGCGGTGCGCCGCCGCCGCGCCACGACCAGGATGAACCCGGCCATGCCGATGAGCGCCGTGCCCGTGATCATCAGCAGCGCGGCGGGAGTCGCGGTCTGCGGCAGGCCGAGCCCGGCGCCGCCGAACACGGCGGCGTAGTCCCAGCCCTTCGGCAGGTTGGTCGGCATGGCGCCGCCCTGCAGCGGAGCCGCCTCCGGCCGCGCCGGCGTCACGTCGACGGCGACCAGGCTGGTGTGCTTCGTCACCAGGTTGTGGCGCAGCGCCACCTGCACGATCGCCAGGCGCACCTCGTCGGCCGGCGCGCCGGCGCGCACCGAGTCGTCCAGCGCCTCGACCTTGCGCCCGGCCCAGAGCGCGGGGATGCCGGCGGCGACGTCGTCGTTCGCGCCGAGCGTCAGCACCGTGCGCCACGGCTGGCCGGCGATCTTGCCGCTGAGGGCGACCGGGCCGGCAACGCCGACGGGCAGCTTGGCGGCGACCACGACCGGCTCGCCCGCGTAGAGATCGGGCAGCGGGTCGGGCAGCGCGTCGGCGGCGGCGTTGCCGGGCCAGCGCACCGCCAGGTCGGTCACCGCCGGATGCTCGAGCCGGCGGAACAGCAGCTCCATGCGCTCGGCGACCTGCTCCGGCTTGCCGATGAACACGGCGCTGCCGCGCCCGACCTCGGCGGCCTTGCGCATGAAATAGCCGTTGGGCGCCGAGCCGATGCCAATCGTGAACAACCGGCTGTCGCCCAGCCGGCCGCGCACCTGCTGCAGCAGCGCCTCGTCGTCGCCGACCGCGCCGTCGGTCAGGAACACGATCTGGCGCAGGCGCGACGGGTCGGTGTTGCCGTCGAGCGCCAGGTCGAGCGCCTGGCGCATCTCGGTGCCGCCCTCGGCCTTGAGCTGCCCGACCCAGGCCTGGGCGCGGCGCAGGAACTCGGGCGCGGCCGGCTCGGCGCGCGCGAACAGGCGGCGCGCCCGGCTGTTGAACTCGATCACGTTGAACATGTCGGTGGGCCTGAGGCGCGCCAGCGCCAGCGCCAGCGCCTGCTTCGCCTGCACGATCGACTCGCCGTGCATCGAGCCCGAGGTGTCGACGACGAAGACCGCCTCGCGCGGCAGCGACGGCGCCGGCGCGTCGGCGGTCGCCGAGGGCGTCGCGGCCGCGGCCGCGACGGGGGGCCTCACCGTCAGCAGCACGTAGCGGCCGTCGGCCTCCGTCTCGGCGAAGACGCGCGCCAGCGGCTCGGCCGACGGCGTCGGGAACCATTCCAGCTCGAAGTCGCGGTCGGCCGGCACCGCGCCGTCGGCCAGCGCGATGCGCCAGGTGCCGTCGACCTGCTGCTTGGAGTCGATCGCGTGGAACGGGCTGTTGACGCGCGCGACCGGGAAGCCGGGGTCGAGCTTGACCGCGATCTCGACCGGGTTGATCGGCCCGGCGGACGGGTGCGCGACCGGCGGCGAGATGCGGTCGGCGTCGGGCACGCGGTTGGTCGCAGCGGCGCCCCCGGCGCTGGCGACCAGCGGGAGGCCCGGGATGTAGCGCGGGCCGACCACCATCGGGAAGCGCAGGCGGAAGCCGGCCGCGTCGCGCTCGACCGTCTGCGCATAGCCCAGCCGCACCTCGATCTCCTCGCCCGGGGCGATGTTGGCGACCGAGGCGGTGAAGACGTTGGCGCGCTCCTGCTCCACCAGGCTGGCGCGCCGGCCGGAATCGCGTGCGCGGTCGAACTCCTTCTTCGCCTGCCGGCGCTCGGCGACGCGGCCCTCGATGGTGCGGCCGCCGACGCTCATGCGCATGAAATCGACCGCCGCCGTGTCCGGCAACGGGAAGACATAGACGCCTTCGAGCCAGTCCGGGGACGTGCTCTTGAACCGCTGCAGCACCGTCACCCGGGCCGACACGCCGCCGATGCCGATCTCGACCTCGGTCGCCAGCAGCGGCACCGCGCGGAACAGCCCGCTGTCCTTGTCGCGGTAGAGCAGCTCGCCGCGGCCGGCCTCGGACGGGTGCTTGAACGCCGGGCCCGCCCCTTGCGCGGCGAAGGCGGCGCTCCATGCGGTGCCCAGCAGCAGGATCAACAGGGCAAGGATGGCGTTGAGCGCATGGGTCAGCAGCAGGGCGGGCAGGCGGCGCCCGGTTGCCGGATGGATGGCGGTCCGATCCGATTGGGAAAGCATGGCGATGGCTCCGGTGACGGCAAGCCGGGCACCCCATGTCCCCGGCCTCGCCATCGGACCACCGGGGGATGGCGGCGCCGGGACCGCTCCGCGGCGTTCCGTGACAAAAACGGAGGCACGCCCTCGCGCGATTGTGGCGTCAGGGCGGCGACTGTGGCGGCGCCGGCGCGGGCGAAGTCGAGCCGGATCGTCAGCCTGCGTCCCGCTTCAGCCCGGCGCGCGCTTCGTCGAGCGCGTCCATGTTGTCGAACACGCGCACCAGCATCCGCTTCAGCAGCCGCGCCTCGCGATCGTCGAACCCCGCCAGGGCGACGTCCTCGCAGGTGAGCGCCATTGGGACGATCTTCGCCGTCAGCGCGCGGCCCTCGGGCGTGGCGTAGACCGCGACCCCGCGCGCGTCGCCGACCTGCCGGGTCGAGCTCGCGCGCGCCATGTGAGGCTCGCATGCCTGATGCGCAACGCGGAGCCGCGGGCCGCAGACCGGCGCAGCCTTGCGCGGCCGGGCGCTTGGTCTTACGGTGCCGCCGCTCTTCCCTCCCAGATTCGGATCCGTGCCATGGCCTTCCTTGCCGACCGCCTCAGCAATATCAAGCCGTCGCCGACCATCGCGGTAACGACCAAGGCGCTGGAGCTGAAAGCGGCCGGGCGCGACGTGATCGGGCTGGGCGCCGGCGAGCCGGACTTCGACACGCCGGACAACATCAAGGAAGCGGCGATCGAGGCGATCCGCAAGGGCGAGACCAAGTACACGGCCGTCGACGGCACGCCGGCGCTGAAGAAGGCGATCTGCGCCAAGTTCAAGCGCGAGAACGGGCTCGACTACCAGCCGAGCCAGATCACGGTCGGCACCGGCGGCAAGCAGGTGCTCTACAACGCGCTGGTCGCCACGCTGAACAAGGGCGACGAGGTGATCATCCCGGCGCCCTACTGGGTCAGCTACCCC
>JAKLKW010000083.1 GCA_023150455.1 Alphaproteobacteria bacterium | reverse complement strand
GCACGCATTTGACCGTCAGCCCGGTCGACGGTTCCCGGCGCTATGTCTCCTATCGCGTCCTTTCATTCTATCCCGAGTTCGTCCTGCTCGTGGGGCGATCGCAAGACATGGCGCTGCGGACGTGGTGGCACTTCGTCGAGGTTTCCGTCATCGGCTGGATTTCCGCCGTGGCGGCGGCGGGCGGTCTGCTCCTCTGGCTCGCGCGCGTCCGGCGACGCCAATCGGTGGCCCAGGATCGCGCCGAAAGCGAGCTGCGGAGGAACGAGAACTTCTATCGCCTGATGTTCCAGGCCAATCCCCATCCAATGTACGTTGCGGACGCCGAGACGCTGGAGTTCCTGGCGGTCAACGATGCCATGGCCGACCGCTATGGCTGGTCGCGCGCCGAGTTCCTCGGCATGACCGTCCTCGATATCCGCCCGGCAGACGACGTGCCGCGGCTGTTGGCCGCGATCGAAGAGCGCCCCATGAACGAATCCCAAACCGTCGTCGGGGTCCGGCACCGGATCAAGAACGGCGCCGTGATCGAGGCGGAAACCACATCGCGGATGGTCGAGATCGACGGCAGACGCGTTCTGATCGTTCTGGTGCACGATGTCACGGCGCGCAACCGCATGATGGAATCGCTCCGGGAAAGCGAAGCTCTCCTGCGCCGAGCCGAGAAACGCGCGCAAGAAGCGGTCATCCGCTTGCGATTGGCCGCCAGGTTCGGCAACGTGGGATTGTGGGACTGGGACCTGGCGTCGGACGAGGTGTATTTCTCACCCGAATGGAAGCGCCAGATCGGGTACGAAGACGACGAGATTGCCGGCAATCTCTCGGAATGGGAAACGCGCCTTCACCCGGAGGATCGCGCGTGCGCGGTCGGCGCAGCGCGGGCCTTCATCGACAGCGCTGAGCGGAACGGCGAGTACCGCGTCGAATTCCGCCTGCGGCACAAGGACGGCTCTTACCGCTGGATTCTCGCCCAAGGCGCGCTTCTGCGCGACGAGAGTTCTCGCGTTGGCACGGCGTGCGGGACAAGGACGTCCAGGGCAAGACCGTCGCCGAGGCCTTTCCGGACCGGGACCCCGAGGGGATGGAGGCGCAGGAACGCGAGTTGATGACGACCGGCGTTCCGTCCAGGCGCGTGTCCGGTTTCAGGTTCCATGACGGCACGATGCACCAACTCGAGGTGCTCAAGTTCCTGGTGCCGGGCCCGGCGCCCGCCATCTGCTCGATGGCGACCGACGTCACTCATCAGCGCGAGGTCGAGGAGCAGCTGCGTCAATCCCAGAAGATGAAGGCGGTCGGACAGCTGACCGGCGGCATCGCGCATGATTTCAACAATCTTCTGACCGTCATCCTGGGCGGGAGCGAAACGCTGAGCGAGGCGCTGGCCGGCGACCCCCATCTTGGGCGCCTGGCGGGAATGGTGCTGATGGCGGCGAAGCGCGGCGCCGATCTCACCGCGAATCTGCTCGCCTATTCACGGCGGCAGAGACTGAATCCGAGGGCGACGGACGTCAATGCACTCGTCAGACGCTTGCATGACCTGCTGCGGCGGACCCTTGGCGAGCAGATCGACATCGAACTGGCGCTCGATGCCGGGCCGTCGTTCGCGCACGTGGACGCGAGCCAGCTTGAGGTGGCCATACTGAACCTGGCCATCAATTCGCGCGACGCCATGCCCCGCGGCGGGAAGCTCACTATCCGGACCGCCGGAGTCGAAATAGGCGCCGACGACGCACGCGCCGACGCGGGCGCAAAACCCGGAAGCTATCTCATGGTGTCGGTGGTCGACACCGGCATCGGCATGTCGCCCGAGATTCTCGCGCGCGCTTTCGACCCGTTCTTCACGACCAAGGACGTGGGCAAGGGGACCGGCCTGGGCCTCAGCATGGTGTCCGGTTTCGCCAAGCAGTCGGGCGGCCACGCGACGATCGATTCCGAAGAAGAACGCGGCACCGTCGTGACGTTGTATTTGCCGCGCGTCGCCAACGCCGCCGTTCCCGGCTCCGCCACGGCGAACTCCGAAGGGACACGAGGCGGGAACGAGACGATTCTGATGGTCGAGCACGACGCCATGTTGCGCGCCCATGTCGCGAAGCTTCTGGCCGGCCTTGGCTATCGCGTGCTTGTGGCGCCGAACGGCGCGGAAGCGTTGGAGATTCTGCGCCGGAATCCCGAAGTCGATCTGATATTCACGGACATCGTGATGCCCGGCGGCATGGACGGATCGCGCCTGGCGGCGGCCGCCTGGACCTTGCGTCCCGAGCTCAAGGTGCTGCTCACCACCGGCCATTCCAACGCCGCCTTGCCTGATCAATCCGACCCCGCCGGCAAGATCGAGATGCTGAACATGCCATACCGCAAGGCCGATCTCGCGGCAAAACTGCGCCAGGTGCTGGACGCCAATTGGTGCGGATTCCGCTCGATGTCGCCCACCATTCCGGGATGATGTCGCCCGGGTGACGAGGCCTCCTCTGGCTCCCATAGGGTCGGCCCTTTCGGCTTTGTGAAAGGGACCCTGGATGCCGACGGAGAGGCTTGCGATGCGCCATGTGCGCGATGTGATCAGAATGAAGGCGGCCGGGATGCCGAGCCGCGAGATTGCGCGGCGGGTCGGAGCAGCGCCCTCGACAGTGCGGCTGACATTCGCCGGTCACGTCACGTCGACAAGCCGGTACCTTCCCGCCGTCCTGAAGTCCTATGCCGCCGTTGAAACAGAAGGACACGCCAGAGAGCTGGAAGCCTATTTCAAGTCGGGCTCGGGAAAGGCTGTCGCGTTGAAGCGGCTCATTCGGAAGCAGTTGGTCGCATTGCCCCCTACTGCCGCGTCCTGAGCCTCGACCCCTCCACCAGCGCGATCGTGGCCAGCGGCAAGAGGACGGTGAGCGCGGCGCGCGCGTAACCAAGACGCTATCGAAGCGATCCGGGCAGCTACGCTTTGACCGTGGAAGTGCGCAAAGCGATGGCGCGAGCAAATGCCGCAGCCGGCTTTTTTAGCCGGTGCGGGGTCGGCTTGGAGCCCGGTATGACCGGGCGGTCAGGCGAAGTCAGGCAGCGCTGGGCGTCGGACGATTTGTCTGCATAGAGAAGGCATCGAGCCGCCAGCCCGAGGCGTCCCACGTGAACGTCGGCGACACGAGAATCGGCCGCGGCGCGAGCTTGATGCTGGGCGGTAGGACGGGGCAACACTCTCCGCGGGCTTCGCTGAGGCATGCTGCCATTTGGTCGGCCATGCGCGCGAACACGCCGCTTTCGTCGACGCGATCCGTCAACTCGAAGACATCGTCGGAAGCCGGCGTATTCAGCGGCAGGATATCGTTTGCACCAAGCGCGCGTCGCTTGAGCCAACGCGCGAAAAACGCGGTAAGGACCAGATCCAGCGCGATCAGGAGCGCCGCTATCATCAGCAATTGCGGCCACACTTCCGATAGGGCCGCCCTGATTGCTTCAGCCCAGACAAACGGGCTGAAGGCGTCGGCAGTTTCCCACATGTCGCCCCGAAGCTCGCTTGACGCCCGCTCCGCCTTACCCCGCGAAAAGCGTAGTACCATTTTCGCAAGAAAGAAAGCGCCCGGTGGTTAACAGCCGCCGTTTCCTGATGATTACTGCAGCGTCCTGAGCCGCGACGCCTGCACCGCCGCGATCGCGGCCAGCGGCGCGAGCACCGTGAGCGCGGCGACGGTGATCGGGGCCATCTCAGGGCGCCACTTGTGCCAATCCGTCTTGCGGCCGGGCGGGGTCGCCGCCATGACGTCGGCTGTTTCGGGCTGGAACTTTCCGCCAGCCAGTGTATATATCTTTGCAATACACTACGGGATGCAGGACCATGGCCCGAACGGAAGCAAGGCGGGATGTCGCCATCTCGATGCGGCTGGAACGCAACGATCTCGGCCTCATCGACCGCGGTGCCGAGCTCTCGGGGCTGTCGCGCACCGAGTTCATGCGCCGGGCGGCGCTGAACGAAGCCCAGACCGCCATCCTCAACGAGACCGTGTTGCGTCTCTCCCCCGACGCTTGGCGCCAGTTTCGCGCAGCGATCGAGGTACCGACGGCGCAGCCGCCGGCCAAGCTTGCCGAGCGGCTGAAGCGCCGGCCTGCATGGCGGGAAGCCAAGGCCGGTCGCCCGCCGGCCGCATGATCGGTGCGCCCGAGCCGCTGCGTGCCGGGCACGACTGTTCGGCGTTCGACTGCGGGAAGCCGGCGCTCGACGACTGGCTCAAGAACCACGCCCTTGCCAACCAGGCGAAAGGCTTCACGCGGGTCATCGTCGTGTGCGAGGGCGACCGCGTCGTCGCATTCTACGGTCTCGCGCCGACGGCCGTGGCGCCGCCGGTTCTGTCGCGCGCGCTGAGGACCGGCCGGCATCCGGACCCGATCCCGGCGATCCTGCTCGGGCAGTTCGCGGTGGACAAAGCCTATGCCGGGCGCGGTATCGGCAGCGCGCTGCTGCGCCACGCCCTGACGCGGGCGGTCGCCGCTGCCGATGCGATCGGGGGGCGGGCGCTGATCGTCCGCGCCATCGACGAAAAGGCGGAACGGTATTGGCGGTCGAACGGATTCATCGCCGCCAAGGACGATCCCTCGCTGCTGTTCCGCTCCATTGCGGATATCGCCCATTGGCTCGGGCAGCTGCCTTGATGACTGTCTCTGTCCCGTGCGGTCCGTCGCCACACGAACCAGGATGCCCGCCGAAGCCTTGGCGAAGGAAGGCTACTGCCTCGTCCTGAGCCGCGACGCCTGCACGGCCGCGATCGCGGCCAGCGGCGCGATCACCGTGATCGCGGCGACGGTGATCAGGAGCCAGCCGAGCTGGCCGTAGTCGGCCGGCACGGTGACGGCGCCGGTCGCGCGGTCGCGCACCTCGCGCTCCACGACGAAAAGCTGGTTGAGATACTTCGTGCTGAGGCTGCTGGCCGAGAGCGCGAGGTTGGTGAACGACGCCATCACGGCGAAGAACGTGGCCTTCAGATGCGCCGGCGCGTTCTTCGCGATCCACGCCAAGAGCGGCACCATCGAGATCTGCGCCAGGGGCGATTCGAGCGCGGTGTCAAGGATCGCGATGAACCGCGCGTCGACGATGCCGCCGGTGTGCCGCGCGGTCCATTCGTGCAGGTCGTAGTAGAGGCCGATGTTCGGCAGCGACAGGATGCCCGAGGCGATGGTGAGGATCATGACGACGTCGGCGATCGAGCGCCTCGCCATGAAGGGCCTGAGGACGATCATGCCGGCGAGCGCCAGGCACGAGGTGATGAGGGTGAGCACCGACAGGAACCGCTGATCGAAGCCGAGGACGTCGATCTCCCACCAGGTCGCCCCGGGCCCGGGCAGCGGGGTGGCGCGGAACATGAAGATGATGATCGCCGTTCCCACCAGCGCGCCGCGCACGCCCGGCGCGAGCTCGAGGATCAGCTGGCGCATCAGGAACAGCACGATGGCCATGGAGCCGACGAAGACGATCTCGTGGTTCAGCGCCACGTCGGAAAGCCCAGTTGCGACCGTGAAGGCGGCGAAGGCGAGGCCGCCGCCGATGATCCACCAGTTGGGGCTGGTCTCCTCCGGCGGCGCGGCCAGCAACGCGGCGATGCGGGCCTCGTCCAATCCCAGGCGGCGCAGCCGCGCCGCCCGGACGCCGAGGCCGATGCCGCCGGCCAGCACGCCCACGACCGAGATCGCCGGGATGACCAGAGCGAGCAGGTAGATCCGTGCGTAGGTCGCGGTCTTCTCGGCCGCGGACATCGCCTCGACCCCGGCGAACATCCAGATGTTGAGCACGGCCACCAGGACGAGGCCGGAGATGATGGCGACCCGGCCAAGCGTCTGCATCGTCGTGTGCATGGCCTTGACCGCCGGCTCCGGATAGGGCTGCCCGCGCTCGTCGAGCGCGGGCACGGCCTCGACCGTCATCGCGTCGGCGACGACGTCCTGCAGCACGTAGCCGACGGGCGCGAGCAGGACGCTGGCGACGTACCAGGCCTCGACGCTCATCAGCCCCGCCATGCGGTCCATGTCGGTGATCAGCCCGTACATGATGGCGATGCTGAGCGCGATGAGCGCGGCGCCCAGGTAGACCAGGATCGATTTCCAGCGCCAGATCAGGTCGACGAGATGCCCGAGCGGCATCTTGAGCGCCCAGGGGATGCCGGCCCAGAACCCCAGGCCGGCGAGGAAGGCCGCCGACAGGCCGAACTGCTCCTTGATGAAGAAGGTGCCGACGATCGAGGTCAGGCCCGAGACGCCGGCGGCGAGGTAGACCATCAGCGGCGGCAGATAGGACCACCGCATCTGCCGCCCCAGGTCGAGGACCGTGGCGTCGAACCAGCGAAAGGCCTTCGCGGGCAGCGCCGCGATCGTCGAGTCGGTCATGGGCCCTTCAAGAGATACGCCCTTTCGGGTGCCGGACCCGAGCGAATTCTTCGGCCTATGGAAGGCCGGCGGCCAGCCTTGGCCGGGCGGGCGACACCGGTCGCAGGACGGTCGCGGCGGTGCGGCGGGCGCCCGGATGCGCTAGCGCCGGTTCTCCTCGGGCCACCTGGCCTCGAGGACGTCGAACACGTCGGCCGCGCGGCCGCTCAGGCTGTGGTGCAGCTTGCGGTGCAGATAGTCGTCCGAGGCGAGCCAGGCGAGGGCCTCCAGGACCTCGTCGCGCGTCGCGCCGGTCGCGACCACGCCCGCCACGATCTCGTCGTCGCAGGGGCCGATGATCGCGCGGACCTCGTTCGCGCTAGCGGGTGCATTCTGCTTCTCGAGTGCCGTCATCGCTGATGTCTCCCGGTCGGACATGATCGCCGCCGTTTGCTGGAATGCGGCAGGAGCGCCGCGGTTGCCTGCCGTCGCTTTTCTAGCCCCTGGGCACCGGCACGCCGACGAAGCGCTGCTGGCCCTGGCGCACGATCAGGAAAAGCACCGTCCGGCGTTCCGACTTGCGGGCGGCCACGACGGCGTCGAGGACGTCCTGCGGCGTCGCCACCGGCCGCGACCCCGCCTTGACGATGAGGTCGCCGATCTCGAAGCCCGCCGTGTCGCCCGCGCTGCCGGCCTTGACGGCGGCCACGACGACCCCGGCGGCGTCTTCGGGCAGGTCGAACAGCTCGCGGGTATCGCGGTTGATCGGCGCGAGCGTGAGGCCGAGCACCACGGCGCGCGCCGGCGGCCGCTTGGGCTCGGGCTTGACCGCTTCCGCGGCCGGCGCCTCGTCGCTGGGCATCATGCCCAGCGTCGCCGTCGCCGCGATCTCCTTGCCGTCGCGCCAGATCCGGAGCTTGACGCGCTTGCCCGGGCCGGCGGCCACCACCGAGCGCGCCAGGTCGCGCGATTCCACGATGTCCCGGCCGTCGAGCGAGCGTATGATGTCGCCCTGCTGCAGCCCGGCCGCCATCGCCGGGCTGCCGGGGACGACCTCGAGGACCATCGCGCCCTTCTCGTCGGGCAAGCCAAGGCTGTCGGCGATGGCCTTGCTGACCGGCTGCGCGCTCACGCCCAGCCAGGCGCGGTCGACGCGGCCGCGCGCCTGCAGCTCGGCCACGATCGGCCGGGCGACCGAGGACGGGATGGCGAAGCCGATCCCGACGCTGCCGCCGGTCGGCGAGTAGATCGCGGTGTTGATGCCGATCACGAGCCCGTTGCGGTCGAACAGCGGGCCGCCGGAATTGCCCCGGTTGATCGGGGCGTCGATCTGCAGGAAGTCGTCGAACCGACCGGACTGGATGTCGCGCCCGCGCGCGGACAGGATCCCCGCGGTCACGGTGCCGCCGAGCCCGAACGGGTTGCCGACCGCCAGCACCCAGTCGCCGACCCGCACCTTCGCGGAATCGCCCCACGAGACGAACGGGAACGTCTCCTTCGCGTCCAGCTGCAGAAGCGCCACGTCGGTCTCCTTGTCGCGCCCCACCACCGAGGCGCCGAGCTTGCGCCCGTCGGCCAGGGTCGCGAGGATCTGCTCTGCGTCCTGGATCACGTGGTTGGCGGTGACGACCAGGCCCGACGCGCCGATGATGAAGCCCGATCCGACCGAGACGACGCGGCTGGACCGCGCGCCGTCGTCGTTGCTTTCGCCCGGGCGCTGCAGGAAGCGCTTGAGCAGCTCCTCCAGCGGCGTGCCGCGCAGCTCCGGAGGGATCTCGATGCCCGGGCCCTGGCCCGCGCTCCGGCCCGCCGCCTTCTGCACCACCGCGATATTGACCACGGCCGGCTTTACCCGCTCGACGACGTCGGCGAAGCCTTCCGGCGGCGGCGCGGCATGACCGGGCAGCGCGCCGAACAGCAGCACGAGGCCGGCAAGCGCCGGCCGGAGCCCTGTCGAAACGCGCACCCGAGGGAGCGCCGCGGTGACGGTCGAGCGCATGATGCCCCGTCCGAGGACGAACGATCAGGGCAGCCTAGCCGCCCGGGCGGTGGGCGCCTTGATCTGGCTCAAGACGGGGTTTGGCTCGAAACGGGCGGAATCCCGCCTTCTACGCGATATAGGCGGCCACGATGCCGGACAGCACGATGCCGTCGAACGTGCCGGCGCCGCCGATGCTGACGACGCCCGCGGCGCTGCGCCGGATGTCCTTCAGGTGCAGCAGATCGGCGCCGATCAGCGGCCCCGCGACACCGGCGACGAAGGCCACCGGCGCGGCGGCGCCGGGCGCCAGCAGCAATGCCGCGACGGCGGCGACCAGCGGCGGGACCAACCCCGGCAGGGCGATGCCGACGCCGGGCACGAGCCTGGCCAGGCGATAGCAGACAGCGATGTCGACGATCGAGCCGGCGATGGCCGCAAGCAGCGCGCGCCGGTCGGACGCGGCAAGAAGGAAAAGCTCGTAGGCCGCCAGCGCCGCCGGCAGCACGCATCCGCCGAGGTTGATCGCGAGCACGGTTTCGCGGCGGCGGCGCCCGAGCGCGGGCAAGAGTCCGCGCAGGCCGAACACCGCGAGCGGATGCACCTCGATCTCGTCCTCGGTCGCATACCGCTTCACCGGGATGTTGACGAGCCCGCCGACCATGATGGCGACCGCGAGCGACAGCGCGGCCGCGGGGCTCAAGTGCAGCTTGGCGAGGCTCGCGGCCATCAATTCCGCGAACAGCAGCGGAAGGGCCAAGAGCAGCACGAGGAAGGCAAGCAGGGCCGGCATGGTCACCGCCGCGGTGCCTTGGCGCGGGATCGGTGGCCGGGCGCGCGCGGCGCCTACTTGACGATGGTGCAGGGGCACCCGGCGAGATGGATCACCTTCTGCGACACGCTGCCGAGCACGATGCCGCCGAGGTTGCCCAGGCCGCGCGCGCCCATGACGATATGATCGACCCCGAGCCGTTTCGCCGCCGCCATGATGACCGTGGCCGGGTCGCCGGATTCGATGATGGCGTCGCCGACCTTGGCGCCGTTCGCCTCGGCGCGCGCACGCGCCTCGTCGAGCAGGCGCTGTCCGATCGCCCGGCGCACCGCAGCCTCGTTGGCGCGCAGCCTCGCGATGATCCTGGGCGCCAGCAGGTCCGGCTCGCCGCCTTGGGCGATCATCTGCCGCATCGACGCGTCGTCCTGCAGCTCGCCGACGTATTCGATTTCGGCCAGGCGCTGCTCGTCCGGCGACAGCGGCCGCTCCGTCGCGGCGTGGATGAGATGCAGCTCGCCGCCGCCGGCCCTCGCCATTTCGGCCGCGAGGTCGACGGCCTTCGCGGCATGGTCCGACCCGTCAACCGGCACAAGAATTCGAAGCGGCACGGTATCGTCCCTCCCGTTGCAAGACCTGCCGCCTTTGTAGCCATGCCGCCGGCCGTCCGCCTTGATGCATGTCAACGGCCGGCGGAATCCCCGGGCCCTTGACCCAGGTCAAGGATTCGCTATCGGCTGTGCCTATGGTTCGCCTGTTGCCGGTCGGCCGAAGCCGGCCTGTCGGTCTCGTTTCGGGAGCCGGGTCATGACCGATCATGTCGTGAAGTCCTTCGACAAGGAGCTCGCTAGCCTCAAGGGCATGGTGGCCGAGATGGGAGCGCTCGCGGTCGATCAGCTCGCCGGAATCGTCGCGGCGACGGAGCGCTTCGACGCCGATATCGCCGCGCGCGTGATCGAGCGCGAGCCCCGGGCCGATCACCTCGAGCACGAGATCGAGGGTCTCACCATCCGCATCCTGGCGCTGCGACAGCCCATGGCGGCGGACCTGCGCCAGGCCCTGGCCGCGCTGCGCATCGCGAACGAGCTGGAACGCATCTGCGATCACGCCGAGAACATCGCCGAACGTCTCATCAGCGTCAGCGGCACCCAGGCCGAGCCGGCCCGCTCGCTTACAGGGCTCGCTCGCTTCGCGTGCACCATGGTCGAGGACATCATGCGCGCCTATGCGACCGCGGACGCGGCGCTGGCCGACGCGGTGTGGAATCGCGACCGCGAGCTCGACGAGATGTACAGCAGCCTGTTCCGCGAGCTGCTCACCCACATGATGGAGGATCCGCGCCGGGTGTCGGCGACCATCCAGACGCTGTTCATGGCGCGCGATATCGAGCGGATCGGCGACCGCGCGACCAACATCGCCGAGCGGGTGCGCTTCCTGATCAGCGGCGCCCGCGACGAGGTCGAACGGCCGAAGGCGGACACGACGAAGTCGATCGGCGCGCCGGCGGCCCGTTGATCGAGACGCGGCAGCAGGCCACGCGCCCGACCGCATCGACCGCGACGCTCGAGGCCGCCGCCCGGGAGCCGCTCCGGCATGCAGTACCTGCCTCTCCTGCAGCTCCTGGTGCTGATCTCGCTGGCCAACGGCGCGCCCGTCATCGCCAAGCGGGTCCTTGGGCCACGCCTGGCCTGGCCGCTCGACGGCAATCTCCGGTTTGTCGACGGGCGGCCGCTGTTCGGCGCGTCGAAGACCCTGCGCGGCATCGCGGCGGCGATCGTGGCCACCTCGCTCCTGGCGCCGCTGTTCGGCGCGACCGCCGCGACCGGGCTCACGGTCGCGCTTGCCGCCATGGCCGGGGACCTGCTCTCGAGCTTCGTCAAGCGCCGCCTCGGCCTCCAGTCGAGCAGCCAGGCGATCGGCCTCGACCAGATCCCGGAATCGCTGTTGCCGCTGCTGGCCTGCCGCGAGGCCTTCGCGCTCACCGCGCTCGACATCGCGGCGGGCACCGCGATCTTCCTGGTCGGCGAGCTGCTGCTGTCGCGCCTGCTGTTCAAGCTGCACATCCGCGACCGCCCGTACTGACCGCAAGCGCGCGGTCAGGCGCAATGCAGCCGGTGCAGCGTGATCTCCGGCAGGCTGTTGATCCTGACCGCGATGATCGAGGAGCCGACGCCGACCGAGGTGTAGCCTGTCATGGCGTGGTATTGCCACGGACCCGAGCCGTAGCGCCGCGGCAGCCTGGAGTCGAGCGTGATCGGGATCGAGCCGGGCAGGCAGATCTGCCCGCCATGCGTATGGCCGCTGAGCAGCACGTCGAAGCCGGCATGGGCGGCCTGGCGGTAGATCTCGGGCGTGTGCGACAACAGGATCGAGCAGCCGTCCTCCGGGATGTCGGACGCGGCCTTCTCGATGTTGTCGACCCGGAAATAATGCGCGTCGTCGATGCCGGCCAGGTAGATCGTCTCGTTCCCGCGCCGGATCGCCTCGCACTCGTTGAGCAGCATGCGGATGCCCATGTCCTCGAGCCCGGGCACCATGCGGATCGTGTCGTGATTGCCCAGCACGCCGTAGACCGGGACCTCGATGCGCGCGCGTATGCGCGCGAGGCCTTCGAGCGTGGCATCGAACGGCCCGAACGTGGCGCCGCGATAGTCGCCGGTCAGCACGCATAGGTCGTAACGAAGCCGGGGCAGCAGCTCGGTCAGGCGCCGCATCGCCCCATCGTTCATGTCCACGTGCATGTCGCTGATATGGAGAAGCGTGAACCCGTCGAACCGTCGCGGCAGCGCCTTCAGCCCGATATGGTGGTGCTTGACCTGGACCTCGGCGGCGTTCCTGCGCCCGCGGTTGTACAGGCCGCTGAGGCGCAGCATGGTGCGGATCACCGAATGGACCGAATACCAGTTCTCGATATGGAAGAAGTTGAGGCCCTGGCCGAAGATCTGCGCCTCGTGATCGGTCTCGATTCCCAGGCGCTGCTTCGCGTGCACCCGCCCCAGCCGTCGCTCCAGCCTGTTCAGGACAGAATCGTTCATGCCCGCCGCGCCAGTGTCATCGCCGCATCCGGCGGTATCCTTCGGGATGCGCGAGCATGGAACGCGGCGACTGCCCGGTCAAATTCGGCCGCGCCGGGTTGTTGCCGCGCGGGATTGGGGATTTGATCGGCTTCCATGGCGCGGGCATCGGGGCAACCCCTGCGGATCGACGGCAGCCATGGCGAGGGCGGCGGGCAGATCCTGCGCACGGCGCTGGCGCTCGCCGCGCTCGGCGGCCGCGCGGTCGAGATCGTCGACATCCGCGCCGGCCGGCCCAAGCCCGGCCTCGCGGCGCAGCACCTGACCGCGATCCGCGCCGCCGCCGCCCTGTGCGACGCCGCGCTGGAAGGCGACGCGCTGGGCTCGCCCCGCCTCCGTTTCGCGCCGCGCAAGCCGGTCGAGGCCGGCGACCATGTGTTCGACGTCGCCGAGGCGCGCGCCGGCGGCAGCGCCGGGTCGGCCATCCTGGTGCTGCACACCGTGCTGCTGCCGCTGGCGATGGCGGCGGGGCCGTCGCGCATCGCGATCCGCGGCGGCACGCACGTGCCGTGGAGCCCGAGCGCGGACTACGCGCGCGACGTGTGGCTGCCGGCGCTGGCGGAAATGGGCGTGGCGGCGGCGCTCGAGCTCGATGGCTGGGGCTGGTATCCGCGCGGCGGCGGCGAGGTGCGGATCCGGATCGAGGGGAAGGGCCGCACGCTGCGACCCATCGACCGTCGGGAGCGTGGTCCGCTCGGCCGGCTGTGGGGGCGCGCCGTCGTGGCGAATCTGCCCGAGACGATCGCGGCGCGCATGGCGGGGCATGCGTCGTCGATGCTGCGCGTTCATGGCATCGAAGCCGACATCGCGGCCGAAGTGGTGGATGCACCGGGGCCCGGCGCGGGCATCTTCCTCGCGGCCGGGTACGCCGGCGCGCGCGCCGGGTTCGGTGCGATCGGCCGGCGCGGCCTGCCGGCCGAAGCCGTCGCAGAGGAGGCGATCGACGGCTTTCTCGCCTTCCACCGGTCCGCCGCCGCCGTCGACGCGCACCTGGCCGACCAGCTCGTGCTGCCCGCTGCGCTGGCATCGGGCACCTCGTCCTATTCCGTCGAGCGCGTCACGCGGCACCTGACGACGAATTGCTGGCTGGTCGAGCAGTTCGGCGCGGCGCGCGCGACCATCGCCGGCGCGCCCGCCGCACCCGGCCATGTGACGATCAGCCCGTGCGGCGCCGACGCATAGTCATGGGCAAGGCCGATACCGACTGCGTCGAGCTGCTGCAATGGGCGCTGCCGCGCCTCGGGCTCAGGTGGGATGGCTACCGCAAGGTGCGCGGCCAGGTCTGCAAGCGCCTGCGGCGCCGCGCGGGCGCGCTCGGCCTCGACGGGCTTGCCGCCTACCGGGCGCGGCTCGAGGCCGATCCTCGGGAATGGCGCGTGCTGGACGACTGCTGCCACGTCACGATCTCGCGCTTCTTCCGCGACCGCGCGGTGTTCGAGGCGCTGCGGCGGCGCGTCCTGCCCGCGATCGCCGCGCGCGCCCGGCGCGAGGGCCGCCCGGCGCGCTGCTGGTCCGCCGGCTGCGCCTCGGGCGAGGAGCCCTATACGGTCAGGATCCTGTGGGACCTCGAGGCGGCGCCCGACGTCGCGCTGACGGTCGTCGCGACCGACGTCGACGCCCCCGTCCTCGCGCGGGCGGAGGCGGGCTGCTTCGAGGCGGCGAGCCTGCGCGAGCTGCCGGCATCGTTCGTCGCCGCGGCGTTCGAGCGCACCGAAGCCGGCTTCCGCGTGCGGGAACGGCATCGCGAAGGCATGGTCTTCCTGCGCCAGGACGTGCGCGAGGAAACGCCGGAGGGACCGTTCGACCTGGTGCTGTGCCGCTACCTCGCCTTCACCTATTTCGCGCCGGCGCAGCAGCGGGCGGCACTGGCTCTACTCGTCGATCGGCTTGCGCCCGGCGGCTGGCTGGTGATCGGTACGCACGAGCGCCTGCCGCCGGACGGCGGGCCGCGCCTGGTTCAGCTCGAAGGCGCGCCGCAGATCTTCCGGCTGGCGGAGCCCGGCGCCGTCACGGCCTGACGGCGATCCGGTTCACCACCTTGTCGACGGCGAAGACGTACCAGGCGTCGAACTCGGCCATCTCGCGATGGGCCGGGCCGGGCACCAAGCCGTCCAGCGTGACGACGGCGTGGCGCACGCTGACGCGGATCTGGCTCGCGTCGACGAAGGGGTCCTTCTCCAGCACCAGCCGGACCGCGTCGGCGATCTCCTCGTCGTTGTCCGCCTCGGGCGGGGTCACGGCCAGCCCGTTCACGACGTCGCGGCTGCCCGGCACCCACCAGGCAAGCACGCCGGCGAGGCGCTTGTGGGCAAGACCCGGCACGTCGCCGGCCAGCGTGACCACGCCGTCCTCGACGCGCACGTCGATCGTGCCGCGCCGGCCCGCGGGGTCGCGCACCGTCTCCCAGGCGCCTTTCACATGGACGCGCAGGCCGATCTCGGCGAAGGCGGGCTCCTGCACCAGCGCGTTGCGCACGTGGTCGCGGATCTGCTTGTCGCCCATCCGCTCGGCCGGCGCGACGCGGATCCGGTCGACGATGTGGTCGACGCCCGCGACCGCGGCGGCGCGCTCGAGCGCCAGCTTCTTGGCGGCGATGTCGGGCGCCTCGCCCTCCATGGTCAGGTCGCCGGCGGCGAAGGCGAGATGCAGCGGGTGCTGATCGATCTTGACCCGGTCTTCGCTGCGCAACGCCTTGCGCACCGATTCGAGCACATCACGCGTCTCGTTCATGGCGGCATTCCCCGTGCGGTCGCCCGCCCGCACGGAGCGGCGGGGCTCGATCCGCGTTGTTAAGGATAGGCGCCGGACCGGGCCCGGAAATGATCCGGATCAAGCTCCGCGGCTCTTGACGCAGATCAACGCCGGGCTCCGCCGGGCGCCTATCCTGCGCGCGACGATGGAGCGAGCGCCATGGCCATGAAGTTGTCATCGACCGCATTCCCCGGGGGTGCCAAGGTCCCGGTGAAATACACCTGCGACGGCGCCGACCTGTCGCCGCCGCTGTCATGGTCGGCGGCGCCGCCGGCAACGCGCAGCTTTGCCCTGGTCTGCGCCGATCCCGACGCGCCGGCCGGGACCTGGTACCACTGGGCCGTCTACGACATTCCCGCCGACATGACCGCGCTGCCGGAGGACCATTCGCCCGGGCAGGGCGGCGTCATGCGCGACGCGACCAACGATTTCGGCCGCGCGGGCTATGGCGGGCCTTGCCCGCCGCGTGGCCACGGGACGCATCGCTACGCGTTCACGGTCTATGCGCTCAAGGTCGACCGGCTGCCGCTGTCCGGCAAGCCGCGTTGCCGCGACGTCGAACGGGCGGCCAAGGCCAATGCCCTCGACCATGCCACGCTGATCGGCGTTTACGCGCGCTGACGTCCACGGGGGACCCATGCGACAGGAAATCTGCACCGCCATCCGCAAGCGCCGGCACATCGAGTTTTCCTACGGCGGCGGCGTGCGCGTGGTGGAGCCATACGCCTATGGCGCCTGCGAGACGCACGAGCTGCTGCGCGCCTACCAGGTCTCGGGCTTCAGCCCGTCGCGGGAGCGCGGCTGGAAGCTGTTCCGGGTCGAGGAGATCGCCGATCTGCGCCTGCTCGATCAGACCTTCGCCCGTCCGCAGGACGGCTATATGCGCAACGATCCCTGTCTCGAGGTCACCTATTGCGAGGTCTGAAGACCCGCGGGTGACGGCAGGGCCGAGGAAGCGGGGGACGGGATGCGGCATATCCTGGTGACGGGCGCGCTCGGCCAGATCGGCTCCGAGCTGGTACCGGCGCTGCGCGCGGCCTATGGCGCCGACCGCGTCGTCGCCACCGACATCCGCATGCCGCCGCGCGCCGCGGTCGAGCAGGGGCCGTTCGACCAGCTCGACACCACCGACCCGCAAGCGCTGCGCGAGATCGTCCGCCGCCACGAGGTCGAGGCGGTCTATCACCTGTCGGCGCTGCTGTCGGCCGTGGCCGAGGAGAAGCCGCAGACGGCGTGGCACGTGAACATGGGCAGCCTCTACGAGATGCTCGAGCTCGCGCGCCAGCATCGCTTCGCCGTCTTCTTCCCCAGCTCGATCGGCGCCTTCGGCCCCACCACGCCGCGCGACCGGACGCCCCAGGACACGATCCAGCGCCCGAACACGATGTACGGCGTGACCAAGGCGGCGGGCGAGCTCCTGTGCGACTACTACGCCCACCGCTTCGGCGTCGACGCCCGCGGCCTGCGCCTGCCCGGGCTCATCTCGCACCGCGCGCCGCCGGGCGGCGGCACGACCGACTACGCCGTCCACATCTTCCACCAGGCGATCCGCTACCGGCACTACACCTGCTTCCTGGGCGCCGATACGTCGCTCGACATGATGTACATGCCCGACGCGATCCGGGCGATCATGGAGCTGATGGCCGCCGACCCCGGGCGGCTCAAGCACCGCAACGCGTTCAACGTGGCCGCGATGAACTTCACCCCCGCGCGGCTCGCGGCCGAGATCCGCAAGCACATTCCCGCCTTCGCCATCGACTACGAGGTCGATCCGCTGCGCCAGGCGATCGCGGATTCCTGGCCGCGATCGATCGACGACAGCGCCGCGCGCGCCGAGTGGGATTGGCGCCCGCGCTACGACATCGCCGCCATGACCGCGGATATGATCCGCGAGCTGCAACCCAGGCTGCGCTTGGGCGGCCCGGGCGACGCGGCGCGGGGGAGGGACCAAGATGCCGCACGATAGGCTCGCGAAGGCACTGGCTGCCGATCTCGGCGCGCTGGAGGCGTCCGGGCGGCGCAAGGGCGCCGAGACCGTCATCACGGAGATGCTGCCGCCTGCGGGCGGGCGCGGGCCCCGCTTCCGGCTCGAGGGCCAGGGCGAGCGGGGCTTCATCCGCATGAACGCCAACAACTACCTGGGTCTCTCCTTCGCGCGCGAGGTGATCGAGGCGGAGGAGGCGGCCGTGCGCCGGTTCGGCGCGGGCCCCGGCGCCGTACGCTTCATCAGCGGCACCTGGTCGCCGCATGTCGATCTCGAGCGCCGCCTGGCCGGCTTCCACGGGCGCGAGGCGGCCATGATCTTCAGCTCGGCCTACGCGACGGTGATGGGCCTGCTGCCGCCGCTGATCACGGCCGAGACCGCCGTCATCAGCGACGAGCTCAACCACAACTGCATCATCAACGCCGTGCGCCTGGCGCGCCCGGCCAAGCGGCACGTCTACCGGCATCTCGATCTCGGCGAGCTGGAACGCGCGCTCGCCGCCGCGGCCAAGGCCTGCCGGCGCGCCATCGTGGTGACCGACGGCGTGTTCAGCATGCGCGGCGACCATGCGCCGCTGCCGGCGATCCATGCGCTGGCGCGAAAGTATGACTCGGCCTTCGCCGAGAACGTCATCGTCGTGGTCGACGACTCGCACGGGGTCGGCGCCTTCGGCGCGACCGGCCGCGGCACCGAGGAGCATGAAGGCGGCGCCGCCGCCGACCTTCTGATCGGCACGCTGGGCAAGGCCTTCGGCGTCAACGGCGGCTACGTCGTCGGCGCCCGCGCCGTCACGGACTACCTGCGCGAGGTCTCGCCCTTCTACGTCTATTCCAACCCGATCACGCCGGCCGAGGCGGCGGCGGCGGCGAAGGCGCTGGAGGCTCTCGATGGCCCGCGCGGTGCGGCGCTGCTCGCGCATCTTCGCGCGATGACGCAGCGCTTCGCTGCCGGCCTCGCGTCCCTGGGCCTCGAGTCGATCGCAGGCCGGCATCCGATCGTTCCGCTGATGGTGCGCGATTCCGCGCGCACCGCCGCGCTGGTCCGGCACCTGCGCTTGAACGGCGTGCTGGCGACCGGCTTGAACTACCCGGTGGTGCCGCGCGGCGACGAGGCGATCCGCTTCCAGGTCTCGGCCGATCACACGCCGGCCGACATCGACGAGGTGCTCGGCGTGCTCGAACGCTTCGTCAAGGCGCCGCCGCCGTGAACGGGCGGCCCTAGCCGTCGCCGATGAAGCGGATCGGCTTCGTCGTGAACCCGATCGCGGGCATGGGCGGCCGCGTGGGGCTCAAGGGCACGGACGGTGTCGTGGCCGCAGCCGTCGCGCGCGGCGCGCTGCCGTCGGCGCCGGCCAAGGCGGTGGAGACGCTGCGCTGGCTCAAGGCGCTCCTGGCCGAGGCCGCCGCGCGCGTCGAGCCGCGCTGGCTCACCTGCGCCGGGGCGATGGGCGCCGACGCGCTCCGCTGCGCCGCGTTCGCGGATGCCGCGGTCGTCCATGCGCCCGGCGGCGCGGACACGAGCGGCGCGGACACCAAGGCGGCCGCGGCGCGATTCGTCGATCACGGCGTCGACCTGATCCTGTTCTGCGGCGGCGACGGCACGGCGCGCGACCTGTGCGGCGTCGTCGGCGACCGCACGCCGATCCTGGGCATCCCGGCGGGGGTGAAGATGTACTCCGCCGTGTTCGGCGCCAATCCGCGCCGCACCGCCGAGATCCTGTTCGCCTGGCTCGAGGGAACGGTCGCCTGCGGTCCGTCCGAGGTGCTCGACCTCGACGAGGACCGCTACCGCCGGGGCGAATGGGTCGTGCGCCAGTACTGCACGGCCATGGCGCCGCGCGAGCCGACCTTCACGCCCGCCGCCAAGATGCTGCTGGCCGAAGGCGCCGACGCCGACGCGAAGGAGGAGATCGCCCGCTTCCTCTTCGAGGACGTCGCCGCCGACCCCGATTGCCTCGTGCTGCTCGGCCCCGGCAGCACCGTGCGCACCCTGGGCGAGCTGCTGCGGATCGAGCAGACGCTGCTCGGCATCGACGCGGTGGCCGGCGGCAAGCTGGTGGGCAAGGACCTCGACGAGAAGAGCATCCTCGCGCTGCTCGACCACTATCCGCGCCGCAAGCTGATCCTGAGCCCGCTCGGCGCCCAAGGCTTCGTGCTCGGCCGCGGCAACCAGCCGCTCAGCGCCGAGGTCGTCAGGCGCATCGGGCCCGAGAACGTGATCGTGGTGGCGACGCCCGAGAAGCTGCGGCACACGCCGCTGCTGCGGTTCGATACCGGCGACGCGGCGCTGGACGCGGCGCTGTGCGGCGCCGGCTACGTGCCGGTCGTCATCGGCCATCGCCTGCGCCGGTTGGTGCGGGCGGTGGTCTGACGGACAGGTGGCGACCGAGCATGAGAGGCGAGCCATGACGTACCTGCCGCATACCGATGCCGACCGCCGGGCAATGCTCGACGCCATCGGCGCCGCGCGCCTGGAGGGCCTGTTCGACGGCGTGCCGGCAGAGGCGCGCTTCCCCGCCCTCGACCTGCCGGCGCCGCTCAGCGAGATGGAGATCGAGCGCGAGATGCGCGCCCTGGCCGGGCGCAACCGCGACACCGCCGGCTGCGCTTCCTTCCTCGGCGCCGGCGCCTACCGGCACTTCGTCCCGTCGACCGTCGACTACGTGCTCCGCCGCGGCGAGTTCTACACGTCCTACACGCCGTACCAGCCCGAGATCAGCCAGGGCATGCTGCAGGCGATGTTCGAGTACCAGAGCATGATCTGCCGGCTGACGGGCATGGACGTGAGCAACGCCAGCCACTACGACGGCGCCACCGCGCTGGCCGAGGCGGTGCTGCTCGCGCTCAATGCGGCCGCCGGCAAGCGGACCGAGGTGATCCTGTCGCCCGCCGTGCATCCGCAATACCGCGCCGTCGTGCGGACCTATCTCAGCGGCACCGATGCTTCTGTGCCGGGCGTCGACGCCGCGGCGCCGGCGCCGGGCGCGATCCGTTCCCTGCTCGGCGGGCGCACGGCGGCCCTGGTGATCCAGAACCCGAGCTTCCTCGGCCAGTTCGAGGACGTGCGCGGCCTCGCCGACGACGTACATCGCGCGGGCGCGCTGCTGATCGTCGTGGCCGATCCCGTCTCGCTCGGCCTGTTCCAGCCGCCGGGCGCCTATGGCGCCGACGTCGTCGTCGCCGACGGCCAGCCGCTCGGCATTCCGCCCTCCTTCGGCGGGCCGCATCTCGGCATCCTGGCGGCGCGCAAGGCGCTCGTGCGCCGGGTCCCCGGCCGCCTGGTCGGCGAGACGGTCGACGCCGCGGGCGAGCGCGGCTACGTCCTGACGCTGGCGACGCGCGAGCAGCATATAAGGCGCGCCAAGGCGACCAGCAACATCTGCACCAATGCGGCGCTCTCGGCCCTCGCCGCCACCGTCTATCTCGCGACCATGGGCAAGGCGGGGCTAAGGCACGTCGCGGAGCTCTGCTACCACAAGAGCCACTACGCGGCGCGCGAGATCGCGCGGCGCGCCGGCCTCGAGATCAATCCCGGGGCGCCGGAGCGTCCCTTCTTCCGCGAGTTCGCGGTCGCGCTGGACAAGCCGGTCGCCGCGGTGAACGAAATCCTGCTCGACCGCTTCGGCATCGTCGGCGGCCACGACCTCGGCGCCGACTACCCGCATCTCGCGCGCCACATGCTGGTCTCGGTGACGGAGATGAACACGAAGGACGAGATCGACCGGCTGGTCGAAGGCCTGCGCCAGGCGGCGGCGTAAGGAGGCGTCATGACGGAGCCCACGGTCTACGAGTTCAGCGTTCCCGGGCGCAGCGGCGTGACGCTGGCGCCGCTCGACGTGCCGGCGGCGGAGCTGCCGGCGGACCTGCTGCGCGACGACAACGGCCTGCCGGAGCTCTCGCAGCTCGACGTCGTGCGCCATTTCCTGCGGCTGTCGCAACGGAACTGGGGCATCGACAGCGGCTTCTATCCGCTCGGCTCCTGCACCATGAAGTACAACCCCAAGATCGCCGACGAGGTCGCGCGGCTGCCGGGCTTCGCCGAGGGGCATCCGCTGCAGGCGCCTGCGACCATGCAAGGCAGCCTGGCGCTGATGCACCGGCTGCAGGAATGGCTGAAGGAGATCGGCGGCTTCGTCGCGGTCTCGCTGCAGCCGGCCGCCGGCGCCCATGGCGAGCTCGGCGCCCTGCTGATGATGCGCGCCTACCACGCCGACCGCGGCGAGGCGCGGCGCCGCGTGGTGCTGATCCCCGACTCGGCGCACGGCACCAACCCCGCGTCGAGCGCGATGGCGGGGCTGACGACGCTCGAGATCCCGTCGGACGCGCGCGGCAACCTCGACCTGGCCGCGCTCCGCGCCGCGTGCAACGAGAGCGTGCTCGGGCTGATGCTCACCAATCCCAACACGCTGGGCCTGTTCGACGAGAACATCGGGGAGATCGCGCGCATCGTGCACGGTTGCGGCGCGCTGCTCTACGGCGATGGCGCCAACATGAACGCGCTGACCGGGATCGTGCGGCCGGGGGAACTCGGCATCGATCTCATGCACTACAACCTGCACAAGACCTTCGCCACGCCGCACGGCGGCGGCGGGCCCGGCTCCGGGCCGCTGGGTGCGAGCGCTGCGCTCGCCGACTACCTGCCCGGGCCGGTTTCGTCCGCGCCTACGCCTATATCGCGATGCATGGCGGCGAGGGCCTGCGGCAGAACGCGATGCACGCCGTGCTCAACGCGAACTACCTCCGCGTGAAGCTCAAGGACCTGTTCCCGGTGCCGTACGACCGCACCTGCATGCACGAGTTCGTGTGCCAGGGCAGGATCGCGGGCACCGCCGTGCATGCGCTCGACGTCAGCAAGCGCCTGATGGACTTTGGATTCCATCCGCCCACGAACTATTTCCCGCTCATCGTCCCGGAGGCGCTGATGATCGAGCCGACCGAGACGGAAAGCCGCCAGACCCTGGACGCCTTTGTCGCCGCGATGCGGCGGATCGCGGAGGAAGCGGTGAAGGAGCCGGAGAAGCTGAGGTCGGCGCCGCACGCGACGCCGGTCCGGCGCCTCGACGAGGTGAAGGCGGCACGCGAACTCGTGCTCGGCGACCGGACGCCGGGTTGACCCAGGTCATGGCCGGAGGCGCGTCACTGCAATGAGCTTGCCGCGTTCCCGCGTCGACAAGATTTCCAAGGAGCGACCACGATGACCCGTTTCCGCACCCTGTTCGCCGCGGCCGCCATGGGCGTGCTCGGCCTTTCCGGCGCCGTGTCCGCGCAAGCCCTGATCGATCCGTTCGGCCGCGACGCGGCGACGATGAGCGCCGGCGACATGGCGCTGATGCGGCAGTCGATGGAGAAGGTGTTGGCGTCGAAGAAGGTCGGGACCACCGCGGCCTGGAGGAGCGCCGACAGCGACAATGCCGGCCGGGCGACGCTGCGCAAGACCTTCACGCGCGACGGCATGCCCTGCGGCGAGGTCGTGCACGAGTTCACCGCGGGCAAGGGCCGTCGCTACGTGCTGCCGTTCTGCCAGGTCTCGGGCGGCCAGTGGAAGCTGGCGTTCTAGACCGCCGGCCGCCGCGCTACGCTTGCGCCAGGGCGGCGATCTTCTTGAGGTCGAGCGTGCCGGCGGCGCCCCAGCCGGCCTTGCCGGCCGGGATGGCCGGGCCGAACGCCTCGTAGAGACGGTAGGCCTTGTGCGCCAGCTCGGCCGGCGGCAAAGCACGCGCGAGCCGCATCATCGCCGACCGCGCGGCGTCCAGATGGTCGCCGAACTTGTCCTCGAGATAGCGCTCGACGCTCTTGGGGTCGATCGGCCGGTCCTTGGCCAGCGCGCGCAGGCCCTCCGGCGTCTGTACCGACGGCACCGCCCGCTGCAGCAGGCTGACGCGGATCGTAGCGCCGTGGCGCGCGCGCCTGCGCCGCTCGCGCTCGGCCGCGGGCGTCGGCTCGAACAGGCCGATCGCCACGCCCTTGCTATAGGCGTTCAGGCCCGCGACCGCGCGGCCCAGGGTCAGCGCCTCCGCGCGCTTGAAGCCGAGCCGCTCGGCCACGACGGCGGCCCAGAGCGTCAGGACCGGCGCGCGGTTGATGCGGATGCCTTCGGCCACGACGCTCTCGGCGCTAGCCTGCCGGAATCGCCTGTCGCGGTGCGCCGCCGCCGGCATCCGAGTGGCTTCGGTCGATGCGCACGCCGTGCTTGGCGACCGCGTCGGGGTCGAACAGCGCCTCGCCGAGCGCCTCGATCAGCGAGATTCCGACATAGCCGACATCGACGATCTGGTACCGCTCGCCGCGCCGCTGCACCAAGAGCCGCACCGAGAAGTTCGGCTCGTTGCCGAAACGCCCGCAGCTGATGCGCACCGTCGCGCCGTCCGCTTGCGGGCTGCGGCCGGTGATGAGGCAGTAGGTGAAGATCAGGTTCTGGATGAACTCCATCACGCTGTCCTCGCCCATGAGCGCGTCGCGCGACCACTCCGCCAGCCTGCGGCGGTCGGCCGGGTCGAGCGTGGACCAGCGCGATCCCAGCGCGTGCATCGCCGGCGCGTTCCAGTCGATCTGGTTCATCAGCATGTCTTCATAGAAGGCGCGCCGCTCGCGCGTCGGGCGGCGCGAGACCTCGACCATGCCGTTGATGATCGTCTGCACGTACTGCGCGGCCGGCAGAATCTCTTCCGTTGCCGCCTCGGCCGGGGCGAACCGGATCGGTGCTGAAACCAGCAACCCGATCAGCATCGCCATGCCGCAGGCGAAGCGCGCCCTGCGCGCGCTTGTGGCTCCTCGGGAAGCGGGTCGGCCGATCGACGTTGCATGCGACATGGTGGGGTTTCTGCCTCGTGGTGAAGGCCTGACGATGCCGCGCTGCAACAGGCCGCGCTTTGACCTGTGTCAATGCCGGCGGGCGGCCGCTGCTATCGGTGCCACCGACAGGGCGTGCGCGCGCCGTTCCGGGCATGATCCAGATCAATGATTCTTCCGGTCGCCCCGGTACTGTAGCCACGCTGCACAGCGAGGAGGCGGTAATCGCGCTCCGATCATTGTCGAGATGGTCGGCGCTGCGGGCTCTGCCGACCCTGACGAAGCCGGAGTGAGGGTAATCCCCTCTGCTGGCGCCAGGGGATCGCTGTGCAGCCTTCGCTGCGCATCCCGTCGTTGCATCGACCCGGGCTGCCCCGCGCTCAGTCGCGGGGCAGCTCGACCTGTTCGCGCGCCAGGTCGGGCTCGCCGGTTCGCGCCAGCATTTCGGCCCGCATCCTGTCGCGCAGCCCGAGGGCCGCGCGGAAATCGGGGCCGTCCGCCCGCATCGGCGCGCCGACATCGAGCGCGATGCTTCCGCGATGGGGCAGCCACTGCCCGCTGCGCAGCATCGAGCGCGTGCCCCGGATCGTCACCGGATAGACGGGGATCCCGGCTTGCGCCGCCACCACGAACGCGCCCAGGCGGAAGCCGAGCAGCCCGGGCATGCGGGTGAAGGTTCCCTCCGGGAAGGTGACGATGCGCTCGCCGCCGCGCACGGCCGCCAGCACCGCGTCGGTGTCCTCGATCCCGCCGCGCGGGTCCACGCGCCGCACGAAGATCGCACCCAGCCGCTTGAGGAACAGGCCGGCGACGAACTGGCGGCGCAACTCCTCCTTGGCGACGAAGGCCAGGCGCCCCTCGACGGCGGCCGCGATCACGACGCCGTCCAGATAGCTGGAATGATTGGCCACGATCATCGCGTTGCTGTCCGGAACGCGTTTGTCCCCGGTCACCTCGAGCGGAATGCCGGCCGCGCGCAGGAACGTGCGCGCCGCGCCGTGGAGGACCGCGAAGCGCCAGGCCTTGACCGGCAGCAGCGCGATCATGAGCCAGGCCGCGGACCCGACGAGCGCCAGCGCGCACCACCAGCGCAGCGCATAGGCGTACTCGCCGGCGATGCGCGCGGCGCGGCGCAGGCGGCCCACCGCGCCGGACAGCACGAGGTGCGCGACCTGGCGCCACAACGTGGGCCGCCCGGCGGCGATCGCCCCGGCTTCGTACAGCGCGCGCGCCGCGGAGCGGCGGATCTTGCCGCTCGAGGTCTTCGGCACGGCGTGCGGCGGCACCAGCACGATCGCGTCCGGCGGCGTTTCCAGAAGAGCTAGCGAGGCCTCGGCGATCCGCTCGCGCAGGCCCTCGCGCCCGGCCTCGTCGGCCAGCCGCGTCTCCGCCATCACGATCAGCCGCTCGGTGCCCGTGCGCAGGTCGGGGCTGGCGAAGGCGACGACGCAGCCCTTGCGCACGCCTGCGATGTTGCCGATGAATTCCTCGAGCTCGTGCGGATAAAGGTTGCGCCCGGCGCGGATGATCATGTCCTTGATGCGGCCGGTGATGAACACGTCGCCGCCGGCGACATAGGCGAGGTCGCCCGATTCCAGCCAATCGCCCGAGAACAGCGTGCGCGTCTTCTCCGGCGCCCGGAAGTAGCCTTTGGTCGTCGACGGCCCCTTGAACTGCAGGCGGCCCTGCCGCCGGTCCGGCAGCTCGCGGCCCAGGTCGTCGACGATGCGGATCTGGTGGCGCGGCAGCGGCCGGCCGCAGGCGACGAACTCGAGCGCCGTCGCGTCGTCGGGCGCCGCCGGCTCGGCCCGGCCGGCGGTCGACAGCGCGTCGCGCCGCACCCGGTCGATGAGCGGCGCGCGGCCTACCGGCGGGAAGGCGAGCCCGACCGAGCATTCCGCGAGGCCGTAGACCGGCGCCATGGCTTCCGGGCGGAAGCCGAAGGGGCGCATGCGCTCGGCGAAGCGTCGGATCGTGCCGGGGCTGACGGGCTCGGCCCCGTTCACGACCATGCGCAGCGAGCCGAGGTCGAGCCCGCCCATGTCCTTGTCGCGCACGGACCTGAGGCACAGCTCGAACGCGAAGTTCGGCGCCGCCGACAAGGTGGCGCGGTGCCGGTGGATGAGGGCGAGCCAGCGCACCGGGTTGGCGAGGAACGCCAGCGGCGGCATGATCGTGACCGGCACCGCGTAGTAGAGAGAGCCGAGCCAGGCGCCGATCAGACCCATGTCGTGGTAGAGCGGCAGCCAGCTCACGAACACGTCCCGCGCGCTCGCCTCCAGCGCCTCGCCCATGGCGCGGATATTGGCGAGCAGGTTGGCATGCGCGAGCACGACGCCTTTCGGATCGCCGGTGCTGCCGGAGGTGTACTGGATCAGCGCGATCGTGTCCGCCGCGGCGGGCATCGGCTCGGCCAGCGTGCCGGAGGCCTTGAGCTCCGCCGGCGTCGCCAGGCCGCGCAGGTCGTCGACCAGCCCCAGCAGCAGGCCACCGAGCGGCCTGATCTCCTCGTCCGTGACGATCAGCGTGGCCGCCGCGTTGCGCAGGATGCCGGCCTGCCGCCGCAGGTGATCCTCGATCTGCGCGCGGCGGAACGGCGGGTAGACCGGGACCGGAATGGCGCCGGCCATCAGCACGCCGAAGAAGCACTCGAAGAACGCCCTGCCGGTCGGCAGCATGATCGCGACGCGGTCGCCGGGCGCGACGCCGCGGTCGAAGAGGCCGGAAGCGGCGGTGCGGGCGCCGCGATCGAGCGCGGCGTAGGTGATGGTCTCCTCGGTCCGGTCGTCGATCCACAGGCGGATATGCGGTCGGTCGCCGCGCTCGCGCACATGCGTCGCCAGCACCTCCAGCAGCGTTTGGGCCTCGGCCGGCTCCAGCACGTCCGGCAGCGCGGGCGGCGGCGCGACGGCCACGCCCGGCAGGGCGCCCGCCTCCGGCCGCGCCTCGGCGACGGCGCTTATGAGGTCCTGCGGCGTTGCGGCATCGCCGATCAGCGTCTCGGGCAGCCTGACGTTGAAGGCGCGGTCGAGGCGCAGCAGCAACTCCGCGCGCGCCAGGCTGTCGAGGCCGAGATCGCGGTCGAGGTCGCTGCCGGCCTCGACCCGGATGCGGCCGGCGCGATGCGGCTGCAGCTCCTGCACCAGGTCGCGCACCACCGCCAGCACGCGCGCGGCGACATCGGCGTCGCCCCGAGCGGGGCCGGCGCCGGCGTCGTCGGGCCCGCGCGGCCCGCCCATCTGCGCGTCGGCGTTCAATGGAGGCTCCGCCGTTTCAACCCCTCGGGTTCGAATAGCGACGATCGACCGGCCGTGCCTTGACACGGATCAACGACCGGCGCGCCTATTCGGTCGATCGTAGTCGAATTCCGACCGGCGCGGCACGCCAGGGGCGTCTCTTGTGGACCACGGGCCCGTTCCCTCCTCCCAGCTCTGCGATCTGATCGGCGCCGGGCTTGCCGGCACGCTCGCGAACCTGCTCGCCGAGCGCGCCCGGCGATCATCAGACGCCGTGGCCTATCGCGAATACGATCCCGGCGCGTCGGCGTGGCGCGAGCATAGCTGGCGCATGGTCGCGCGCCGGGTCGCTTGCGTCGCTTCGGTCCTTGCCCGTTCGCACCTGGCGCCCGGCGACCGCGTCGCCATCGCCTTGCCCAATGGCACGACCTGGGTCGCCATCGACCTGGCCGCGGCGTCGCGCGGCCTCGTCGTCGTGCCGCTCTACCTGCGCGACAGCCCCGAGAACCAGGCCTTCGTGCTCGGCCACGCGGGCGCCCGCCTGCTCGTGGTCGACACCGTCGAGCGCTGGCGCGCGCTGTCGCCGCATCGCCACCTGTTTCCCGAGCTCCGGCAGGTCTGGGTCGATGCCGCCGTTGCGGCGGGCGACGATGCGCCGTCGCCCGCGCTTCGCGCCCTCGCCGACGTCGTCCCGTCCGAGCCGCAGGCGACCGACCCTGTCGCCCCGGACCCGAATCGGCTGGCGACCATCATCTACACCTCGGGCACGACCGGGCGCGCCAAGGGCGTGATGCTGACGCACCGGGCGCTGCTGTTGAACGCCGAAGCGGTGTGCCGGGTGATCCCGCCCCGGACGACGGACCTGTTCCTGTCCTGCCTGCCGCTGGCGCACGCGTTCGAGCGCACGGTCGGCTACTACCTGCCGATGATGGCGGGCGCCACCGTCGCCTATGCCCGCTCGATCGAGACCCTGGCCGAGGATTTCCGCACCGTCAGGCCGACCGCCTTCCTCGGCGTTCCGCGCCTCTACGAGCGCGCCTATGCCGCGATCCGCGCCCGCGCGGGCGGCGGCGCCGTCGAGCGCGCGGTGCTGCGCCTTGCCGTTGCCGCCGGCTGGCAGATTTTCGAGACGGCGCAGGGCCGGCGCCGGCGGCCGAGCGCATGGGCGCGCCTGGCCTGGCCCGCGATCGACCGACGCGTTGCGGGCCCCGTGCGCCAGGCGTTCGGCGGCCGCGTCCGCTGCGCCGTCAGCGGCGGAGCGGCGCTGGACGACGAGGTCGCGCGCTTCTTCATCGCCATGGGCGTTCCGATCGTCGAGGGCTACGGCCTCACGGAAGCGGCCCCGGTGATCGCCGCCAACAGCCTCGCCGACAACCTGCCCGGCTCGGTCGGCCGGCCGCTGCCCGGCATCGAGGCGCGGGCGACGGCGGAGGGCGAGCTGATCGTGCGCACGCCCTCGCTGATGACGGGCTACTGGAACGATCCGGCCCAGACCGCGCTGGCGGTCGACGCCGGCGGCTGGCTGCACACGGACGACATCGTCGCGATCAGGGACGGCCGCATCTTCGTGCGCGGCCGGATCAAGGACGTGCTGGTGCTGGCGACCGGCGAAAAGACGGCGCCGAGCCTGATCGAGGCCAGCATCACGCGCGATCCGCTGTTCCGCCAGGCCTTCGTGGTCGGCGAGCGCCGGCCCTATGTCGCCGCGGTCGTCGTGCTCGACCGCGAGCAGTGGCAGACGATCGCCGCCCGCGACAACGTCGCGGCCGACCGGCCCGACACCGACCAGGCCGCGGCGCTGCTGCTGCGGCGGCTCGCCGCGCGGCTCGCCGGCTTCCCCAGCCACGCGCAGATCCGCGCCGTGCACGCCACCTTCGACGCCTGGACCACCGAGAACGGCCTGCTGACGCCGACCTTGAAGATCAAGCGCGACCGGCTCGAGCGGCGCTATGCCGCTGAGATCGACCGCCTTTATGCCGGACACTTTCAGTCGAGCCGCGTGCCCGTCGAACCGACGGACAGCAAATAAGTTTGATCAACACGAGTACAGCACCGTTCTGGCAACATCCATAGAAGGTTCGAACGCTGGATCGATAAAAATTCAGATCAAGGCACCGCTATGCAGCGCCTCTCGACATGCCCGTAAAATTGACGCGAACTGATTATGGCACGCTGCAATGTGAACGAATGACACACTGCATGTCATGGTGAAGGCGCTGAGATATTCACGTGAAGTGCCTGCTTCAGTTTGGCCCTTTTTGAAGCGCCTATGCTGAAATACAAGACGCTTCGCAGCGGTGAGAGGGCTGCTCCTTGTAGCAGCTGAGAATGCAATCCCACCATAAGCAGGCTAATTCCCTCAATCGTTCTCCCTTCCCGTGAAGACCACATCGCGGCTTTAATCGGATCTGCGTTCCATAGCAGCACGTTGGATATCGGATCTGTCATCCGAAAATTTGCCGCCGAACCGTGGACCGCCTTTGACAGGGTCGCGTATTCCGATTTCAAGATGTCGAGGCCAGCAAGCTGAGTGCCCACTTTTGCCAACTGCGGATGTTTCTCGGCGTATTTGATCAATTCCGCAAATCCAATTAGGAATTTGCCAGATGTCCAAAGCTCCAACTCAACTGGGTGATCACGATAATAGGCCGCGCACAGAGCGTGCTCAATACTGCTCCGCAGCGCCTGAAGGGCTGAACGCCAAGCGCCTACTGATGCACCTACGTGGGACACCAGGGCATCGTTGTGAGCCTCGAAAAAAAACGCAGCACTTTCCGCCGAATAGTGTGGAACCACCAGATGTGTCTTGATGGCTTGAAGCGCCGTAACGCGCCGATAGCTAGCTCGATATACAGGATTTTTTTCCAGGGCCTTCCAATTTCTCCTAGCCTCCTTGGTCCAACTCTTGAAGAAGGCTAAATGATTGGCGTCTATCTCGTCCTGCAGCTGCGACATTTCACTTCAACAAAAAGGTGAGAGCGTTTATCAGTTCGGGCGACACATCCGACTTTGACCGCTGCACGGCTTGTTTCAACTTTCGCCGGGCTTCGGGGTCCTGCTCCAAGTGTCGCAGGATTTTTCCAACCACATCCCGCGTGGACTCAGTCACCCGAACCTCGATTGGGAAGCCATATTCCTTGATGATCGCCTGCCACTGATTTTTGTTGAACTGCGATAGAGCTGTTAACGCGCTCAGGGCCATCGGAATTGTGGAAGGATTGGGTCGTGACAGAGGCCGATCCACCTGTAACAGCTGACTCAGCTCAACGTCCGGTCCCTTCCGCAGGACTTGGGCGAGCGAGGAAAGCACCTTTGCGATCTCGTGCGTTTTCATATTTTGATACCCAGCTTGTCGAGCAGTTCGTCTCCAAGCGCTGTAAATTCATCAATGGCGGCGTGATCGGCCGTGGAAAACACAGAAATGTTTTTTGCCGCTGACTCCGCCACCGCGCTCCGCTCGGAAATTTGCGCGGATAGTACCATGCCCTTAAACGTCGCTTTCAAGCTCTGAGCGGTCTGTGATCGGAAATACGACTTTCGCCCAACTCGGGAAATTACGATGCCGGCGTTCGTCAGCGGGATTTCTAAGTCGTCGGACAGCTTCTTTATTCGACCGAGAAGGAGGGCAATACCGATGCTTGACAAAAAATCCAGCGATACTGGCACCAAGTAGTGAGTGCTGGCCGCGAGCGCATTCTGGGTCGGGATTGTCAGGTTTGGCGGACAGTCGCATACGACGATGTCGTAGTCGTCCAGTACGTCCCTGATTGCGCGCCTAAGGCGAGTTTCTCGCGATACTTGAGAACTCAAATCAAGATCAATGGTGAACAGGTCAAGGTGCGAAGGAATTAGATCAACCGAGGGAAACACGTCCTTGATGATGACGGATTCGACAGTCTTGGCCTTGCCTTCAGCACTCGTATGCTGTCGCACTCCAAGCAAGTCGGCGACAGTTCCCTTGGTTTTTGCGTGCTTCTCCCACTTCTCTGGAGACATACAGGAGAAGGTTGAGTTTGTCTGAGGATCAAGATCAATTAGTAAAGTGCGCAACCCTTTCGAGCCGCAATAGGCCGCAAAATTAACGGCGATCGCAGTTTTTCCTACGCCGCCTTTAAGGTTGACGCAGGATACGACGACCGTTTGATTTCTTCCCGCTGCCCCTTTCTTTCCGGCCCCCTTTGCAGCTTTAGACATCGAACGCCCCCGTCACTGAGCAATAATAATTATATTAGGTGCATGGCAACCGTGAGTCGAGCGCATTGCGGAAGGTAGCCGTTTTTATCGGTCTGCCACGCGGGCCAGCATGGTCTTGGCGGGTAGCGCTCGCATAAGTGGACGCTTCATCGCTGGAGGGGGTAGTGGTCGGCCGAGCAAGGGGCGCCAGAAGACGCCGTGCACGCCACCTTCGACGCCTGGACCACCGAGAACGGCCTGCTGACGCCGACCTTGAAGATCAAGCGCGACCGGCTCGAGCGGCGCTATGCCGCTGAGATCGACCGCCTTTATGCCGGCCATGCGCTGTTCGATCCGCCCGCCCGCAATTGAGCCAGATCAAGGCGCGATGGCCTGCGTCGTGCGCATCCTTCCTGCCAGGTCTGAACGTGCGGAAATTGGGGGGAGCCATGATCCACGCGCGGCCACACAACGCCCACCACCTGGCGATCTTCGCCACCGCCAGCCTGTCCGTGTTCGCGCTGGGCGCGGCCGGCATCGCCTGGTTCGGCGCTCAGCTCGTTGTCCGGGCGCTCAGACTCACGGTGGTCGGCCTGTTCGTGTGAGAGGCCGGCGCCTTCCGCCGCCGCCTATTCCCGCAGGTCGAGCTCCAGGCCTTCCGCGCACGCCTTCGGGCGCACGTGCAGCTTCCTGCATCGTTCGGTCATGCGCGACCGGATCGCGCGGGCTTCCTCGCCTTCGGCCAGGTCGACGCGCGCGAAGTTGAGGCGGACCGGCATCATCCGGAGCCGCGCCGGGCGGCCGGCGTCGACCTCGACGAGGAAGACGAACGACCAGTCGTTGCGCAGGCTCTCGTCGACGGCATAGTCGTCGAGGAAGTCGCCGGTGTCGTAGAGGATCAGGCCGTTCCCGTGCCGCTCGACGCCCTGGAACACATGCGCGGAATGGCCGTGGAAGATATCGACGCCGAGGTCGATCACGGCGCGGGCGAAGCGGCGGAAATGCGCCGGCGGCGTGTCGACCATGTTCGGTCCCCAGTGCGCCGACAGCACGACCAGCGACGCGCCGTCGCGGCGCGCCCGCTCGATTGGTTCCTTGAGCACGGCTAGCGTCCCGGGCGCCGTGTCGACCGGCAGGTAGAAGGTGCCGGGGCGCTCCGGCGTGGCGGCGAAATCCGGCTCGTTGTCGGTCACGCCGATGAACCCGATCTTGAGGCCGGCGGCATCGACCACGGCCGGCGCCCGGGCGGTCCCGGGCGTGAGGCCGGCGCCGGCATGCGCGATGCCGGCGGCATCCAGGTGCGCCAGCGTATCGGTGAAGGCGTCGTCGCCATAGTCGAGGACGTGGTTGTTGGCGAGGCTGACGCAGCGCACCGAGGCGGCCTTGAGCACGTCGACTGCCGCCGGCCGGGCGCGGAAGGTGAACACCTTGCGGATGCGGCCATGCGGCACGCCGCGCGCCGAGATCGCGCATTCGAGATTGCCGAACACCGCATCGGCCGCGCGCAGGATCGGCAGGGTGCTGCCCCAGAAGCGCTCCGGCGCGGTGGTGGCGATCTCGCGGTCGACCATGCGGCCGAGCATGATGTCGCCGACGAACGCCAGGGTCGCGGGCATGGTCCGGGCCGGTCGCCGGATCAGCTCGGCCGCGCGCTGCGCCCGCGGCCCAGATGCTTGACGAACCAGTCCCGGGCGATGCGGATGACCTGCTCCAGCGTGCCGGGCTCCTCGAACAGGTGCGTCGCGCCGGGCACAACGGTCAGTTGCTTGGTGCAACGCAGGCGTTCGAGCGCCAGCTCGTTCAG
>JAKLKW010000082.1 GCA_023150455.1 Alphaproteobacteria bacterium | reverse complement strand
GAGCCGCGCCGTCCGCCGGCGCCGGAGGTGCGCGAGATCGGCAAGGGCGAGCTGGTCGAGACCGGCCATTGGCGCGTCAGCGCGGTCGAGGTGCCGCACGCGCAGCCGTCGCTCACCTGCCTGGCGCTGCGGCTCGACACCGACAGGGGCTCGATGGTCTACACGGGCGACACCGGCCCCAGCAAGGCGCTGGAGAAGCTGGCCGAGGGCTGCGACGTGCTGATCCACATGTGCGCCTACATGAGCGGCACGGTCGACAACCAGGCCACGCAACTCGGCACCAGCGGCCATCTCGAGGCCGCGCGCACCGCCGCCGCATCGCGCGCGCGCCGCCTGGTTTGCTCGCACATCTACGACCAGTTCGACCGGCCCGGCGTGCGCGAGAAGGTGATCGCCGAGATGGCGCGCGTCTACGACGGGATCATCGTCTTCGGCGAGGACCTGATGGCGCTCACGCCCGAGCCGGAGAGGCCGGGCGTGTTCCGCTGAACCGCGGAACCCGCGGCACGGAAATCCGTTCCCTTGCCGCAGAGCGGCGAACGGTCCGATCCTGCATGTCGCCAAAGCCCGCCACCGCAGGCCGAAACCATGCCGCTGCAGCTTCCGCCGACGCTCGCCCAGGCGCTCGCCTTCGCCATTCTCGCGGCGATGATGGCGCTGTTCGCGTGGGGCCGGCTGCGCTACGACCTGGTGGCCGCCGCCGGCCTGCTGGCGGCGGTGCTCGCCGGCATCGTGCCGTTCGACAGGGCCTTCTCCGGCTTTTCGGACGACATCGTCGTCATCGTGGCGAGCGCGCTGCTGGTCAGCGCGGCGGTGGCGCGCTCCGGCATCATCGAGCGCCTGATCCGGCCGCTCAGCCCCTACTTGACGCGCACCGACATCCAGGTCGTGGTGCTGACGGCGGTGGTGACGGCGCTGTCGGCGTTCGTCAAGAACATCGGCGCGCTGGCGATGATGATGCCGGTGGCCTTCCAGCTGGCGCGCCGCCACCGCACGCCGGTCTCGGCGCTCTTGATGCCGATGGCGTTCGGCTCGCTGCTCGGCGGCACGATCACGCTGGTCGGCACATCGCCCAACATCATCGTGGCGCGCGTGCGCGCCGAGACGGGGCAGGAGCCCTTCGGCATGTTCGACTTCGCCCCGGTCGGCGTGACGCTCGCCGCGCTCGGCGTGCTGTTCCTGTGCTTCTTCTACCGGCTGCTGCCGCGCGACCGCAAGGGCCAGGCTTCGATGGACGCCGCCTTCAACCTCGAGGGCTACACGACCGAGGCGATGATCCCGGACGGCTCCGAGATGATCGGCAAGACGGTCGGGGACCTCGAGAAGATGGCCGAGCGCGACGTCGAGGTGCTGATGATCCTGCGCGCCCGGGCGCGGCGCTACAGCCCGTCGGACGGCACGGCGCTCCGGGCCGGCGACGTCCTGCTGCTGGAGGGCGAGCCGGATGCGCTCGAGCGCGTCGTGGCCGAGGCCAAGCTGAAGCTCGTCCGCGGCGAGAAGGAGCAGGAGACCGACGCGCCGAAGGACGACATCGGCGTGATGGAAGCGGTCGTGACGGAAGCCTCGGTACTGGTCGACCGCACGCCGGCGCAGGTGCGCCTCCATGACCGCTTCCAGGTCAACCTGCTCGCCGTCGGCCGCCGCGGCGAGCGCATCACGCGCCAGATGCGCTCGGTCCGCCTGCGGCCGGGGGACGTGATCGTGCTGCGCGGCAACCTCAACACCATGCCCGAGACCCTGGGCGAGCTTCACTGCCTGCCGCTCGCGGGGCGCAACCTGCGCCTCGGCAGCGGACGCCACAGCGTGCTGCCGCTGCTGGCCCTGCTGACGGCGATGGGGCTCGCCAGCCTGCACTTCCTGCCGGTGAGCGTCGCGTTCTTCGGCGCCGCGGTCGTCATGCTGCTGATCCGCGCCTTGAGCCTGCGCGAGGCCTATGACGCCATCGATTGGCCGATCGTCGTGCTGCTGGCGGCGATGATCCCGGTCAGCGACGCGCTGCGCACGACGGGCGGGACCGAGCTCATCGCCGGCTGGCTGTCCGCGGCCGGCGCGGTGCTGCCGCCGCTCGGGCTGCTCGGCCTCGTGATGATCGTCGCCATGGCGGTGACGCCGTTCCTCAACAACGCCGCGACCGTGCTGGTGATGGGCCCGATCGCCGCCGGCTTCGCCGCGCGCCTGGGCCTGGCGCCGGATGCCTTCCTGATGGCGGTGGCGATCGGCGCGGCCTGCGACTTCCTGACGCCGATCGGGCACCAGTGCAACACGCTGGTCATGGGCCCGGGCGGCTACCGCTTCGGCGACTACTGGCGCCTCGGCCTGCCGCTGTCGGTCATGGTGGTCCTGGTCGGCGTGCCGCTGATCGCGCTGGTCTGGCCGTTCAGGCCCGGGTGACGGCGCCGACGCCCTCTTGAATTGCCGGTGTGGCGGGACATCCTGGTCGTGTCGGCTCGGTCCGGATCCAGGAACCGACCGACATGCGGCATGTGACCTCCTGCGTGCCACCGACGTCGAGGCTTCTCGCGACATGTGAAGACCCGTACAGTTGCGTGTCCATACCCTCGCCCGCCCCTTTCGACCGACGCTCGGGAGGCGGGAGAGGGACGGCGCCCTTCGACAAGCTCAGGGTAGACGGCGTCGGCGGGGCGAGGGCAACGATGGCGCACGCAAAGGCGCAGACACCGCGTGAGGGCAGCGTGGACCGTTCGGCACTTCGGCCGTCGCGTCGGAGCATCGTGGTGCACCTCGCCGTGCCCTCGCCAGGCTTCGCTCGCGGAGCGCGTGGGGGCTGCCGCGCCGAAGCCCGCAAGGGCGAAGGCGGGCCGACCCGCGGCGAGCTACGGCTTGGCATGTCCTCCCGACGCTTCGCGTTTGGTCCCTCCCTCTCCCGCCTCCTGAGCGTCGGTCGAAGCGGGCGGGCGAGGGATTTCGTTGCGCCTTCAGGCTGCACCGTGCTTGATGCCGCTCGGCGACGGGTTCCCCGGCCGTGAACGCGACCCGCAAACCGCCGCCGTGGCCCCGTGACATGCAACCACCCGCCCGTACCGGCTTGCTGGTGAAGGCGGCCATTCTCATGGCCGGCCTTCCGCTGGCAACGGGCGCGCTCGTGGCGGTTCTCTTGCTGCAGGTCAGCCCAAGCGCGGCAGTCAGCTGGTCCCTGGTCGCCGCGGGCGTCGCTTTCCTGGCGGGTACCGCGGCCAGTCTCTACATCGCGCTCGGGCGCGCGGTCGAGCTCCTCGACGACATCGAGATCGAAACGCGGAGCGCCGGCGCGCGTGCCCGCGCGTCTGCCGAAGAAAAACGCCAGAGGGCCGCGACTCGTTCGCCAGCCGATCGGGACCGCAAGGGCGAAGGCGCGCGCGACAGAAGCGAAGCGCAATAGGTCCTTTACCCTGTCGGTGACGGTGCTCGGCACGATGTCGGCTGCGCCTGATACGCTCTGGTCGCCGTGACGCCGTGAGTCGAAAGAACCGTGTTTGACCCGGAACAAGAGCGCACGGTCGCCGCAATTGCGCGCTGATCGCTCTGCTTTGGCCGTCCTGGCCCGGGTGACGGTCACACCCGGTCCGGCCTTGTCCGCTTCCTCAACGACGGCCGCATCGAGATCGGGATTAAAGGGATTAAAGGGACACAATAAGTAACTCGGCCGCCATTGCCGCTATCTGGATAAGCACCGCACTCGTCTTCTCGTCCGTCGCAAACCCGCGCCGATGCCAAGGACGAAGCAGAAACGAACATAGTGTTCCCCGAATTTCGAGGCGAGAAGCGTGTGAGTTATCGACACAGTGGGATCATCGAGAGAAATACCTTCTTTTCGGGCTCAGGAGCTCCTGCATTTGCAGGCAACTCGATGAAGGCTTCCATCATCACGCCAGGCTCCTGCGTTGGTCCGATGATGAGCCGGTCGACTAGCTCCGAAAGATGCCGAAGCGGCAAGTTCATGGTGGGCTGCGGCGTGCCTCGAATCGTACGCACGACCCGCTCCAAGTCGGTGGGGGCGTCGAGCCCAGGCGTGTGAAACATCCGCCATTCCTTCTCTTCCTCAAAACGGCCTACGCCCAATCCGTGCATTCGCAGGTAAAAATCGGGCGCGACGGTCGGGCGGTTGCCTTGGCGCGCGCAACGTGGCCGCGCACATGCTCGCGTTCGCACGCAAATCAGGCGGTAGGCGAGCGGCTCCTGTCCAGTCCGGCGATCGCGCGATCGAGCGCCTCGCCCGTCTCGTCCGCGAGCGCCGCCCGGTGCAGCGCGGCGAAGCGCTGGGCGCCGGCGGGCTGTCCCTGGAGGCGCCGGGCCATGTCCATCAACCGGGCGAAGCGCGCGCGGCCGCGCGCATGCGTGTCGCCGTAGCCCTTGACCAGTCCGCGCGCGCGGGCGAGCTCGACGGCGAGCGCGTAGTCGGCCTCGGCGCATTTGGCCACCGCGGCCAGCCAGGCGGCGATATCGGCCTGCTCGGCGGCGAAGCGCAGCGAGCGCCGCCGCCAGCGCTTGAAGCGCGCGAGCAGATGGAGCGGCAGGAAGCCGGCGAGCGACGTGGTGCGGACGGTGCGGCCCCTGGCGGTGAAGCGGTCCACCGCCTCGCGCGCCCAGGCGGTTCTGAGCAGCCACGCGCCGAGGCCCGCCGGGAGCGTGTCGGCGATCTCCTGCGTGCGCGGGTGGAAATACTCGGCGATTTCGAGGATCTGGCCGTCCGTGACGCCGAGCTCGTCGCGCACCCGCGCGAAGCGCGCGGGACGCGTCTTCAGCTCGGCGACGCGGAACGTGTCCTCGTAGGCCATGGCGAGCGCCAGTTGCCGCGCCGTCTCAGCCAGCAGCCGAAGCGAACCGTCGCCTCGCCGAGCCTCCAGCGCGTGGATCGGCTCCAGCCGGCCGGCATAGTCGCGCGCGTAGTCCGCGTCCTGGTAGTCGAGCGTGCGCTCGATCCCCAGGCGGATCGGATCGCGGCATTCCGGCGGCAGCGTCTCCGCCCAGGCCGGCAGCCTCACGCGTCCGGCCGACGGCGCCCGGGTCGCAGCCGCCTCGACCGCGGCGGGCATGGTCGCGCCGCCGCGCCGCGCCGCGTCGAAACCGGCGGCGAAGGCGGCAAGGCTGGCGCCGACGCCGATGCCGCCGCGGCGGATCGCTGCCTCGAAATCGGCGCGCGGGAAGGGCAGGGCGCCCGATCCGGCCAGCGCGCCGAGCAGCACGGCGCTGATCACGCTCCTGGTCGCCTCGGCGATCGCGGCCATGTCGAAGGCGACGAGCGCGCGCGCCGCCTGGCGGCAGGACTCGAGCAGCGCCGCGCTGTCGGCGCGGCCGTCGGCGAGCGCCAGCTTCTCGGTCATCGCGTAGCTGCGGTGGGTCGAGGCGATCAGCAGCGTGCGGTCGGGCGTGACGAAGCCGCGCTGCACCGCGCGCGCCGCTTCCATCAGCTCGGACGCGACCACGACGTCGACGTCGCCCGGCGCCGGCATGAGGGCGAGCACCGGCGCCCGGCCCGCCTGCTCGGCCGCGGCCCTGGGGAACAGCTCGACGTAGTAGATCGTGGCGCCCGTGCGCTGCGCCACGCCCGGCACCGAGGTCGCCTGCGCCAGGTAGCCGCCATGCTCGGCCAGGTCGACCAGCCAGTCCGCCAGCACGCCGCCGCCTTCGCCGCCGAGCGCATGGATGGCGACGGCGAGCGGCCGCACGCGGGCGGGCGCGGCGTCCATGGCTCAGAATAACTCTTCTGAGTCCCCCCTCCCCTTGCGGCGGGAGGGGGATAGGGGAAGGGGGGACCGGAATGGACCATTCATGTGGGGACAGCCGATCCGCCCTGCAGCCAGCCGATCAGCGCGGCGTTGAGCCTGGCCTTGAACCGGTCCCACGCCGTCGGGTTGGTGACGACCGAGGCGCGGTAGAAGGACGGGCACAGGGCGGCGGCGTGCGCGACCTCGCCGCACAGGCCGCAGCCGACGCAGGAGTCGACGACCTTGGTGACCGGCTCGCGCCGCAGCTTGTCGGGGTTCGGCGCCAGCGTCAGCGACGGGCAGCCGCTGAGCCGGATGCAGGAATGGTCGCCGGTGCAGGTGTCGGCGTCGACGCCGAAGCGCTCGCGCACCACGCGTTCGCCGGCCTCGGCCCTGGCGCGCATCTGCGGCCGCTCGCGGCGCTGGCGGTTCAGCATGCATTCGGACTGGGCGATGACGACCTTGGGTCCCTTCGCCTCGGTGGTCAGCGCCTCCTTCAGCGCGTCGCGCATGGCGGCGACGTCGTAGGTGCGCGTCAGCGTGCGCACCCAGTCGACGCCGATGCCGCGCACCGCGCGCTCAATCGGGTTGCGGGTCGCGCGCAGCGCGTTGTCGGCCTTGGAGGAGGGCACGTCCTGGCCGCCGGTCGCGGCGGAATAGCCGTTGTCGACGACGACGAGCACGTTGTCGCTCTTGTTGAACACGGCGTTGCCGACGCTGCTGGCCAGCCCGTTGTGCCAGAAGCCGCCGTCGCCGACCATCGCGATGGCGCGCCTGCCGCCGGGCGCGTCGAGCGCCGCGGCGCTGGCCGCGCCGAGCCCGTAGCCGAGCGTCGAGGCGCCGATGTTGAAGGGCGGGAAGACCGAGAACAGGTGGCAGCCGATGTCGCCGCTGACATGGTGCGGCCCCAGCTCGCGCTCGACCAGCTTCATCGCCGCGAAGATCGGCCGCTCCGGGCAGCCGGTGCAGAACGACGGCGGGCGCCCATGCACGTTGGCCGAAGCGGTCTTCTGCGCCTCGGCCAGGCGCTGCGCCGCCCGCGCATCGCCGGCGCGGCGCTCGAGCAGGTCCGGGCGATGCGCCTCGACGAAGCGCCGGAGGCCCTCGCGCACCACGCCGCCCGTGTATTCGCCGGCCATCGGCAGCATGCCCTTGCCCTCGACGCGGGTCTGGATGTCGGCGCGGCGCAGCATGGCGTTGACCGCCTGCTCGATGAAGTCGGGCTGGCCCTCCTCGACGATCAGGATCGCCTTCTTGCCGGCGCAGAAGCGCCCGAGCTCGCCGTCGACCAGCGGATAGGTGACGTTGAGCACGTAGAGCGGCACGCGGCTCGAGCCGTACACGTCGGCCAGGCCCAGCAGCTCGAGCGCGCGCAGGGTCGTGTTGTACATCCCGCCCTGCAGGACGATGCCGATGTCGTCCGCCTCGCCCGGGAACATCTCGTTGAGGCGCTGCTCCTCGACGAAGCGCACCGCCGCGGGCCAGCGCTGCTCGACCTTCTCGCGCTCCTGCACGTAGCTCGCGGGCGGCAGCACCACGCGCTCGAGCGCGCGCTGCGGCCGGTCGAGCGCGTCCTTGAGTCCGAATGCGGGCCGCAAATTGTCCCTGGCGACGAAGCTGCCGTAGACATGGCAGGCGCGGATCCGCAGCAGCAGCATGACCGGCGTCGCCGAGGCCTCGGACAGTTCGAATCCCTTCTCGACCGCCCGGACGATCGACGGCAGGTCCGGGCGCGGGTCCAGGAGCCAGACCTGCGACTTCAGGGCGAAGGCGTGGCTGCGCTCCTGCATGATCGACGAGCCCTCGCCGTAGTCCTCGCCGACGATGACCAGCGCGCCGCCCCGGACGCCGGCCGACGCCAGGTTGGCGAGCGCGTCGGAGGCGACGTTGACGCCGACCGGGCCCTTGAAGGTCGCGGCGCCGCGCAAGGGGTAGTTGATCGAGGCGCCGAGCGTCGCCGTGGCCGCGGCCTCGTTGGCGCTGGCCTCGAAGCGCACGCCGAGCTCGGCCAGGATGTCGCTCGCGTCCGCCAGCACGTCGACCAGGTGCGAGATCGGCGCGCCCTGGTAGCCCGAGACGTAGGAGACGCCCGATTGCAGCAGCGCCTTGGTGACGGCGAGGATGCCCTCGCCGCGGAACTCCTGCCCCGCGCCGAGCCTCAGCTTCTCGACTTCCTTCTTGAAGGAGCGCTCCGCCACACGTGCCTCCCATGGCCGGCCGCGCGATTGACGGCCAATGGCGCGCCGGCGATTATATTCAAACGAATATATCTCGGCCCGGGCCGGTTGTTAACGGTCTATATGAACGGGCCAACATCAAAAGGGGGAGGACATCATCATGCGTCGTATCGCGCTCGCCGGCATCGCCGCCGTCCTGTTCGCGCCGCCGGTCTCGGCCCAGGAAACGACCTTGCGCGCCGTCACCGCCTTCGCCGAGGGCACCCAGTTCTCGCGGCACTTCGAGCGCTTCATCGAGAAGGTGAACGCCGACGGCAAGGGCCTGATCAAGATCAACTACGTCGGCGGGCCGCGCACCATGCCGCCGTTCGAGGTCGGCAACGCCGTGCGCACCAGGGTGGTCGACCTCGCGAACGTGACCGGCGCCTTCTACACCAACCTGATGCCCGAGGCCGACGCCTTCAAGCTGATGGCGAAGCCGACCGGGAAGTACCGCCAGGACGGCAGCTGGGAGTACATCAACCAGCTGCACAACCAGAAGCTCAACGCCTGGTTCCTGGCGCGCCAGTTCAACAACGTGCCGTTCCACATCTACCTGAACAGGAAGATCGACAAGATCGACCTGACCGGCCTCAAGATCCGCGTCACGCCCATATATAAGGACGTGGTCGAGGCCTATGGCGGCACGCCGATCACCACGGCTCCGGGCGAGGTCTATACCGCGCTCGAGCGCGGCGTGGTCGACGGCTACGGCTGGCCGGTGCTCGGCATCTTCGACCTGGGCTGGGACAAGGTGACCAAGTTCCGCCTCGAGCCGGCCTTCTACGCCGCCGACGTCAACATCCTGGTCAACCTCGACGCCTGGAAGGGCCTCAACGACGCGCAGCGCAAGCTCTTGACGGACACGGCGATCTGGATCGAGAACGCCGACGCCGACGTCGTGCCGGTGATCCAGTCCGAGCGCGAGCGCCAGGCCAAGGCCGGCATCCAGGCGCTCGACTTCGGCCCCGCCGCGTCGAAGGCGTTCCTCGAGCGCGCCGCCAATGTCGGCTGGGAATCCGTGATCAAGCGCTCGCCCGAGGCGGGGGCGAAGCTGAGGAAGCTGGCGGGGAACTAGCCCGGCCCGCGCGGCAGCCTGGACGACGCGCGAGCAGCGTCCCACGTGGTTACCCGCCTTTCCGCCGTCCTCGGCCTGCTGTTCGCGGCCATGGCGGGGCTCGCCGCCGCGCTGCTGCTGGCGATGGTGATCGTCGTCAGCGGCGACATCGTCCTGCGCAACGTCGCGCGCTCGGGCTTCATCTGGGCGAACGAGGTCTCCGAGATCGCGCTCTACCTGATGACGCTGCTGGCGGCGCCCTGGCTGCTGCGGCGCGGCCAGCACGTGCGGCTCGACCTGGTGCTGACCATGATCCCCCCGCGCGCGGGCTGGCTTCTGGAGGCGATCGGCGACACGGTCGGCATCGCCGTCTGCCTCGTGATGCTGCGCTACGGCTGCGCCATGACGTTCGACAGCTGGCGGCTCGGCTCGATCACCATCAAGAACCTGGTGTTTCCCGAGTGGTGGCTGCTGGCGCCGATGCCGGTCGCCTTCGCGCTGCTGGCGATCGAGTTCGCCTTCCGCCTGCACCGGCTCGTCGGCGGCGAGCGCAAGCCGCGCACGCAAGCCACGTCGGTGGCGTGAAGGCGAGTGTCCATGTCCTGGATCGAAGCCGGCCTGATCCTGTTCGGCGGCCTCGTCGCCGTGATGGGGCTGGGCCTGCCGGTCGCCTTCGCCTTCCTCGCCGTCAACGTCGTCGGCGCGCTTCTGTTCCTCGGCGGCGAGCCGGGCCTGGCGCAGCTCGCGCGCAACGGGGTGCAGTCGATCTCGAGCTTCTCGCTGACGCCGATCCCGTTCTTCGTGCTGATGGGCGAGGTGCTGTTCCACACCGGCATCGCCATGAAGGCGATCGACGCGTTCGCGCTTCTGATCCGCCGCGTGCCCGGGCGGCTTGCGGTGATCGCGATCGTCGCCGGCACGGTGTTCTCGGCCATCTCGGGCTCGACCATCGCGACCACCGCGCTGCTCGGCAGCCTGATGGTGCCGACCATGCTCCAGCGCGGCTACGATCCGCGCATGGCGATGGGGCCGATCATGGGCATCGGCGGCGTCGACATGCTGATCCCGCCCTCGGCGCTGACCGTGCTGCTCGGCAGCCTGGCCGGCATCTCGATCACCGGGCTCCTGATCGGCGGGATCGTGCCGGGCCTGGTCCTGAGCGCGCTCTTCGTCGGCTACATCGTGCTGCGCGTCCGCATGAACCCGGCGCTCGCGCCGGACGAGGCGCTCGAGGCGGTCGCCTCCGGCGTCGCGCGCTGGCGGCCGTTCGTCGTGCACGTGTTGCCGCTGCTGCTCATTTTCGGCGTCGTGGTCGGGGCCATGACGCGCGGCTGGGCGACGCCGACCGAGGCGGCGGCGCTCGGCGGCGCCGGCACGATCGTCGCCGCGATGCTCTACCGGCAGCTCGACCTGGCCAACCTGTCGCGCGCGCTGCTGGGCACGGTCGGCGTGTCGGGCACGATCCTCTTCATCATCCTCGGCGCCACCACCTTCTCGCAGGTCCTGAGCTTCTCCGGCGTGGTCGACCGCCTGACCGGGCTGGTGACGGCGCAGGGATTGAGCGCCGCGGTCGTGGTCGCGGGCATGATGCTGATCCTCTTGTTCCTCGGCTGCTTCGTCGACCAGGTCAGCATGATGCTGATCACGCTGCCGTTCTTCATGCCGCTGGTGCAGCGCCTCGGCATCGAGCCGATCTGGTTCGGCGTGCTGTTCCTGATCTGCATGCAGCTCGGCCTGCTGACGCCGCCCTTCGGGCTGCTGCTCTACACGATGAAGGGCGTGGCGCCGCCGACCGTCTCGATGCGCCAGATCTATCGCGCCGCGCTGCCCTATGCCGGCATCGGCGCCGCCGTGCTGGTCCTCATCTATTTCGTGCCCGGGCTCGCGACATGGCTGCCGTCCGCGATCGGCAAGTGACGGCGGGCCGTCGCGCGTTGCCGCCGCGCCCGTCCGTCCGCGTGCACGGGCTCGAGGAGATGCTGCCCTATCTGATGAACCGTCTGGCCGGGCGGCTGAACCAGAACCTGGCCGGGCGCCTGCGCCGTCTCGGCTACTCGTTCCAGGAATGGCGCGTGCTCGCGGTGCTGGCCGCGCGCGACGGGATGACGCTCAGCCAACTGACCGAGGCGGCGATGCTGCCGCAGCCGACGCTGAGCCGCCTGGCCGCGCGGCTGGAGCGGCGCGGCTTCCTCAAGCGCCAGGCCTCCGCGCGCGATTCGCGCTTCGTGCACGCACGCCTGACGCCGCGGGGCCGCGCCGCCTATCGCCGCATGTGGCACGAGGCCGTGGCGGAGTACCGCGCGGCCGTCAGCGGCTTCGACGCGGCGGAAACCGCCGCGCTGATGCGCGCGATGCGGCGCATGATCGGCAATGTCGGCATCGAGCTCTGGGTCGACGCGCCGGGGCGGCGGTGATCTCCGGAAGCTTTGGGATGCCAAGACACCAAGGCAAGTGCGTTTGCGGCCGAAGGCTGCGCGAACTCTCTTTCAACCTTCGTGTCCTTCCTTCCGACCTTCGCGCCTTCGTGTCGAATCCGAAAAGATTAACCACGCCCTTCGACGAGCTCAGGGGCACGAAGGACACGAAGGGATGAGGAAGAAGAAGTGATTGCGGCCTTCGGTCGCTTTGCAGGCATGACCGTGCCTGCCGGCCGAAGGTCGCCGTGCGACCACCTTGCTGCGCCCGGTGGGCCCCGGATGGCCGGCGGAAATTGCCTCGCGTGCGAAGACTGGTGTCCTTGCGTGCCGTGGTCCGTCCCGCGCGCGCGAATGCCGGCGCAATTCGACATGATAGGCCTGCGAATCCCTTGTTTGTCGCCGTGCCGTCGCGGCGGCACAGTGGGACGCAATGACAGGCACGGGGAGGCGAAGGCGATGGGGACGGCTGGTGGAGCCCGCTGAATGCGCGCGGCGATGACCGCCGGCCTCGCGCTCAGGGTCCTGGCGCCGTTCGCGGCGGCGTATTTCCTGTCGCTGTTCTTCCGCTCGATCAACGCGGTCATCGCGCCGGATCTGGTCGGCGAGCTCACGCTCGGCGCGGCCGATCTCGGCCTGCTCACCGCGGCCTACTTCCTCACCTTCGCGCTGTTCCAGATCCCGCTCGGCGTGCTGCTCGACCGCTTCGGCGCGCGGCGCGTGCAGGCGGCGATGGTGGCGACGGCGGCGGTCGGCGCCGTCGTCTTCGCCCTCGGCCGCGACCTGCCGACGCTGGCGCTCGGGCGCGGGCTGATCGGGCTCGGCTTCGCCGGCGGGCTGATGTCGGCCTACAAGCAGATCGCCGACTGGTACCCCAAGCAGCGCCTGCCGCTCGTCAACGGGCTGTTCCTCGGCCTCGGCTCGCTCGGCGCCGTGTTCGCCACGGCGCCGGCGCAGGCCGGCGTCGACTGGATCGGCTGGCGCGGCCTGCTGCTGTCGGCCGCCGGGCTGGTGCTGCTGGCGTCGCTCGCGCTCCTGACGGTCGTGCCCGAACGGCCCGCCGCCGCGGCGCCGCCGGCGCGCCTCGGGCAGCAGCTCCGCGAGCTCTTCACCGTGGTCTACCGCGACCGGCTGTTCTGGCGCGTGGCGCCGATGTCGATGCTGGGATTCGCCAGCGGCTCGGCGATCCAGACGCTGTGGGCGGGGCCGTGGCTGCGCGACGTCGCCGGGTTCGACCGGCCCGCGGTCGCCGACCAGCTCATGATCATGGCGCTGGCCTTGAGCTTCGGCTCGATGTTCGGCGGCGTCGTCGCCGACTGGCTCAGGCGCTTCGGCATCGGCGTGCTCGGCGTGGCGGCCGCCGCCTCGGTCATGTTCATGGCGGCGCAGCTCGGCATCGTGCTGGGCTGGGTGCCGATGAGCGCCGTTCTGTGGGCGGTGTTCGGCGCCACGTTCAACGTGATCACGCTCACCTATTCCGCCCTGTCGCAGCATTTCCCGGCGGCCTACGCCGGCCGCGCCAACGCCGGCATGAACGTGCTGTCGACCGGCACGGCCTTCGTGCTGCAATCCGCGATCGGCGCGATCATCGACCTGTGGCCGCGCAGCGCCGCCGGCGGCTACGACCCGGCCGCCTATCGCTGGGCCTTCGGCATCGTGCTGGCGCTGCAAGCCCTGGCCTTCCTGTGGTTCCTCGCCAGCCGCGCGAGCCCGCGCGCCGTCACGGCCGCCCCATGACGAGGTTCGGCAGGACCAGCGCGATGTCGGGCACGAGCGCCAGGATCACGACGCCGCCCAGCAGGATCAGCCAGTAGGGCAGCGCGGCGCGCGCCGCCTCGGGCAGGCTCACCTCGCCGTTGGTGATCGCGACCAGCACGAACAGGTTCATGCCGACCGGCGGCGTCAGCATGCCGATCTCGATCAGGATGGTGATGATCACGCCGGTCCACACCGGGTCGAAGCCGACGCCCATCATCACCGGGAACACCAGCGGCAGCGTCATCAGCATCAGCGAGATGCCGTCGAAGAAGCAGCCGAGCACCAGGTAGACCGCCACGACCAGCAGCAGCACGAAATGCTTCGACAACCCCAGCCCGGTGATGCCCGCCATCACCTGCTGCGGCACGCCGAGGATGCTGAGCGACTGGGCGAGGACCAGCGCGCCCAGCACGATGAGGCCGATCGAGCCGAACACGACCGTCGCGCCGAAGAAGGCGTGCCACAGCTTCGCGAACGTGAGCTCGCCCCAGGCGAAGCCGACCGCGATCGAGGCGACGACGCCCAGCGCCGCCGCCTCGGTCGCCGTGGCGAGGCCGAGATACATCGTGCCGAGCACCGCGAAGACGAGGAAGACGAAGGGCCAGATGCGGGCGAGGCCCGCGAGCCGCGCGCCCCAGCCGACCGCGGCGTCGCCGGCGGGCGTCAGCGCCGGGTTCATCCGGTTGTGCGCGTAGATCGCCGCCATGAACAGCCCGGCCAGCATCAGCCCGGGCAGGACGCCGGCCAGGAACAGCCGGCCGATCGACACCTGCTGCGTCGCGCCGTAGATCAGCAGCGACAGGCTGGGCGGGATCAGCAGGCCCAGCGTGCCGCCGGCGGCGAGCGTGGCGACGACGCTGGCGCGGTCGTAGGCGCGCCGGCGCAGCTCGGGATACGCGACCGATCCGACCGCCGCCGCCGTCGATGTGCTGGCGCCGCAGACCGCGCCGAACATCGTGCACACCACGATGTTGGTGTGCAGCAGCTTGCCCGGGATGCGGTGGAAGAACGGCGTGACGGCGTTGTAGATGCGCGTGCTGACGCCGCTTACCAGCAGGATCTCGCCCATGAAGATGTAGATCGGCACGGCGCTGAAGGTGAAGTCCGTCAGCACGTTCCACACCGAGGTCACCGCCAGCGCCTCGGCGCCGCCGGCGACGAAGTGCAGGATGGCAAGCCCCGTCAGCGCCAGGCCCAGTCCGATCGGCACGCTGCTCCAGGCCGTCAGCACCAGCCCGGCAAGGAGGATGAGCCAGACCATGGGCTACACCGCCCCGCCGCCGCCCGCATCGGGCGGGCTGCGCAGATGGCGCAGCACCGCGGCGACGCCCATGAACAGGCAGGCGACGGGCATCGCCATCATCCACGGCCACAGCGGGATGCGGCCGATGTCGGACCTGGCGTTGAGCTCGTACGAGGTCCAGGCGAACTCGAACGCGAACCAGCCGAAGACGATGCAGAAGACGACCGTGAGGATCGTCGACGCCAGCGCCGCCCGGCCCCGCCAGGGCGGCGGCAGGTTGTCGGTCAGCAGCGTGACGCGGATATGGCTGCCCGTGTGCGTGCAGAAGGGCAGCGCCAGGAACACCATGGCGGAAAACAGGAGGCCGACGAACTCCTCGGTGAAAGCGAACGGCGCGCCGACCAGGTAGCGCATGAACGACGCCAGCGCGACGAAGAAGGCGAGCAGAATGCCGGCCCCGGTCGCGGCGTAGACCATGACGCGCGTGACGGCGTCGATGGCGTCGTCGAGGCGGCGGATCACGGCGAGCTTGTCGAAGGACGCACGGCGCCGGCGTCCCGGCGCCGCCGCTCACGATCCGTGTCTCAGCCGCCCAGCGCCTTCAGCACCGCCGCGCGGCTCTGGGTCGCCTTGGGGCCAAGCTCCTTCGCGGTCGCTTCCCACACCTCGCGCGCGGTCTTGGTGAAGGCGGCCTGGTCGGCCTCGGGGAAGGCCTCGATCTGCTTGCCGCCCTTGGCCGTGAACTCGCCGAAGGCCTCGCGGTCGTAGGTGCCCTTGAGGTAGTTGTCGATCGTGCCCTTCTGCACCTGCTGCGCGGCGTCGGCCACGATCTTCTGCACGTCGGTGGGCAGCGCGTCGAACGCCTTCTTCGACACGATGATGTTGAGCGGGTGCAGCACGTAGGGGAACAGGTAGCTGGCGTTGGGCGCCACTTCCTGCAGCGAGATGGTCGTGGCGAAGCCGATCGGGTAGACGGCGCAGTCGACCACGCCGGTCTTCATCGCGACGTAGAGGTCGTTCTGGCCGATCACCTGCGCGGCGACGCCCAGCTTGGCGAAGGTATCGACGTGGAACTTCTCCCACACGCGCAGCTTCTTGCCCTTGAGCTGCGCCAGGCTCGAGATCGGCTCCTTGCACATGATGTGCGTGTCGCGCACCGGGTGCATGATGTAGCCGAGCAGCTTGATGCCCCATTTGTTGTAGGTTTCCTCGTAGATCCTGGTCAGCGCCGGCAGGGCGCCGACCATCCGCTCCGGCTCCTTCACCACGCCGGGCGGCAGGGTCACCGTGTATTCCGGCACGTCGCGCGTCATGTAGCCGGGATAGAGCCCGGCGATCTGGATCACGTTGCCGGCCGGCAGGATGCGCAGCATGTCGATGTCCTTCACGCCGAGCGATCCGCCCGGGTGCAGGTCGATCTTGAGCTTGCCCTTGGCGCGCTCGTTCACCAGGTCGGCGAACTTCTTGTAGTCCTTCGCCTCGGGCCGCGCCGGCACCCAGACGATGTGCATCTTCCAGCTGGTCTGAGCCGAGGCGGGGCTTGGGCCCAGCATCCCGCCGGACGCCGCCGCGACGGCGGCAAGCGCCACGATGGTCGATTTCAAAGTGCCCCTGGTCATGCTTCTCTCCCTCTCGTTGTCCGCGGCTGAAGGCCGCTTCCCGGTTGCCCCCAAGATTCAGCTGATCCGTACGCCGTAGTCCCTCGCGGCCGCCGCGCGGCTGACCTTGCCGTTGGCGATGTCGGCCTTGATCTCCTCGGGATCGCGCTTCCTGGGATCGCCGTAGCCGCCGCCGCCGGCGGTCTCGACGATCACCCGGTCGCCCGGCTTCAGCGTCGTGACCTGCTTCGACGGCACCACCTCCTCGCGCCCGTCGGCGCGGCGGATGACGGAATGGGCCGGCGCGCCGGGCAGGCCTCCCTGCGAGCCGCCGGCCGGGCAGAAATGCCGCTCGCCGCGATGCGTCAGCGTGGTCTCGACGCCGAGCACCTCGATCTCCTTGACGATGCCCAGGCCGCCGCGATGCGTGCCGGGGCCGCCGGAGTCGGGGCGCAGCGCCATGCGCGTCACGCGCAGCGGCGCCTCCATCTCCAGCGCCTCGGCCGGCAGGTTCATGCAGTTGGTGGCGTCGGTCTCGATCACGTCGGCGCCGTCGGACTTGAGGCTGCCGCCGCTGCCGCCCGCGATCAGCTCGCCGACGACGAAGTTGCCGCTGCCGTCCGGCTTGCGCCCGCCGAAGGCGAGCGTCAAGAGCTCGCCCGCGGAGTCGGCCGGCACCTTCTCCGGCATCACGTCCTTGAACGCGCCCAGGATGCAGCCGGTGATGCGCTTGATGGTCGCCGTGCGCGAGCCGACCGGCGCCGGCTCTTGCGGGTTGACCAGCGTGCCCTTGGGCAGGTTGAGGCTGACCGGGCGGAAGCAGCCGGCATTGGTCGGGATGCTGGGATCGGTCAGCGCCCGCACGGCGAAATAGGCCGCGGCCTGGCTGCCCGACTTCACCACGTTGAACGGCCCCTTGAGCTGCCGGCTGGTGCCCTCGAAGTCGCAATGGATGGCGCCGTCCCGGACCACGGCCGCGACCTCGATGCGGATGCGCCGGTCGAGCTCGATGCCGTCGTTGTCGAGGTAGTCGACGTAGCGATAGGTGCCGGGCGGGATCTGGCGCAGCGCGTCGCGCGTCATCGCCTCGGAGCGGTCGAGCAGCTCCTGGAAGATCGCGTGCAGGTGGTTGTGGCCGTAGCCGTCGGCGAGGTCGACCATGCGCCGCGCGCCGATCGTGCAGCCGGCGATCTGGGCGTTGAGGTCGCCCATCACCGTGTCGGGGATGCGCACGTTGAGGCGGATCATCCTGACCAGCGTCTCGTTCATCACCCCGGCGTCGCGCAGCTTCAGGGGCGGGATGCGCAGGCCCTCCTGGAAGATCTCGGTCGCGTTGGTCGGGATCGACCCGGGCGTCATGCCGCCGACGTCCTGGTGATGCGTCATCGCCGCCGACAGCGCGATCGGGCGGCCCTTGTAGAACACCGGCATGACCAGCGCGATGTCGGGCAGGTGCGTGCCGCCGAGATAGGGGTCGTTCATGATGTAGACGTCGCCGTCCTTCATCGTGTCGAGCGGATATTCCTTCAGCAGCGTCTCGACGATCGGGATCAGCGTGGCGAGGTGGATCGGCACGGCGCAGGCCTGGGCCAGCGTCTCGCCGGCGATGGTGAACAGCGCCGCCGAGGCGTCGAGCCCTTCCTTGACGATGGGCGAGAAGGAGCTGCGCAGCAGCGTCGACTCCATCTCGTTGGCGATGCCTTCCAGCTTGTGGCGCACGACCTCGACCGTGATCGGGTCGAGCTGGGCGTTGGGCATGCGCTGGGTCATGCGGCGGACTCCCTACCGCGTCAAAATCAAATTGCCGGCGGCGTCGACGGTGCCGGACCAGTCGGGTTCGACCAGCGTGGTCGTGTCGGTCTGCTCGACGATGGCCGGGCCCTGGAACGTGAAGCCGGGCGGCAGCGCGGCGCGGTCGTAGACCGCGGCCTGCGCGAAGCCCGCGGCACCCGCGACCAGCACCTTGCGCGCGCCCTTCTGCGGCTTGCCGCCGCTCGGGACGTAGCCCGCGCCGTCGACGCGGTCGAGGCCGCCGGCCTGGTGCACGCTGCGCAGGTTGACGATGCGGGCCGGCACGCGCGTGGCATGGCCGTAGACGCGGTCGTGGTTCACCAGGAAGTCGTCGTAGAGAAGCCGGAGCGGCTCCTTCTGGTCGAGCCGGAGCGGCACTTCCAGCGTGTAGGACTGGCCGGCATAGCAGACATCGGCGAGGTAGTGGACCGTGACCGCCTCGCCGTTCAGGCGCTCCTTCGCCATCAGCCGGGCGCAGTCGCGGTCGAGCGCGTCGAGCGCGCGGCGGATCTCGGCGACCGAGGTGTCGTCGACGGCGCGCCCGAACGCGGCCGAGACCTCGTGCTCGACCGGCGCCGCGAGCAGGCCGGCGGCCGACAGCACGCCCGGCGTCCGCGGCACGACGACCCGGGAAATGGCGAGGTCGCGCGCCAGCGCCGTCGCGTGCACCGCGCCGCCGCCGCCCAAGGGCAGCAGCGCGAACCGGCGCGGGTCGAGGCCCTGGCGGATCGACACCAGGCGGATGCCCTCGGCCATCTGCGCGTTGAGCACGCGATGGATGCCGAGCGCCGCCTGCTCGATCGTCATGCCGAGCGGCTTCGCCACCTTGTCGGCGATGACGCGATGCGCGAGCTCGGGCTCGAGCCTGAGCGAGCCGCCGGCGAAGTAGTCGGGGTTGACGTAGCCGAGCACGACCGAGGCGTCGGTCACCGTGGGCTCGGCCCCGCCGCGCCCGTAGCAGGCGGGCCCGGGCTCCGAGCCGGCGGAATGCGGCCCGACGCGCAGGCCCCCGCCGCGGTCGATCCAGGCGATCGAGCCGCCGCCGGCGCCGATCGAGTTGACGTCGACCATGGCGACGCGCACCGGGTAGCCGTCGATCACGCCGTCCGAGCGGATCAGCGCCTTGCCCTTGCTGATCAGCGCGATGTCGCAGCTCGTGCCGCCGATGTCGACCGTGATCAGGTCGTCGATGCCGGCGGACGCGCCCGCCATGCGTGCGCCGATCACGCCGGCCGCGGGGCCCGACAGGAACAGCCGCACCGGGCGCTGGCGCGCGACCTCGGACACCATCAGCCCGCCGCGCGACTGCATCACCTGCAGCGGCGCCTTGACGCCGCTGCCGTCGAGGCCCTGCTCCAGCCGCGCCAGGTAGCGGTCGATCACCGGCTTTACATAGGCGTCGAAGGCGGTGACCACGGTGCGCTCGTACTCGCGGAAGGCCGGGTCGACCTCGTGCGACACGGCGATCTCGAGGTCGGGATGGGCCGCCTGGACGATCTCCCGCGCGCGCTTCTCGTGCTCGGGATTGCGGAACGAGAACAGGAAGCAGATGGCGATCGCCTCGACGCCGTCGCCGACCAGCGCATCGGCGGCGCGCCGGACCGCGTCCTCGTCGAGCGGCACCAGCACCGAGCCGTCGGCGGCCACGCGCTCCGGCACCTCCTTGCGCCGCGCGCCGGGCGCCAGGAACGACGGCGTCTCGGCCTCCAGCACCATGTCGTACATGCGGTGGCGCATCTGCCGGCCGATCTCCAGCACGTCGCGGAAGCCCTCGGTCGTGATGATGCCGATGCGCGCGCCCTTGCGCTCGAGCACGGCGTTGGTGGCGACGGTGGTGCCGTGGGTGAAGCGCGCGATGTCCGATGGCGCGACGCCCCAGTCCTTCGCCATCAGCTGGATCGACTGTAAGACGGCCTGGCTCTCGTCGCGGCGCGTGGTCGGCAGCTTGACGAATTTCAGCGTGCCGTCGCTGGTGCGGCACACCACGTCGGTGAAGGTTCCCCCGATGTCGACGCCGATCTGCGCTGCCTCGGCCATGCCGCCCCCGGATGCTGAGCCGCACCGATCCTGGCACGCGGCCGGGCGAGTTGCAACAGGATTGAAAATTGCTGGAGGAAATTTTAATATGCTCTCAGCAATCATTCCAACCAGGGCGAGGACCGCCATGGCCGTGCAAGCGAGAGCCATCCGCCGCCGCGTCAAGCCCGCCGCGGAAGCGCCGGCGCGACCGTCGGCGAAGCCGGCCAAGGTCGCCGACCTCTGGCTCGGCATCCAGCTGCGCTCGCTGCGCAAGGCGAAGGAGATGTCGCTGCAGCAGGTGGCCGATGCGGCCGAGCTGTCGATCGGCATGGTGAGCCAGATCGAGCGCGGCCTCGCCTCGCCGTCGATCCGCAGCTTGCGCAAGCTCGCCGAGGCGCTCGGCGTGCCGATCTCGTGGTTCTTCCACGCCAATACCGGAAGGCCCGAGGTCGAGCTCCGCCGGATCGTGCGGCGCGAGGACCGCCGCCAGCTGCGCCTGCCCAAGGTCGGCTCGACGCACGAGCTGGGCATCTTCGAGCTGCTGACGCCCGACCTGTCGGGCGACATCGAGCTGCTGCTGATGACGATGGAGCCCGGGTTCGATTCCGGCCCCGTGCACCAGCACCGCGGCGAGGAAGCCGGCCTCGTGCTGACCGGCGCGATGGCGCTCTGGGTCGGCGACGACCATTTCATCGTCAACCAGGGCGACAGCTTCCGCTTCTCGAGCCAGGACCCGCACCGCTACGCCAACGCGTCCGACCGCACGACCCGGGTCTGCTGGGCGCTGACGCCGCCGCTGCTGTGAACGAGTCCCTCTCCCGCCTGGCGGCGGGCGAGGGTCCAGATTTGAGACCATGCTCGCCACGCGCTACGACTCGGACGGGCCGGCGGTGGCGGGGCTGCGGGCGATCTCGATCCGGTAGCGCCCGTTCGCCGGCCACGGCGGATCGCGGTGGCGATGCGCCGGCGGCGCGTGGCAGACTTCGCTCCGCCCCTCGCGTTCGCCAAGCGGAGTTGCGCCCCATGGAATTCGTCACGCCCGGCGCCGCCAATCTCGGCCTGTTCGTCGGCGCCGCCCTGGTGCTGCTGCTGGTTCCCGGGCCGGCCGTGCTCTACATCGTCGCGCGCTCGGTCGAGCAGGGCCGCGTGGCCGGGTTCGTCTCCGATCTCGGCATCCACGCCGCGACGCTCGTCCACGTGCTCGCCGCCGCGCTCGGCCTGTCGGCGCTGCTGGCCTCCTCGGCGGCCGCCTTCGGCGTGGTGAAGTACGCGGGCGCCGCCTATCTCGTGTGGATCGGCCTCAGGAAGCTGTTCGGCCGCGCCTCGGGACTCGAAGCCTCGGCGCCCGGTCCCGTGGCGCGGCTCGTGCGCACGCGCTACGCGCGCCTGTTCCGCGACGGGTTCATCGTCAACCTGTTCAACCCGAAGACGGCGCTGTTCTTCCTCGCCTTCCTGCCGCAGTTCGTCGAGGTCGGCCGCGGCCACGTCGCGATGCAGATC
>JAKLKW010000081.1 GCA_023150455.1 Alphaproteobacteria bacterium | reverse complement strand
ACGGCGCTGGTTGCGGGCGGGTTGATTGCCGGCGTGGCCCAGGCGGCGGAGCCGATCAAGCTATCGCTGGGCGGCTACGTGACGACGGGCTTGACGGTCCGTGAACAGGACAACGTTGCGACGGCGGCGGGCGTTGACGACCGGAACTACACGACGGTCAACACGACGAACGCGGCGGGTGCGACGGTTGCGGTGCCGACGACGACGGACCTGGGCCGGACGGACCAGTTCTGGGAAGCGGAAGTGTGGTTCGTCGGCGAGACGACGCTGGACAACGGGATCAAGGTGGGTGTGAACATCCAGCTTGAGGCGTACACGTCGTCGGACCAGGTCGACGAGCACTACGTCTATGTGCAGGGCGGTTTTGGTCGCCTGGTTGTTGGCGCGGAGAACTCGGCTGCGTACATCATGCACTACTCGGCGCCGTCGCCGACGGGCGGTCAGTTTGGCGCGGACTCGCCGAACTTCTTCCCGTTCCGGGCTCCGCCGTCGCAGGCGGTCGGTTCGGTGCGCACGTTCAATCAGCTGACGTCGGACGCGAACAAGATCACGTACTACACGCCGCGCTTTGCGCCTGGGTTCCAGTTCGGCTTTTCGTACACGCCGGACGACGACTCGTCGGGCGGCGCGCAGGGCGTGACGGCGGGCGGTTGCCGGGGCGGTTGCGCGTTCGACGCGGGCAACGGCATCTCGGACAACGACCAGGCGAACCACCACCACTTCATCGAGACGGGCGTGAACTTCGTTCGCTCGATCAACGGTGTTGACCTTGCGTTCGACGTGAACTTCGGCACGGGCTTCGTGGAGAAGCAGACGCGCAACACGACGGTGACGGGCCTGGATCGCACGCTGAAGCAGCGCTACAGCTGGGGCGCGGGCTTCAACGTGGGGTATGCGGGCTTCACGTTCGGCGCGGGCTACCTGTTCGACAACCGCGGCATCCAGGCGATCAGCGGCTCGGACGTGAACCGGCACGACTGGGCGGCGGGCGTGACCTACGGGGCGGGTCCGTGGCTGGTGGGCGTGAACGCGGGCTATGCGATCTCCGGCGACGGCGAGGTTCTGGTGAACCATCCGATCACCGGGCCGCGCTACAACCGGCGCTCGAAGGACAGCGTGATCTACGGCGAGGTCGGCGGCCAGTACACGCTCGGGCCCGGCATCCGGGTGTTCTCGACGGTGAACTTCGCGAAGTGGGAAGGCAACGACACGGCGACCGAGGAGTCGACCGGCGTGGCGTGGTCCACCGGCTTCCGTCTGAGCTTCTAAGCTCTATTCGCCAAGCTTAACTCGACGGGCGGGCCCAAATGGCCCGCCCGTTCTGTTTGGTGTGCACTGCGTGCCCGCGCAGGCGCGAGCCGTCAGTCGCTATGAACCGGCCGCCGTGATGCGGACGGCCGCCTGCTTCCCGAACGGGTTCACGGCCACATAGCGGTAGTGCCATCCGTGATTCGCCACGGCTTCCTGCAATGCGTGGAACTCGTGCTGGCGCCACCCCCCCCGTAGACGAAATACTCGTCGAGAACGGTCACGGTTCCCCGGCGCATCCAGGGCGCGAGATGCCGGAAAATCACCACCCTGGACGCATTCAGGTCGCAGTCCACGTGCAGCAGCCTGACCGGCCCGGACCGTCTGGCGACAAATCCCGGCAGGGTTTCCTCGAACAGCCCGGCATGCAGCTCCACGTTGTCCGGGAGATCCTCAGGCTGCCGCCCGACGCGATACTGCCCGGCCGGATCGCGCTCGGTCCAGGCTTCCGGCAGGCCCGTCCAGCTCTGCCGCGCCCAGTGCTGCTCGCAATACCGCCAATCGATCGCCATGCACCGCCGCTCCGGCCGCGGCTGTCAGGGCATAGTCGTGCGTGTCCTTGAGCGCGTCCGCCAAGGTCGCGTCGAGTCGCCTTGCCGCGGCATAGGCCTGTGCAGCCGCTTCCGGATCGCCGGCGAGCCGCTGGGCGAGCGCCGGATGGTGCCGCAGCGCGGTCTTGTACAGGGCGATGGCGCGTTGCGCGTCTCCGACATCCGCTTCGATCGTGCCGAGGTTGCACAGTGCGGCCGGCTCGTCCGCATAGAGCGCCAATATCTCCTGATAGAGTGCCCGAGCCTCGGGAAACTCCATCTGCGCCTGCAGGACCTCGGCCAGCGAAAACACGACGGCGGGATCGCGGTCCGCCGCGAGGACGATCCGCAATTCGGCCTCCGCGCCGCACCTCGGCGCGCGAAACGCGGAGTTTCGTCCCGTCCGGAAGGCGCTCGATCGCCGCGTCCAGCGTCTGCATCGCGGCCGGCAGGTCGCCGGAGCGTGCCTGCGCCATCGCCAGCATCTGCGACGCGCCCGCCATGTCGGGCTGGACCGCCAGGATATCGCGGCCCAAGGCGATTGCGGTCGCCAGGTCGCCCGAGGAGAATGCGGCATGGGCCGCCCGGAGACTCTGCTTCGTTGTCGTCATCGCGGCAGATGCATCCGATCCATCCCGGCCGCGGCGGATACTAGCGGCGACGGCCTCCCCCCGGAAGCGCGGCCCGCCCGCGCTCCCGCATTGCAACGCTTGATTCCAAGCGCCGCTCGCCAGTAGAACCCGACCGGCAACGAAGCTCCGAACGGCACATCATGGGCGGAATCATCTGGCTGGCGTCCTATCCGAAATCCGGGAACACCTGGATGCGGGCGTTCCTGCACAACCTGCTCACCAACGCCAAGAAACCGGTCGAACCGAACGATCTCGACAAGTTCACGATCGGCAACAAGGCCGCGGGCTGGTACGCGCCCTACGCTGGCGGCAAGCCGTTGCCCGAGCTGACCCCAGCCGAGCTCGGCAAATACCGGCCTTTCGTCCACCGCGACTTTACGCTGGCTTCGCAGGACTCCGTCTTCGTCAAGACCCATGCCTACCTGGGCGAGGACGAATGCGGCGTGCCGCTGATCACGATGCAGTACACCGCCGGCGCGATCTACATAGTGCGCAATCCGCTCGACGTCTGCCTGTCGATGACGCATCACTTCGGTTGCAGCGTCGACGAGGCGATCGAATTCCTGGGGTTCATCCGCAACAGCATGGGCGGCGGCGACGGTGAGTCGGTGCCGGAGCCCGTCTCGACCTGGTCGCTGCACGTCAAGAGCTGGACCGGGGAACCGAATCCCAGGCTGCTCACGGTGCGCTACGAGGATATGCTCGACAAGCCGTTCGTCGCCTTCGACAACGTCTGCCGCTTCCTGGGCTTGAAGCCGCCACGGGACCGCCTCGAGCGGGCGATCAAGTTCTCGTCCTTCGAGATGCTGCGCAAGCTCGAGGAGCAGAAGGGATTCAAGGAACGCAGCGAATCGGCCGAGCGCTTCTTCCGCGAGGGCCGCAAGGACCAGTGGCGCGAAAAGCTGAACGACGCCCAGGTCCGCCGCATCGTCGACGCGCATCGCGAGCAGATGCGGCGCTTCGGTTACATACCGGATGGATACTGAGACGTCGGCGCCCCGCAGCGACATCGCGGCCAGCCTCGCCGCGGTGCGGGCGCGCATCGCGACGGCGCTGGCGGCGGCCGGCCGGCCGGCCGAGAGCGTGACGCTCGTGGCCGTCTCGAAGACGCAACCGCCCGGGCAGATCGCCGCGGCGATCGCGGCCGGTCAGCGCGTCTTCGGTGAGAACCGGGTCCAGGAGGCAAAGGCCAAATTTCCCGGGCTGAAGGCGCGCCATCCCGGGATCGAGCTCAGGCTGATCGGGCGGCTGCAGAGCAACAAGGCCGCCGACGCGGTGGCCTTGTTCGACGTCATCGAAACGATCGACAGCGAGAAGCTGGCGCGCGCCGTCGCCGCGGCGATGGCGCGGCTGGGACGCCGGCCCCGCTGCCTGGTGCAGGTCAATACGGGCGGCGAAGCGCAGAAGGCCGGGGTGGCGCCCGATCAGACGGGTGCGCTGGTCGCGCTTTGTCGCGACGAGCTCGGCCTGCCGGTCGAAGGGCTGATGTGCATTCCGCCGGTCGACGCGGATCCCGCGCCGCATTTCCGCCAGCTCGCGGCGCTTGCCCGGTCGCTGGGGCTTGCCGTGCTCAGCATGGGCATGAGCGCCGACTATCCGGTGGCGATCGAGGCGGGCGCGACGCATGTGCGCGTCGGCACCGCCATCTTCGGCGCCCGGCCCGCACCCTGAGCCTGCAGCGGCGCCTCAGGTGGCGGGCGCGGCGTGGACGACGACGCGGCTCGACGGCGCAAGCCCGGCGATCACGCGGCGAATATCCTCGGCGCGGAACGCGACGCAGCCCTCCGTGGGGCCGCCGTCCGGGCGCATGACATGAACGAAGACGGCGCTGCCGTGGAAGGGAACGACCGGCGCGTCGTTGTGGCCGATCACCAGCACCAGGTCGTAGAGCCCGTCGTCGCGCCACATGCGCTCGTGCCGCGCGGCATAGGGTAGCCTCACCGGGCGGTTGTAGGCGGGATCCGCGGGATCGTCGCACCAGCCGTCGTCGCGGCCAATCGCCGTGCAGGCAAGCAGCCCGCCCGGCGTCTTCTCCCGGTCGCGGCGGTACAGCACGCGGCGCACGGCAAAACTGCCGCTCGGCGTCGCGCCGTCGCCCTCGCGCTTGCCGGCGGATATGCCGGCACGGCCAAGCGCGCAGGCTATAACCAGGTCACCGAAACGCGCGCTGCCGTGGTGCACGGGGCCGTCGCGCAGCGGCCAGATCTCCAAGTCCATGCGGCAATTGTATCGCCGCATCCGGCCCGGGGCTCAATGCATCAGTTGGTCTGCGGCAAGGTCGGCAGCTTCGGCAGGTCGCTGGCGGCCGCCTGCGTCGTCGGTGCTTGCGCCGCCGCGGCGGGCGCCGTCTGCGGATCGATGCGCGGGGCGTTGACGGTCGCCGGCCAGGCATCGCGGTTCCAGCGCGCTTCCTGCGCCATCAGTCGCGGCGCCATGGGCGCGGTCAGCGCGCGCCGGCGCTCGGCATTGGCGGCGAAGCGCGCCCGCGTCTCGTCCGACGGGCCCGGGCGCTGGCCCGAGCGCGTCATGCCGCGCACCTGGTCGACCAACGGGCTCTGCAGCTGCGGCGGCAGGCTCGAGGTCTGCGCATTAGCCACGGCCGGCGCCACGGCCGGCTGCGGCGTGAAGTTGATGACGCCGACCGTACGGCCGGCGCTGGGCTGCAGCCGGGGCAGCTCTGCGGCGGGGATCGCCGCCGCTTTCGGCGCCACGGCGTCGCCGTTCGGCGGAAGCTGGGGCAGCCCGGCACTCGGCCCGGCCGCGAAGGTGGGCAGGCGCGGCAGGTCGGCTGCGCCGCTCGCGGCCGGCGCGGCGCTGTCCTGGCCGGCGAGCTTCAAGCCACGCACGACCGGGATATCCGGCTCGGCCGGCGCGGGCGCGAACGAGGCGACGTTCGCCACCGGAACCGCCGGCGCCGCGGCCGTCCGGGCACGCTCGTTGTCCTCCTGCATCGCCAGCATCTGGCGCATGCCGGCGACGTCGCGGCGGTCGAAGCCGAAATCGTCCATGGCTTCGACGAAGCTGCGGAACGAACGGCGGCCGGCGGCCGAGGTCTGCGGCTGCGCTTGTGGCTGCTGCGCGTTCGGCAGCACGGCGACCTGGTTGACTTGCGGTAGCTGGGCGTAGGGCGAGGCGGTCGTGGTCGTCATGCGGTCAACTCCTGTTGCCGCCTTGGTACGCAAGCCCCGGGCCAGCCCCATGTCCTTGAATCGATTGACCCGCCGCGCGGGCGGCGCGGGCGCGACCGGCAGAATCTGCCGCCTCGGGGCGAAGGATTCCGCGACCGGCCGGACCGGGGTTTCGTCCATTGGCGCCGCTAGAACATGTGCCCGCCGCGCGTGGCCTTGGTCCAGAGATAGCGCTGGTTGTGGTCGTTCGCCGGGAAGGCGTGCGGCACGCGCTCGGTCACTTCGATTCCGTGCTGGGCCAGGGCCTCGAGCTTGCGCGGGTTGTTGGTCATCAGCCGCACGCGATAAAAGCCGAGTTGCTTCAGCATTTCCGCGGCCTCGCGGTATTCGCGCTCGTCGGCATGAAAACCGAGCTGCTCGTTCGCCTCGATCGTATCGAAACCGCGGTCCTGCAGGCCATAGGCGCGCAGCTTGTTGACCAGCCCGATGCCGCGCCCTTCCTGCGCCAGATAGACCAACACGCCGGCGCCGGCCTCGGCGATCTCCTTGATCGCGCCGCGCAGCTGGTCGCCGCAATCGCAGCGCAGGCTGCCCAGCAGGTCCCCGGTCAGGCATTGCGAGTGCAGCCGGGCTAAGACGGGCCGATCCGCCGCCGGCTCGCCGATCACGATCGCCAGATGCTCGGTCGCGCCGTCGGCCGGGCGGAACGCGACGATACGCGCGGTCGCGCCGACGTCGAGCGGGGCCAGCGCCTCGCCCACGGGCGTGAGCGTCGTGGCGGCGGCTTCGCGATACTGCCAGATCGCGGCGGCGGCGACGCCGACCGGCGCCTCGCCGGCCGCTGCGGCCGCGGGCGCGATCACGGCCGCCGGCAGCAGGCCCGCCTGCCGGGTCAGCTCGACCGCGGCCGCCGCCTCTTCCGGCGCGCGCCGCGCCACCGGCAAGGGCCGCGGGGGCGGCGCCTGCGTCGGGTCGGCCAGGGCGCGGATGGTCTCCGCGGCGACCTCGGCCGGGAGCTCCAGCAGCACCGCGCTGTCCGCGCCGCTCCAGGCGATGCCGACGGCACGCGCGCGATGGACGGTCACGACCAAACCAAGAGGCTCGACGATCAGTCCCCGGAACCGCGTCAACGTGTCGCCGGTGACGGTCTCCGCCGCCAGGACCGCGCTGGCGCCGCCGGAGGCGCCGCACACCAGGACGGGGTCCCCGCGCCGCAGCTCGGCGATGGCGCGGTCCACCGCGATCAGGCGCGCGCGGGCCAACTCGCGTGACAGCGGCGTCGGGGCAAGGCGTGGCGTGACGTTCTGGGTCATCCTGCTGTGAAACATACTAGCGCCGAACCGCCCTTGCGCGTAGAGCCGCGGCGGGGCAGGTTTGCGGCCTTCACATGGACACATGGACGGGGAACCCAATGGCGCAAGGGCCGACCTTGTACCGCGACTACGATCGTGCCGGTCTCGACGCGCAGTACAACAACCGGGCCCTGGTGCCCGACTTCGCGCAGTATTTCGAACGCTGGAAGACCAGCAGCGCGGCCGCCCGGGCCGGGATCAAGGGTGCCGTCCTGGACGTCGCCTATGGCCCGTCGGGGCCCGAGAAGCTCGACATTTTCCCGGCGCCCCCAAATGGCCGCCGCAAGCCGTCGATTCTGGCGTTCTTCCATGGCGGGTACTGGCGCGCCTTGGACAAGAGCGATTTCTCGTACCCCGCTCAGGCGTACGTAGACGCCGGCATTACATACGTGTCAATCAACTACGGCCTGACACCGGCGGTTACGCTGGATGAACTGATCCGTCAGGCGCGAGCGGCCGTAGAATGGCTGTACCACAACGCGACGGCGCACGGCGGGGATGTTAACCAATTGTACGTATCCGGCCATTCGGCCGGCGGACACTTGGCGCCACTCGTCATGACGACCGACTGGGCCGCCCGCGGCCTGCCCCAGGATGTCGTCAAAGGGGCGGTTGCGATCAGCGGGCTCTATGACCTGGAGCCGATCCGGCTCAGCTATCTGAATGAAGGGATGAATTTGGACGAGCCCTGCGTCAGGCGGAACAGCCCGGTTCACCACATCCCGCCGGTCAGCCGGAAATGCGGCCGGCTGGTGCTGTGCGTCGGGTCCGACGAAAGCGCGGAGTTCCGCCGCCAGCAGGCCGAGTACGCCGCCGCGTGGCGGAAATCCCAGGCTGCGCCGCTCATTGTCGATGCCCCGGGGCGCAACCATTTCTCCGTCGTCGACGCGTTCGCAACACCGGAGCATGCGCTGTTCCGGGCCACGCGCGCACTCGCGCTCGGCGGACAAGCAGGAGGGTGATGCGATGGAGCAGGGAATTTTCGCGCGACCGCCCGGCATGCTATCGTCCCGACCCATGTCCCAAGGCAAGAAGATCCTGGTGGTCGACGACGACGAGGTGCTGCGCCAGTCGCTGACCGAGCAGTTGCGTCTGCACGAAGACTTCGTGATTGTCGAAGCCGATCACGGCGCGGCCGGGCTCGAGAAGGTCCAGGGCGATCACGTCGACGCTGTCCTGCTCGATGTCGGCCTTCCCGACATGGACGGTCGCGAAGTGTGCCGCCTGATGCGCCGCAACGGCGTGAAGGCGCCGATCATCATGCTGACCGCTGCGGTCACCGACGCCGACACGATCCTCGGCCTCGATGCCGGCGCCAACGACTACATCACCAAGCCGTTCAAGCTCGGCGTCCTGCTGGCGCGGCTGCGCGCGCATCTGCGCCAGCACGAGCAGAGCGACGACGCCGTGTTCAACATCGGCCCCTACAGCTTCCGTCCGAGCGCGAAGATGCTGCTGGACGATGCGACGCGCAAGAAGATCCGCCTGACCGAGAAGGAAACGGCGATCATCAAGTTCCTCTACCGCGCCGGCGAGAAGGTGGTGGGACGCGACACGCTGCTCAACGAGGTCTGGGGCTACAACGCCGGGGTCACGACCCACACGCTCGAGACGCACGTCTACCGCCTGCGCCAGAAGATCGAGCGCGACCCCGCCAACGCACGCATCCTCGTCACCGAGCCCGGCGGCTATCGTCTGATCACCTGATCTCGAACAAAGCGAAAACCGGGACCGTCTCTGCGGCGGTGCAGCAAGCAATTCCTCTCGACTCGCCGCCACGGCGACCTTACCTAGGAATGGATGCGAAGCCGTTTCAACAGCAAGCACGGACCAGCCGATGGCGGGCGGTGATCCGTTCTTCGTCCGCTTCTGGGGCGTGCGCGGCAGCATCGCGGTTCCCGGTCCCAGCACCGCGCGCTACGGCGGCAACACGTCCTGCCTCGAGATCCGCTGCGGCAGCGAGCTGTTGATCTTCGATGCGGGGACGGGATTGAGGCCGCTCGGCAACTCCCTGGCACCGAACGGTGCGGTCGACGCGGATCTCTTCCTTACGCACACGCATTTCGATCACGTCAACGGCTTGCCCTTCTTCGTGCCGATGTTCATCAAGGGCAATCGCTTCCGGCTCTGGGCCGGGCACCTGATCCCGCAATACACGCTGAAATACGTGCTGTCCGAGATGATGATCGCGCCCTTGTTCCCGGCGCCGGTCGAGGTGTTCCAGGCCGACATCAGCTACCACGACTTCAATGCCGGCGAGACGCTGCACCCGAAGCGCGGCGTGGCGCTGCGCACGGCCGCGCTCAATCATCCCAACAACGCGACCGGGTATCGCGTCGAGTACGGCGGCAAGTCGATCTGCTACATCACCGACACGGAGCATTACGTCGACCGCATCGACGAGCGCGTGGTCGACCTGGTGCGCGGCGCCGACCTGATGATCTATGACGGCACCTACACCGACCAGGAGTATCCGCGCTTCAAGGGCTGGGGCCATTCCACCTGGCAGCAGGGAATCGCGGTGGCGAACGCCGCCGGCGTGAAGACCTACGTGATCTTCCATCACGACCCTAGCCACGACGACGCGTTCATGGACAAGATCCAGGCCGAGGCCGAGGCCGCGCGTCCCGGCACGCTCGTCGCGCGCGAAGGCATGACCCTCAGCCCGTGAGGGAAACCGAACGCCGCCGGCGCATGGGCCTCGCCACCGTCCTCGATCTGAAGGCGCAGGGCTATTTCATTCCGCATCGCCATGCCGACCGCCTGCCGGCCGAGCTCGCGCCCTATGAAACGGCCGAAACGGCCTTCGCGGCGCGACGCGACGCGTTTGCCGGCCTGCTCGACCGGGTCGAGCCCCTGGCCGGCGAGTTGCTGGCGCTCGCCGACGGAACCCCTGGCGCGCCGCGCTGGGACCAGGACTGGTTCTGCCGTCTCGACGCCGCCGTCGCATACGCCCTGGTCCGGGAACGTCGGCCGCGGCAGATCGTCGAGATCGGCTCGGGCCATTCCACGCGCTTCCTGGCCCGCGCGGCGGCAGCGGCCGGCGCCGGGGCGCGCCTGATCGCGATCGACCCCGAGCCGCGCGCCAGCCTGGCGGCCCTGGCCGTGGACTGGCGGCGCGAGATCGTGCAGCAAGCGCCGCTGTCGCTGTTCCGGTCGCTCGCGGCCGGCGACGTGGTGTTCATCGATTCCAGCCACGTGCTGATGCCGGGCAGCGACGTGGACCATTTGTTCAACCGCGTCCTTCCCGTCCTGTCGCCCGGCGTGGCGGTGCACGTCCACGATATCTTTCTGCCTGATCCCTATCCGGCGGAATGGACCTGGCGCGGCTACAACGAGCAGCAGGCAGCACTGCTCCTGCTTTCAGGCGGCTACGAGCCGGTGTTCGCCAGTCGATACGTGGTCACGCGCCTGAAGGAGCGCATGCAGCGAAGCGCCGTCGCCCGGCTGCCGCTCGCAGACGGCGCGTACGAATCGAGCCTTTGGCTCGAGAAACGCTGAGCTACTTGTACGGATCGGCGGCGTCGCGCAAGCCGTCGCCGAAGAAGTTGAACGCCAACACCATGATCACGACCGGCAGCACCGGCAGCATCAGCCAGGGATAGAGCACCACGACGTTGATGTTCTGCGCCTCGTTCAAGAGAACGCCCCAGCTTGTGATCGGCGGCCTGAGGCCGAGACCCAGGAACGACAACGCCGTCTCGCCCAGGATCATGCTGGGAATGCGCAAGGTTGCCGAGGCGATCAGGTGGCTCATGAAGCTGGGCAGCAGGTGACGGCCGATGATGCGCCCGGGTGACGCGCCCATCAGCTGCGCCGCCGTGCAGAAATCCTCCTCGCGCAGGCTCAGGAGCTTCGATCGCACGGCGCGCGCGAGGCCCGTCCAATCGAGCAGGCCGAGGATGATGGTGATGCCGAAATAGACCAGCAGCGGGCTCCAGTTCACCGGCAGCGCGGCCGACAGCGCCAGCCACAGTGGCAACTCGGGCAGCGAGCGCAGCACCTCGATCACGCGCTGGACGATGATGTCGACCCAGCCGCCGTAGTATCCGGCGAAGCCGCCGATCGTGATGCCGAGCAGGAAGCTGATCGAGACGCCGATCAGCCCCACCGTCAGCGACACGCGCGTGCCGTAGACGACGCGCGACAGCATGTCGCGGCCCAGCCGGTCGGTGCCCATCAGGAACAACGTGCCGTTCTCGGCCGGGCAGACCAGATGGAAACTGCCGGGAACCAGGCCGAAATACTGGTAGCGATCGCCGAAACAGAAGAAGCGCAGCTTTTGGATCTCGGCAGCGGGCGCCGCGGCCGCGCCCGGGGGAACGGTCTTGCCGTCGCGCGGCGTGTAGATGCGCTGCAGGTTGTCCATGTTGAGCGAGTAGTGGAACCCGTAGACGAACGGGCCGACGAAGCTGCCGTCATGGAACAGGTGCACCCGCTGGGGCGGCGCGTAGATGAAATCGGTGAAGCGCGAATGCAGGTTGTACGGCGCCAGCACCTCGGTGACGAGAATCGAGGCGTACATCGCCAGCAGGATCGCCCCGGAGATGACGGCAAGACGGTGGCGCTTGAGCTTCCACCACATCATCTTCCATTGCGAAGCGAGGAAGTAGCGTTCCTGCTCCGGCGTCATCCGTTCGACCGAGTACGGATCGAACGGTGCGTCCGACACGAAGTGCGGGAGCTTCCCGCCCGGTGCGGCCGGCGCCGTCATTTCGTGGCACCGCCGTGCAACCGGATGCGCGGATCGAGCGCCGCGAGCGCAAGGTCCGAGATGAACATGCCGACGACCGTGAGCAGGGCCAGGAACATCAGGAAGGATCCCGCCAGGTACATGTCCTGGGACCTGAGGGCCGACAGCAGCATCGGGCCGGTGGTCGGCAGGGACATGACGACGGAGACGATCACGGAACCCGACACCAACTCGGGCAGCAGGTCGCCGATATCCGAGATGAACGGGTTCAGCGCCATCCGGAGCGGGTATTTCAGCAGCAGCTTCACCGGCGGCAGGCCCTTGGCCCGCCCGGTCACGACGTATTGCTTTTGCAGCTCGTCCAACAGATTGGCGCGCAGTCGCCGGATCATGCCGGCCGTCCCCGCCGTCCCGATGACGATCGTCGGCACGATCAGGTGCTGGATGACCGACATCAACTTGCCCATCGACCAGGGCTGGTCGACGTACTCGGGCTCCATCAGGCCACCGATCGAGATGCCGAAGTAGCGGTTGGTGAGATAGAGCAGCACCAGCGCCAGCAGGAAATTGGGCGTGGCGAGGCCGAGGAATCCGAGGAACGTCAACCCGTAGTCGCTCCAGCTGTACTGGTGCGTGGCCGAGTAGACGCCGATCGGGAAGGCGACGATGTAGGTGAACAGCACCGTCGCCAACGTGACGACGAAGGTCAGGAGCAACCGGTCGCCGACGATCTGCGACACCGGCAGGCTGTATTCGAACGAATAGCCCATGTCGCCCTGCAGCAGCCCGCCCAGCCAGTACAGGTACTGCACGATCATCGGCTGATCGAGGCCGTATTGCTGGCGCAGGAACTCGATCTTCTCCGGGTCGACGTTCTCGCCCTGGCTTTCCAGCTCGGCGATGTAGGTCTCGAGGTAGTCGCCCGGCGGCAGCTGGATGATGATGAAGGTGAGCGCGCTGATTGCCAGCAGCGTCGGGATCATGATCAGCAGGCGATGGACCAGATAGCCTAGCATCGGCAGTACGTCCCGCGGATGCTGCCGGTCACGGCGTATTGCCCTTGAGCCCGCCGGCGGCCGCCGTGCGCGCCGGCGCCTTGCCGTCGAACCAGGCGCCGTCGATCCGGTAGATGCCGAAATGCGCACCGGGCTCCCAGTTGAACATGCCCTTGTCGGGCAGGTTCCGCAGATTCCGGTTCACGACGACGGGCTGCAGCACGCCGGCGACGATGCCGATCGTGAACACCTCCTCGGCGTTGATCTTGAGAATGCGGTGCCAGACCCGCGCGCGCTCCTCGCGGCTGGGCGCCTTGCGCCAGGCATTGTAGAGCGCCATCAGCTCCTTGCCCGGCTCGAGATCGGGCGTCTCGCCCGACTTGCCCTTCGTTTCGTAGAACTGGCCCCATTTCGGCCAGTTCAGCCGGTCCTGCTTGACCGGCACCAGCTCGTCCGGCGTCATGTCCGGCGTCGGGATGCCGTTGTCGAGGCCGGACCAGACCGCCATCACGGTCTCGCCCGAATACACGCGGTTGCGGAAGACCTCGCGCTGCGACGGCTTGGTGAACAGCTTGATCCCCGCCTGCGCCCAGGAATCGCGGATCAGCTCCAAGACGTCGACCTGCTCGGTCGACTCGCCGGCGGTCTCGACGATCACCTCGAGCACGCGCCCGTCGGGCAGCAGACGGAAGCCGCGGTCGTCACGCTTGGTCAGTCCGATCTCGTCGAGCAGGCGGTTGGCTTCCTTCAGGTCGAACTTGGTCCAGGCGTCGGCGTATTCCTTGCGGTACAGCGGGCTCTCCGGCAAGACCGTGTTCTGCGCCTCGAGCGCCAACCCGTAGTAGATCACCTGGTTGATCTCATGCCGGTCGATGGCAAGCGACAAGGCGCGGCGGAAGCGGACGTCGCGGTTCAGCGTCTTCCATACCGGGTCGCGGGCGTTGAGGTTGGGATAGAGCGCGATCTGCGAGCCGTATCCCGTGCGCCACAACCGCGTCTCGAAATCGTGGTTCTTCTGCGCGCCGCGCAGGAAGGTGTAGTTGTCGAACCGCAGGTAGCGCGCCTGCAGGTCGGTCTCGCCGGCGCCGGTCTTGGCCGGGATGATCTTGCTGTCGGCGACGTTCATGATGATCTTGTCGATATACGGAAGCTGCCGGCCTTCCGCGTCGACCCGGTGGTAGTAGGGATTGCGCACGAACACGAACCGATCCGAAGGCGCCTTCGTCGTATTGATCCAGGGGTCGAGCGTCGGCAGGTCCGGGTTGTCGTTCTTGAACTGGTTGTCGAGCAGGTTGTGCATCGGCGCCCAGTTGCGCTGACCGAACGAGCGCGCAAGCCTGTTGAGTTCCGCCGCGTCCGCGTAGCGCTCGTGGAACCTCTTCAGATAGTGCGCCGGTCGGTAGACATAGAGCGGGCTGGCACCGGCGAGATAGGGCAGGAAGGTCGGGTTCGGCTGTGACCAGGCGTAGCGGACGGTGTGCTCGTCGACGATCTCGAACTTGGGCCTCTCGCCGCCGACCAGCAGCTGGGCGGGCACGCCCGTCGGCGACAGTTTCACGTTGTTTGCCACGTCCTCCCAGAAATACCGGAAGTCCTCGGCCGTGAAGGGATGGCCGTCGGACCAGCGATGCCCCTTGCGCAGATGCAGCGTGAAGACGCGGTCCTGCTCGACGTCGACCTTCTCCAGGATGTCGGGAACGATCTCGTATTTCTCGTTGTAGCCGACCAGCCGGGCATAGGCGTAGACGACCATGAGGCGCACGTCGCGCGAGCCGGCCATCAGGATGCGCAGCTCGCCGCCGTGCCGCCCCGGCATGCGTCCGGTGTCGCTCATGCGTTCCACGAGCGGCATCGCCGGCAGTCGCTTGTCGACGGGCGGCAGTGCGCCGTCCTTCACCTGGGCCTCGAGCATCGGCGTCTCGACATAGGCGCCCGCGGGCGCCGCCGCCAGGACCAGGGCCAGGCCAAGGCCCATCAGCAACATACGTTTGCTCATGCCACTGCTACCTTCAGCTTGGCGGGCAGTTCGTGCGCGCGCACGAAATGGCCGTCGCCCATGTCGATCAGGTGCGGCCGCCGTTCCACGCCGTCGTCGGTGAACGGCTCCGGCCAGTGCGCCGGCTCCGAGGCCTTGCCTTCCATCAGCGCCGTCAGGTCGAGCCGGCGGCTGGGATCGGGATCCGGCACCGCCGACAGCAGCGCCTGCGTATAAGGGTGCAGCGGATGGCGGAACAGCTCGTCGCGCGGGGCCAGCTCCACCAGGCGGCCGCGGCACATCACGGCGATACGGTCGGCGATGTAGTTCACCACCGCCAGGTTGTGCGAGATGAACAGGTAGGTGAGACCCAGCTGCTGCTGCAGGTCCTTGAGCAGGTTGAGGATCTGCGCCTGGATCGAGACATCCAGCGCGGAAACCGGCTCGTCGCAGATCAAGAGGTCGGGCCTCAGCGCCAGCGCGCGCGCGATGCCGATGCGCTGGCGCTGGCCGCCGGAGAAGCTGTGCGGATAGCGCTTGAGATGCCTGACATCGAGCCCGACCAGGCGCATCAACTCCTTCACCGTCTCGGCGCGCGACTGTGCGTCGCCGATACCGTGGATCACCAGCGGCTCGCTGATGATGTCGAACACGGGCATGCGCGGATTGAGGCTCCCGAACGGATCCTGGAAGATGAACTGGATGCGCCGGCGATAGGGCACCAGCTCGCGCGGGCTGAGCTTCAGCCAGTCGATCGGCGTGCCGCGGTCGTTGAAGGTGATGCCGCCTTCGTCCGGCGTCAGCGCCCGCATGATCATCTTGCTGAGGGTCGTCTTGCCGCAGCCGCTCTCGCCGACCAGGCCCAGGCATTCGCCGCGTCTGATGTCGAAGCTGACGCCGTCCACGGCGGTCACCTGCCCGGCGCCCTTGGCGCCGGCAAGCAGACCGGCCTTGCGGATGGTGAAGCGCTTCGACACGTCGCGCACCGAAAGAAGCGGCCCGGCGGCGTCGGCGTCCTGCGGCCACGCCTCCTTCTTGGCCAGGATCTCGCTCTTGCCCGTGTTGATCTCGCGGATCGGCGCCAGGCGCTCGTTCGGCTTCATGTTGAAGCGCGGCACGGCGCGCAGGAGCGCGCGCAGATAGGGATGCCGGGCGTCGGCGAAGATGTCTTCGAGCGTGCCGCTCTCCATCACCTCGCCGTGGTACATGACGATGATCTCCTCGGCCATGTTGGCGACCACGCCGAGGTCGTGCGTGATGAGCAGAAGAGCCATGCCCAGCTCTTTCTGCAGGTCGCCCATCAACTTCAGGATCATGGCCTGGATCGTGACATCCAGCGCCGTGGTCGGCTCGTCGGCGATCAAGAGGGCGGGTCGGCAGACCAGCGCCATCGCGATCATCACGCGCTGGCGCAAGCCGCCCGACAATTCGAACGGGTAGGTCTTGAGCGCCTTCACGGGGTCGGGAAACCCGACCATGCGCAGCATGTCGCGGGTCAGCTCCAGCGCCTCGGGCTTCGAGACCTGGCGGTGCAGCAGCAAGGCCTCGCTGACCTGGTCGCCCACCGTATGCAGCGGCGACAGCGACGTCATCGGCTCCTGGAAGATGATCGAGATGCGCCCGCCGCGGATCTGGCGATAGGCGGCGCTGTCCGGCGGAATCCTGGCCAGGTCCTGCACTGTGCCCGGCTTGCGCGGGTCGGCGAACAGGATCTCGCCGCGCTCGATGCGCCCGTTGCGCGGCAGGATGCCCATGATCGCCTGGCTGATGACGGACTTGCCCGAGCCCGACTCGCCGACGATCGCCACGGTGGTGGCCTGCGGCACGCGGAAGGAAATGCCGCGCACGGCGTGCACGACACCCTCGTGCGCCTGGAAATCGACCACCAGGTCGCGCACCTGGATCAGGTCGGTTCGCTTGCTCATGCTTGGCCCGCGCGCGTCGTCCGGGCGCCGTCGTCCGCGGCCGTATCGAGCGGGTTCGCCTGGATGCCCAGGGCGGCAAGATTGCCGATCGTTGCCGGACTCAAGTTCAGCCGGCGCTGCTCCGCATGGTCGGCGGCGATGGCGACGATCTCGCGGAATCCATCGATCGTGGAATCGACCCGCAAGCTGCGTCCGCTCCCCCTGACGCTCAGCTGCATCCAGCCGCGCGACCGGTCACGTCGGGTCGAATAGTAGGCAAGCCCCAGCCTCCCCAACTCACTCCAAGCGATCGCCACGCCCAATGGTCCGATCGCGGTTATCCCCGCGTCGTCCACCCGCACCACGGTCGTCTGCCGCAGCGCCGTGCGCGCGCCGAACGCCAGAAACAGCGCGGCTAGGCCTCCTAGCAACCACATCATGACAGGACTGGCCGGCACGAACAACAGCGGTCCTCCGGTCGCGGCGACGCCCAGCGCGGCGCGCGCATAGTCGCCGACCAGCTCCTTCGGCGGATAGCGGTGCTCGCTCATGCCACATCGAACACCTGGCAGGCCGGCAGCCAACGCGCCGCCGCATGGCCGACGGTGGCCGTGAGGAAGGCGTCGATGAACCGCCAGGTCGCCTCGTCGTGCGCCAGATGATGGGTCAGCATGCAGGTCGGCTCGTCCGGGTCGACGGTGCCCGCGCGCCGCGCGCGCAAGTGCCCGGTCGCCGCGGCCAGCGCGCTCGCCGTCCCGACGAAGTCGCGGCCGCCGGTCCAGTCGATGACATCGATATGCGCGTTGGCGCGCACCAGCCCGGCGCCGTCGCGCTTTGCCGCGCGGGGATTGGCAACGGAAAGGCCGCGCATGCCGAGCGACGGCAGCGCCGTGGCGATCGCGGAATCGATCCGGTTCCACGGCGGCACCATGACGGGCAAGGCGCGTCCCCCGGAAAGCGCGGCCAAACGGTCGCGCGCGCGGGCCAGCTCGTCCATCACAACCGCGGCCGGGCGGTGGCTGCCCAGCTCGCATTTCTTCGCGTCCGGGCGCGCATGGTTGGCATGGGCGTAGCCGTGCTGCAGCAATTCGATGCCGGCGCGCCCTTCCAGCGCCGCGAACAGCGCCGGCTCCGCTTTGGCGGGGATGACGGCCAGCGCCAGCGGCACACGCCGCGCCGCCGCGATGTCCAGCAGCCGGCGCAGCGCCGGGGTATCGGTCGTCGCGTCGTCGTCGCGCCACCAGAACGTCGCGGCCCTGCCGGCTGCGGCCCAGGCGTCGAGCTCGCGCGCAAGCGCATCCCACGGCGAGCCGGGGGGGACGGCCTGGGCGCTGCTTCGGGCGATGGGCATGGCTGCGGTCATGACTCGCGTACTTGGCGCAAATGCGGGGGAAATGTCGCCTGTTCCCGGATTGCGCGCAACAACAGCGTGGCGGACCTTTCGGCGCCGGAAACTTCCACGGAGAACCCCTCCGGCGGCGGCTGTGCCGCGTCGATCGCGGCAGCCAGGGCGACCGGGGTCAGGTGCTGCGGCGGCAGCCATCGGCACAGGCCCCGCTCGGCCAAGGCGTGGCAGCGCAGCGTCTGCTCCAGCTCGCCGGCGTCGGCGAACGGCACGAACACCGCGGGAACGCGCGCGCTCAGCACCTCGATCGCCGTGTTGTATCCCGCTTGCGAGACCGAGCACAATGCCCGCGGCAGCAGGGCAACGAAGTCCTCGCGCGCCCGCTCGACCGTCACGCCGGGCCCGCCCCGGCGACGCAGGGACTGGAACCTGTCCTCCGGCAGATTGTGGCCCGCCAACAGCCGCCACGGGCGGTCGCGAAAGCGCGACAGCGGGCGCGCGCCCAGGGCCGCGCGCAGCAGCGGTTCGCCCACGGCGCCGCCGCCGCTCGACACGAGGACCTCCGGCTCGCCCGCCGGTCGTCGCGCCGGCGCCGGCGGCTGCTCCAGCAGATAGCCCGTGTAGTGCAGCCGGTCGGCGATGCGCGCAACCGCGGGGAAGCTCAGGTCGAGATCGATCAACGCCGGGTCGGCGTGAACCAGCACCAGATCGAAGCTCCCGCGCACGAGGTCGACAATGCCCCGGATACGCGCCGGCGCCGGTGGATGGATGATGTCGCGCAGCGAGCAAGCCATGAGCGGCCGGCTGGCTTGCGCCGCGACCTCGCGCAACAACGGCTCCAGCTCGAATCGCAGCAGGCGCCGGCCGAAGGGGTAGAGCTCGGTGACGACGAGGTGCGGGCGGCGCGCGGCGAACAGGTCGAGCAGTGCTCGCGCACGTCGCGCGCGCCAAGCATCGTCGACCTCGGCGCCGGTCTCGTCCAGCAGCTCCTTGAAGGTGGCGTCCCTGGCGCGCGCCGGCGGCAGCTGCACGAAGTCGAGTCCCGTTGTCGGAAGGTTCGGCACCGGCATGCCGCCGCTCGCCACCGTGACCTCCGCGCCGGCTTCGGCGAGGCCGCGCGCCAGGGCCAGGGCGCGGCGCAGGTGGCCGACGCCGAGGAGGTGGTGCACGTGGATCAACGTCCGCGCGGCGGCGCTCATGGAGCCGCATCCTCGCACAAGGCGATGTTCAGGCGCGCGACCGACGGCGTGCCGTCCGACGCCAGCACGAATTGATGCGCGCAGCCGTCGCGCAGCTTGTGCGGCGGCGGGCCGGTCATGTCCCATCGCACCGCCAGCGCATAGACCGCGCGGATGACGCCCTTGTGCGCGACCGCGAGCGTGGCCGTCCCGCCGACCGCGCACTCGGCAAGGAACGGTCGCAATCGCGCCTGCACCTCGCGCGGGCTTTCGCCCCCCGGCGCCTTGAAGTCAAGGCCCTTGGCTTCCCACGCCTTCATCAGGTCGCCGAGTTCGCGGCGCAGCTCGTCGAGATGCTGGCCCTCCCACGCGCCCCAGTTCATTTCCACCAGCCGCGGATCGCGGCGCGCGTCGTGGAGGCCGAGCAGCGCCGCCGTCTCGGTTGCGCGGCAGAGCGGGCTGGTGACGCGGCCGTAGCCGGCGAACTCCGGCGGCAGCCGCCACCGCCGCACCTCGGCGCGCCCGGTTTCGGACAGCGGCACGTCGCCGCTGCCCTGGACTCGGCCGAGCTCGTTCCACGCCGTCGGTCCGTGACGCACCAGCACGAGCGCGGTCATGCGCGTCGTGCCTTGACGGCCCGGCGCAGCACGGCGTCAAGCTGCCGCGCGGCCGCGGCGATGTCGTGGCGGGCCATCACTTCGGCGAGGGCAGCCTTGCTCATGGCGCGCCGGCGCGCCGGCTCGTCGAGCAGTGCGGCAACGGCGCCCGCGAGCGCGCGGTCGTCGTCGCTGTCGACCAGGATTCCGGTTTCGCCCTGTTTCACCACGTCGGCAACGCCCACACCGTATCCGCCGGCGACCGGCAGGCCGGCGGCCTGCGCCTCGAGGATCGCCATGCCATAGGCCTCGCGTACGGCCGGCCAGACATACGCGTCGCAGGCAGCGTAGACCGCCGGCAGCCGGGCCGCAGCCAGCGCGCCCAGGTACAGCACGCGTTGGCCGAGAGGCGCCAAGGCGGCTTCGGTCTCGCTCCGGGCGACGCCGTCGCCGACCACCACGAGCCGCCACGGCCGGTCCCGGATGCGCGCAAGGGCCCGGCCCAGGGCGCGGTAGGAGTCGAGCTTGTCGCCCGGCCGCATCATACCCACGGAAAGCAGCCATGGCTCGTCCATCGGCAGCCGCTCCGCCCCCAGCCGGCCCGTGAGGACGGCGCGGTGATGCGTCCTCCGGGCGGCGGCGCGGGCATAGGGCGCGGCATCGAGAAAGGGGGGCAGCAGGTCCAGATGCGCCGTCCGACGCAGCGCGGGCCGCACGAACTCGAGGTCGACCGTGTTCAGGCACAAGGCGGCATCCGCGTGCCTGAGCGCCGCCAGCGCGGCCTCGTAGCCGGGCGCCCAGGGGCCGCCGCGACGCTTCGGCGCCACCGACGGCTCGGCCACGACATAGGGAACGCGCAAGGCGGCGCTGACCGCGGGGCCCAGATGGTCGGGCGCCTTGTGATAGAGATGATAGGTCAGCCAGGCCTGCGGGCGCTGGCGCTTCGGCAGCGCCGTCCACCGCCGGATCAGCCGTTCGGCGACGCGCGCGCCATCGGCCGCCAACCGTGCCTGAGCCGCGGCGTCACCGACGCGGTCATAGCTGCGGAACGTGCTGGCAAGCTCCACATCGTGACCGGCCCGCGCCACCGCCCGCATCAGCAGCCGCGCCATGCGCCGGTCGCCCGAGGGTTGCGGATGCGTGGGCGCCTTCAGCGGTGCGTAGAATGCGACGCGCATGATAGTTCGGCCGGCACGCGCGCCGCGGTCGACCCAAGGCGCGCGGCGATGCGGCCGATATTGGCCTGGAAGGCGAATTGCTCGGCCACGCGCCATGCGCCGGCCGCGGCCAGGCGCGCGCGGCGCGCGGGGTCGCGCGCCAGCAAGTCGATCGCCCGCGCCAGCGCGGCCGGATCGGCGGGCGGAACGAGGATGCCGGTCGCGTCGGGCTCGACCAGCTCGGCGATCGCGCCGGTCGTCGTCGCGATGCAGGCCAAGCCCTGGCTCTGCGCTTCCATGAGCACGTTGGGCAAGCCGTCGCGGTCGCCGTCCTTGTCGATCTTGCTGGCCAGCACGAACAGGTCCGCCGCGCGATACGCGGCGATGACGCGATCCTGCGGCTGGGCGCCGCGCCAATCCATGCGCGCCGCCAGGCCGCGGGCCTCGGCGCGACGCGCGAGGTCGCGATGCAACGCGCCGCCGCCGATATGGACGAAGCGCCAGTTGAGCGACGGCGGCAGGGCGGCCAGCGCCTCGATCAGGTCGTCGTAACCC
>JAKLKW010000080.1 GCA_023150455.1 Alphaproteobacteria bacterium | reverse complement strand
CACGGCGCGCGTCGCCTCGTGGTCGGCGCCCAGGACGATGCACGAAATCGTGTCGATCACCGCGTTGCGGGCGCGCGCAAAGGCGCGCTCGCCGTGCCGGTCGGATGCGTCCGCGCACCATGCTCCGAGGACATCCAGGGCAGTCGGGCCGGCGCTCATCCTTGATTCTGCCGTGTGGCGTGCACGTGATCCGGCCGTGCCCGATCGGTTGCGGGAATTCCGCGAAGTCTAGGCCGCCAGGTTCGATGCCCGCAACTTGGCCCGTGTCGGCCTCGTTCCGGCGCGCAAACGGCGCGCCGGCCCTCCGGTCACGGCGCGCAGGCCTGCGTCGAGAACGTGCCCTCGGGATTCTCGTAGAGCGTCGCGGCGAGGTAGCCGGGGCCGAGCGGCTCGCCGGAGCCGGTGGCGCAGAGCTGGAACCAGCCGCAGGCCTCGGCGCGGCCGGCGACCCAATGACGCCAGTTCCAGTCCACGTACCGCTTGCAGACGCCGGGTGCCGGGCCGTCTCCGCTGGCGAGAGGGACGCCGAGCCGCGCCGCCATCCGGGCGACGGCCGCGACCTGGCGGCCGTGCTTGGTGTGGTAGGCGGGATCGTCGTAGCCCCACCAGTCCCAGCAGCCGTTCGGGTTGCCGCTCGACGCGCTCGATTGCGGGTAGAGGATCACCAGGCGGTTGGTCTCGGCCCAGCGGTTGAATCCGGCGCTGCGCGCGAAGAGGTCGCCGATCTCGGCCGGCGTCTGGTTGCAGCCGGCGAAGGCGATGTGCAGCCGGCACGGCGGGTCCGAGGCGGCCGCGCAGGCCACCGGCACGTAGGCGAAGCCGCGCGGCGCCATGCCGTGGCTTTCGGGCGCGGCGAGGAATTCGGCCTGGTCGAACGACATCAGCCGCGCCGCGCTCGCGCTGCCCGGCGGCTGCAGCGGTCCGTAGAGGTGCCGCAGGATGTCCCCGGCCTGGTCGTAGTCGCAGTCGTTGATGAAGGGACTGGCCGTCGCCGCGCAGGCGTTCGAAGCCTGCTCGACGATGAAGCCATGGCCGGCGGGGATGTCGGTGACGTATTTGATGCTCGCATCGGCGGCGCCGGCCCGGCGATAGAAGTCGCGCGCGGCGTCCATGACCGGCCGCGTTATCGTGTCGTCGCGCGCGCCGCTGAACAGGTAGACACGGGCCCCGGCGAGGCCCGTCGGGGGATCGATCTTGCCCTCGCCCGCAAGCGAGCGGGCGCGGGCGAGCAGCGCAGCCGAATCGGGCGCGCCCATGAGCGTCTTCATGCAGCGATTGAGCGCGGTGGCCAGCTGTCCCTCGGCGCAGAAATAGGGCCCGCCCGCGACAAGGCCTGCGCCGCGAATGGCGGCAGAGTGGGCGACATGGAACTGCACCGCCATGTAGGCGCCGCTCGACAGACCCGAAACGGTCGTCGCGGCCGGATCGAGCCGCATCGCCGGGAGCGGCTCGGCGCCGAGAACGGAGGAAGCGACTCCGACGGCCGCGCCGACGGCGAGCAGGCATGCGAGGCGGGTCGTCATGCGCATCGCGCGCCCTCCGCTGGGGACGAATCCGGAGGTCGTGGAGAGGATGGCGCGGGGGCCCTGCGTTCCTGTGTGCGGCAGGTCGCATTGCGCCTGTGACCATCGGGCCGGCGACACACGCCGGCAGGCGGTGGTTCAAGCCGGAGGACCGACGCGGCGGGGAACAAGGGCCTTCCCCGAACGCCGGCCGCTCAGCGGTCGCGCCCCGTCTCCGCCCCGGTGGTCGCCAATTGCGCCCGCGCCTCGGCGAGCAGCGTTTCGATGGTGCGCCGCTGATCGCCCACGATGGTCGCGTCCTGCAGCATCGACTGGTAGCGCTCGATGTTCATGCGCAGGATGTAGGGAGGCTCTTGCATAGCCACGCTCCCATTGCGGAGGCGCACGCGCAATCCGATCGTCGATTGATTGCGCCGAGGGGCCCCCGCGTGCTCCTGTCGGACACAAGATCTGTACGCTATTGCTCAAGTTGATATTTGTCAATGGTGCGAGGCGGGAGCGCGAGGCGGGCATGACGACGATCGAAGCCCAAGGCGGCCCGGCTGCAACGGGCGTCGCGCGCAGCCAGCTCCCCGAGGCCATGCGGCGTGCCGCGACCGGGGTGACGGTGGTGGCGACCGACGGCCCGGCCGGCAAGCAGGGCTGCACCGTCAGCGCCATGAGCTCGGTCTCGGCCGATCTCCGCCGTCGCTGCTCGTCTGCATTCACCGCCACGGCAGGGTCGCCGACGCGATCGTCGGCAACGCCGCCTTCGCCTTCAGCCTGCTCGGCGTCGGGCACCGGCAGGTGTCCGAGGTCTTCGCCGGCCGGGTCCTGACGGAGGTCGGCAGCAGGTTCGTCTGCGGCTTCTGGGAAAGGTTTGCGACCGGCGCACCGGTGCTGCGCGACGCGCCGGCGGCCTTCGACTGCCGCCTGGTCGAGACCGTCGCCGTCGGCTCGCACCTCGTGCTGATCGGCCGCGTCGTCGACACCGCGACGGCAAGCGGGCGCGCCGCCTTCATCCGCTCCCGCCTGCACCGCTACAGCGCCTTTCCCTTCGTGCAGCGCGTGCTCTATATCGCCGACATGCTGATCGGCGCCGCGCTGCACAACGCGCGGCAGACCGGCCTGGAGAGGCAGCGGGCGGTGCAGGAGAAGCTGGCCGAGCTCGCCTGCTACCGCGAGACGATCAACGCGCACCTGGTCGCCGCCCTTCGCGCATCTGAACGCGGTGTTCCGCAACTTCGACTGGAAGAAGCCGCTCGCCTTCGTCAAGAACGCCGCCGGCCTGTCGGACCGGGTGATGAAGCAGGGAAAGGATTCACCGCAGAGATACGGAGACACAGAGGTAGCAAGAAGAGAGCAGAATCTTCCGCGCGCCGAAGGCGCGCCATCATCCCTGCCTCTTGCCTTCGTGACCTTCGTGGTTCAATCCCAAGATCAACCACGAAGGACACGAAGATGTAAGGAAGCACGTTCGATGCGGCCTTCGGCCGCGCTTCGAATCCTCTCTTCTTTCCATCTCTGTGTCTCTGTATCTCTGTGGTCGATCTTTTTTCTCGAGGGCTCACATGCCGCACCAGCGATTGCGCAAGTTCAACACGCGCGATGCCTATCCCGACCAGAGTCTCGACAACGACCTCTGCATGGTCGTGCGCGCCGGAAACCACATCTTCATGCGCGGGCAGACCGCGATGGCGCTGGACGGCCGCATCGTCGGCGTCGGCGACCCGGCGGCGCAGGCCGAGAACGCGATGGAATGCGTCAAGACGCTGCTTGAGGAAGCCGGGGCGAAGCTCGAGCATATCTGCAAGATCACGATCTACATCACCGACCGCGAGTACCGCGAGCCCGTCTATCGCGTGGTCGGCAAGTGGCTGAAAGGCGTCTATCCGGTGTCGACCGGCTTGATCGTCAAGGGGCTGGCGAAGCCCGAGTACCTGATGGAGATCGATGTCGACGCCGTGATCCCGGACGACGAGGCGCGGTCGCGCAAGCCGGCACGGCACGCCGTGTCGAAAAGGCGGGCTGCAAAGAAGAAAGCTGCGAAGAAGAAAGCCCCACGCCGGCGCCGCTGATCGCTACGCCGCGCCGGCCGCGCGGCCGCGCAGCGCCCGCAGCACGACCAGCGCCGTGCGCCAGAGGATCAGGAGGTCGAAGCCGGGCGACCAGTGGTCGAGATAGTAGAGGTCCATCCCGACGCGGCGGCGGAACTCCGCCTCGTCCTCGACCGGGCCCGAGCCATCGTTGACCTGGGCCCAGCCGGTCATGCCGGGCAGCGCCAGGGCGCGCCTTGGATACTCGGCAAGCACGTCGCGCGCGAAGCGCTGGCCGAGCCGCATGCCGACGGCGTAGGGGCGGGGACCGACCATCGACATCTCGCCGCGCAGGACGTTGATCAGCTGCGGCAGCTCGTCGAGCTTGGACTTGCGCAGGAAGCGTCCGACGCGGGTCACGCGCGGATCGTTCTCCGCCACCTGCCGGCGTGCCAGCGGATCGGCGCTGGCGGCGTAGAGCGTGCGGAACTTGCGCACGCGGATGATCTCGTTCTGCCGCCCGAAGCGGTTCTGCAGGAACAGGACGCCGCCCGGCGATTCCAGGCGGATCAGCAGCGCGACGGCCAGGAGCAGCGGTGCCAGGAGCGCGGTGAGGACGACGGCGCAGACCCGGTCCTCCGCGGCCTTCGCCAGGAAGCGCCAATCGACCGGCGGATCGGCCAGCATCTCCGTCAGCTTCGGTCGGAAGCGCTCGGGGTTCTCGAGCAGGACCGGCCGGTCGTCCACCAGGTCGGGGGCGAACTTCAGCCGGCAGGGCGCGATCTTCAGGCGGTCGAACAGGGCCTCGGCGCGCTTCCCGGCGGAAACCGGCAAGGCGACGATGATCCAATCGAGCCGGTTGAGGGACTCGAAATGCAGCAGGTCCTCGACCGTGCCGAGCAGCTTGACGCCGTGCAGGTCCTCCGGCACGCGGGTGCGGCGGTCGTCGAACAGCCCGATCACCCGGAGCCGCTCGTCGCGCAGGCTCTGCTCGATGATGCGGCCGCCGAGCTCGGTCGCGCCGACCAGCGCGATCGTCGTCGTGAAACGCCCCTCGGCGCGCCAGCGCGCCATGAGCGGGACCAGGGCCGAGCGCATCACGAGGGCGATCACGCCGGCGGTCGCCAGGTAGGAAGCGAGCCGGAGGCCGGTCTCGCGGTCGATGCCGGCCAGAGACCCGAACAGGACGGTGGCGAGGGCGGCCAGCACGAACGGGCGCCAGATCTGCCTCAGCGCGATGCGCCGCTCGTCCAGGCGCTCGATCGCCGCGATGGCGTAGGTGTCGAACAGGAGCAGCAGGACGGCGACGAGCGAGCCGAGCAGCAGCAGCGTCACGGTCAGCAGGCCCGAGGCGCCGGCCGCTTCCGGCGCTTCCCAGGCCATGCCCATGAACAGGGCGGCGGCGACCAGGTTGACGGTCTCGGCCCAGAACAGTGTCAGAGCGACGCCCGTCAGCGACACGCGCCGTCGCCGCTGGCGCAGCACGGCCGCCGCCTCGTTGAGCCGCGGCGCGGTCGCCGCCCGTTCGGCGGGGCCGTGCTCGATCAACGTGAGCTGCGGCAGCTCGTCGACCGAGACGACATGGCTGCCGGACGCGCCCTCCGGGGTGCGGTAGGCGAGCTTCACGGCCTGGTCGCCGAACCATTCCGCATCGGTGACGAGGGCGCGCTCGTGCCCCGCCAGCCCCCGCAGCGTGATGCCCGGCTTGAGGTCCTCCAGCTCGATCACGGAAACCGCACCCACCAGCCGCCGTCGTCATGGCCGACGACGAGCGCGACCTCCTGGCCCGGGGCGATCGCGACGTCGCGGTCGTCCTTCAGCGCGCGAGCAGCCGCCGATAGAGGCGCACCGTCAGCACGGGCAACATGTACATCGGCAGTTGCGCCATGGCCACGTAGAGCGCGAACCCGGCCGGCGCGGCGTCGGCCAGCACCGCCAGCGGCAGCGCCATGTTGCGGTAGCCGAACATGTGGCCGACCGTCAGCGCTGTGGTGCGCCCGGCCGGAGAGAACAGCAGGGCGCCGACCGCCTGCAAGAGGACGTTCGTCAGGAAGGCGGCAAGCCGCCCCGTCAGCTGCCCAGGGCGAGATCTCGATCTCCAGGCCGAGCAGCGCGAGCGCGAGCGCCGGCATGGTCGGCGGCACCACGCTCATGCAGGCGAGGAAAGCAGCGGCGAGGTCGTCGTCATCAGCACGATCGACAGCGCCAGGCCCATGTCCATGCGCAGGAGGGAGGCGACGAACAGCAGGAAGGTCACGGGCAGCACGGCCGGCCACAGCAGCGCCGCGAGCGGCGGCACGGCCAGGCCCGCCGGCACCCCGGCGAACGGCAGCCACGCGGCGTGGCGCCCGATCCAGGCGTAGAGGCGGTCCGGCATGCCGAGGGTCAGTGCCCGGTCGCGGCGGGAAGGCGAGTGCCGGGATGACAGGAAAGCGATCCCTGTCCTAGCTTGGCGGCATGAACGACGTCGCCCCCTTGAGCCTGCACGAGGAATCGGTCCGCCCGGAATGGGTCGACTTCAACGGCCACATGAACCTGGCCTATTACGTGCTGGCGTTCGACCATGCGACCGACAGGTTCCTCCATCACGTGGGGCTGGGTGAAGCCTACATGCGCGCGACCGGCAGGTCGATCTTCGTGCTGGAGACGCACGTCGTCTATCGCCGCGAGATGCAGGCGCACGACCCGATGCGCTTCACGACGCAGCTGCTGGGGCACGACGCCAAGCGCATCCAGTTCATCCACCACATGTACCACGCGCGCGAGGGCCATCTGTCCGCCGCAAACGAGATCATGGGGCTGCATGTCGACCTCGGCACGCGGCGGGCGGCGCCGTTCCCGCAGACGGTGATGGATACGCTCGCCCGGCTGCTGGCCCAGCATCGGCGCCTGCCGCTTCCGCCCGAGGCCGGCCGCGTCATCACGCTCGACCGGCGGGGCGGCCGAGGAGTTCCGGGAAATTCGGTAACGAACCGTTAACGATGCGGCGCTAGCCTTGAGGCAAGATTCGGGGTCGTGCATCCGGCGCGATCTTCTAAGTAATTGAATCGTTAAGGGAAGCGCCAGGTATCGGCCATGTTGGATTTCCCGGAGACCGCCCAACAGTCCGCGGAGCACGCGCGGGCGGCCCTGGCGTTGATCGAGCGCCACCGGGTGCGGCTGAACCCGCGCAACTACGCCATCTGGTACGCCTACGCCGCCCGCGCTTCGGCGGAGCTGGTCAAGGCGCTCGACGTCGTCATCTCCAATCGCGTCGACTACACCGAGGAGCTGGGCCGCGGCCTGTGGAACCGCTACCTGGGCTCGCAGCCGGACCCGACAGGGGAATCGGCCCGCGAAATCGGTGAGAAGCTGCACAAGCAGCTGCAGGACGTCATGCGGCTGCTCGACGAGGCCGGCGCGGACACCAAGGCCTACGGCAAGTCGCTGCGCTCGGCCGCCGGCCAGCTCTCCGGCACCGGCGGCCTGAAGGCCGTCCGCGAGGTGATCGCCTCGCTGCTCGCCGAGACCCAGACCATGGCCGAACGCACGCGGGCGCTGGAGACGCGTCTTGAAGCGTCGGCGAAGGAAGCCGATGAGCTGCGCCGGGCGCTGGAATTGACGCGGCGCGACGCCATGACGGATGCGCTGACCGGCATCGCCAATCGCAAGGCGTTCGACATCAAGCTGCGCGAGGGCGCGATGCAGGTGATGGAGACGGGCGAGCCGCTCGCGCTGCTGATGGCCGACATCGATCACTTCAAGACGTTCAACGACAAGCACGGCCACCAGATGGGCGACCAGGTGCTGAAGCTGGTGGCGCGCACCTTGTCGGAGACGCTGAAAGGGCGCGACACGCCGGCGCGCTACGGCGGCGAGGAATTCGCAATCATCCTGCCCAGCACCGCGATCGGTCCCGCCGTGGTCGTCGGCGAGCAGATCCGCCTGCGCGTCTCCTCGCGCCTGCTCGTGCGCAAGGACACGCAGCAGGAGCTGGGCGGCATCACGCTGTCGATCGGCGCCGCGCAGTTCCGCATGGGCGAGCCGCTCGCCGACCTGATCGACCGTGCCGATGCGGCGCTCTACCGCGCCAAGACCGAGGGCCGCAACCGCGTGGCGGCCGAGGAGCCGGCGCCGACGGTGGTGGCGGCGGCGGACTAGGGGCAGCGCGCCGGCGCGCTGCCGCATTGGCTCCCCAGCGCCCGCACGGTCTCCTCCGGCAGCGGCCGCGAGCGGCGCGTCGCCTCGTCCATCAGCACGACGACCGATTCCGCCGTCGCCGCGCACCTGCCGTGCTGGAACAGCGCCTGCGCGAAGGTGACCGAGCTGCGGCCGATGGCGGTCACGCGGGTGCCGATCTCGACCCGGCCCGGCCAGTTCAGCTCGGCGCGGAAGTCGATCAGCAGCCGCGCGATGACGAACCCCGTTCCCGGCGGCGCCAGGGGCCGCTTGGGGTCGAGGAGGAACGCGACGCGGCCCGTCTCGCAGAAGGTCGCGAAGGCGGCGTTGTTCACGTGACCCTGCCGGTCGGTGTCGGCGTAGCGGATCGTGTCGATGACGCGCAGCGGGAATTCGTCGAGCGACGGCAACCTGGGTCTGGACATGGTGCGAGAGTAGACGAGACGCGCGGCCGCGTCGCGCGCCGGCTTGGGCAGCGCCGGCCTAGTACGACCGGTTCAGCTTCAGCCAGCGGTAGCGGTCGCCCGACTTGACGGTGATCTCGGTCGGGGCGACGCCCTGCAGCACGTTGAGCTTCACGTCGACGCCCGCGGGGCCGGTGCCCCAGAGCGCGCGATAGAACTCGGCCAGGCTCGAAACCGGCTTGCCGCCGACGCCGAGGATGATGTCGCCCTTCTCGATGCCGGCCTTGTGCGCCGGCGTGCCGTCCTGCACGCGGGTGACGAACAGCCGCCCGCGCACCTCCTCGGAATTGATGCCGAGCCACGGACGCGGCGGTGCGGCCGGCCTGCCCTGCGTCAAGAGGTCGGCCATGATCGGCTTCAGCTCGTCGATCGGCACGAACATGTTGCCGGGCCCGATGCTCTCGCCCTCGGCCGGATCGTTGACGATGAGGGAGCCGACGCCGACCAGCTTGCCGTCCTGCGTGACCAGCGCCGCGCCGCTCCAGTCCATCATCGGCGGCGCCGTGAAGATCGCGCTGTCGAGCATGTATTCCCAGTAGCCGGCGAAGGTGCGGCGCGAGACGACCAGCGCCGGCCGCGCGTCGTCGGCGCCGGCGTGGTTGAACGCGAGCACGCGGTCCTTGACCTTGACCGTGGCCGAGTCGCCGAGCTTCAAGGGCTTGGCCGGCAGCTTGCTCATCGCGCGCACGAGGCCGAAGCCGGACTCGTAGTCGTAGCCCACGACCTCGGCGGGCACTTTCTGCCCGCCCTGGGTCACGAGCTCGACACGGTCGGCCTCGAGGATCAGGTAGCCGATGGTGACCACGAGCCCGTCGCCGCCGATGAGGGTCCCGGTGCCCTCGCGCTCGGTGCCGAGCGTCTTTGCCGAGCGCGCGTCGCCCGGAACCGCGGCCTTGACCTTGACGATGGCGGCGGCGAGCTCCTCGATGCTCGGCCCGTCCGCGGAGGCGCGACCGCCGAAGCCGAGCGCCAGGATGCAGAACAGCGCCGCCAATGCACGCATCAGCCGGACGTCGCGATCACGCATGACTAGCCCTCGCCCGCGAAGCTCCGATCGGGAATGCTATCACCGGGATTCCGCCGCCACCACAAGCCCGGTGACGACCGCACGGGCATGTGACCGCCCGATCGCGCGGCGCCTGTCGACCCTGGCGCATTCCCGGCGGCGCGTCCTATAAGCAGGTCACCGATGCCTTCGGAGTAGCCGCGCCGATGCTCACCGTCTCGCTGCTGATCGCGTCCAATGTTTTCATGACCTTCGCCTGGTACGGGCACCTCAAGTACACGCACGTGCCGCTGTGGCAGGCGATCGCGGCGAGCTGGGGCATCGCCTTCTTCGAGTACTGCCTCATGGTGCCGGCGAATCGCTGGGGCTACGGTGACTTATCGGTGGTGCAGCTCAAGACGATCCAGGAAATCGTCACCTTGTCGGTCTTTGCCCTGTTCGCCGTCTTCTATATCGGCGAATCGATTCGCTGGAACCATCTCGCCGGCTTCGCCTGCCTGGTCGGCGCGGCCTATTTCATGTTCCGCCCGGCCTGATCGGCCTCGAGGATCGGCGCGCGACAGGCCGCGGCCGGGCGCGCTATATAGCGGGAGTCATGTCCGTCTTGCCCGAACGCACCCTTTCGCCCGCCGCGGCGGCCGAGCGCCAGCCGCACCTGTCCGGGTTGAACCCGGCCCAGGCCCAGGCCGCGCAGGCGCTGGACGGGCCGGTGCTGGTGCTGGCTGGCGCCGGCACGGGCAAGACGCGCGTCCTGACCGCGCGGCTGGTGCACATCCTGGCGACCGCGCGCGCCCTGCCGTCGCAGATCCTGGCCGTCACCTTCACCAACAAGGCCGCCAACGAGATGAAGCATCGCGTCGAGACGATGCTGGCGCGGCCGGTCGAGGGCTGGTGGCTGGGCACGTTCCATTCGGTCGGCGCGCGCATCCTGCGCCGCCACGCCGAGCTGGCGGGCTTGCGGCAGAACTTCACCATCCTCGACGCCGACGACCAGATCCGGCTCCTCAAGCAGCTGATGCAGGCCGAGGAGATCGACGACAAGAAGTTCCCGGCCCGCGTGCTGATGGGCGTGATCCAGCGCTGGAAGGACCGCGGCCTCCTGCCCGAGCAGGTGACGGCGGGCGAGGACAGCGAGATCGCCAACGGCCGCAGCCTGGCGATCTACCGCCAGTACCAGGAGCGGCTGCGCACGCTGAACGCGGTCGATTTCGGCGACCTGCTGCTTCTGAACCTGTCGCTGTTCCGCGAGCACCCCGAGGTGCTTGCCGACTACCAGCGCCGCTTCCGCTACATCCTGGTCGACGAATACCAGGACACCAACGTGGCCCAGTATCTGTGGCTGCGCCTTCTGGCGCAGGAGCACCGCAACATCTGCTGCGTCGGCGACGACGACCAGTCGATCTACGGCTGGCGCGGCGCCGAGGTCGGCAACATCCTGCGCTTCGAGGAGGACTTCCCCGGCGCGGTCGTGGTGCGGCTGGAGCAGAACTACCGCTCGACCGCGCGCATCCTCGCCGCCGCCTCGGGCCTGATCGCGCACAACCAGGACCGCCTCGGCAAGACGCTGTGGTGCGACATCCCCGGCGAGGAGCGCGGCGAGAAGCTGCGCGTCAGCGCGGTGTGGGACGGCGAGGACGAGGCGCGCAGCGTGGGCGAGGAGATCGAGGCGCTGCAGCGCAAGGGCGAGAGCCTGTCGCAGATGGCGATCCTGGTGCGCGCCGGCTTCCAGACGCGCGAGTTCGAAGAGCGGCTGATGACGCTCGGCGTGCCCTACCGCGTGGTCGGCGGCCCGCGCTTCTACGAGCGCCAGGAGATCCGCGACGCCATGGCGTATCTGCGCGTCGTCAACCAGCCTGACGACGACCTCGCGTTCGAACGCATCGTCAACCTGCCGCGCCGCGGCATCGGCGACGCCACGCTGCGCGCGGCGCATGCGCTGGCGCGCGCCCGCACGATCTCGCTGGTGGCGGCCGGCCGCCAGCTGGTCGCGACCGACGAGCTGAAGCCGCCGGCGCGCCGGGCGCTCGGCGGTCTTCTCGCCGACATCGACCGCTGGCGCGCGCAGGTCGACGCCATGCCGCATCCGGAGCTGGCCGAGACGATCCTCGAGGAGTCCGGCTACATCGGCATGTGGCGCGCGAGCAAGGCGGCGGAGGCGCCCGGGCGGCTCGACAACCTGAAGGAGCTGATCCCGGCCATGGGCGAGTTCGACAATCTCGCCGGCTTCCTCGAGCATGTCAGCCTGGTCATGGAGCAGGCGACCGATGCCGGCGACGAGAAGGTCAGCATCATGACCTTGCACGCCGCCAAGGGCCTGGAGTTCAACACCGTCTTCCTGCCCGGCTGGGAGGAGGAGCTGTTCCCCAACCGCCGCACGCTGGAGGAAGGGGGCGCCAAGGCGCTGGAGGAGGAGCGGCGGCTCGCCTATGTCGGGCTCACGCGCGCGCGCAAGCGCGTTCTCGTCAGCTACGCGCAGAACCGCCGCGTCCACAATGCCTGGCTCGCCTGCCTGCCGTCGCGCTTCATCGGCGAGCTGCCGCCGCAAGAGGTCGACATGGAAGCCGCGCCCGGCATGACGGCCACGCGCGCCGAGCGTCCGGTCATGCGCGACGAGTGGCGCGGCTGGCGGCCGGTCGGGCGCGCCGCCCAGCCGCCCTTGATCGAAGGCAGCGCCTTCGAGATCGGCGACACGCCGAGCGGCCGCTTCACGACGGGATCGCGCGTGTTCCACATGAAGTTCGGCTACGGCACGGTCACCGCGGTCGAAGGCGAGAAGCTCGAGGTCGAGTTCGACAAGGCCGGCCGCAAGAAGGTGGTCGACAGCTTCGTGCAGCGCGCCCCGGCGTGACCCGCGACCGCGCGACGGCGCCCGTGTCCGGCGCGCTTTCCACCATCACCGTGATCGTGCCCGCCGCTGCCGCGCCGGCCTTCGCCGACGCGCTGGAGGCGTTCGCCGCCTCCGTGTCGGCCTTCGAGATCGCGCCCGGCGGCGACTGGCGCATCGAGGCGATCGGGCCGGCGCCCGACCGGGGCGCGCTGGGCACGGCGCTGGCGCTGGTGGCCGCGTCGTGCCGCCTGGCCGAACCGCGGGCCGTGGTGGCGCCCTTGCCGGAGCGGAACTGGCTGGCCGCGAACCGGCGGAGCTTCCGGCCGATCGCCGCCGGCCGTTTCCTGGTGCATCCCTCGCATACGCGTCCGCGCGCGCCCGGCAAGCTTCTGCTGCGCCTGGACGCGGGCGAGGCCTTCGGCACCGGCGAGCACGAGACCACGCGCGGCTGCCTTCTGGCGCTCGACCGCCTGGCCTGCCGCTGGCCGTCCGGGCGCCATCCCGCGCCCGCGGCGCATGCGCTCGATCTCGGCTGCGGCTCGGGCATCCTGGCGCTGGCCATGGCACTGACCTGGCGCATGAAGGTGCTGGCGGTCGACTCCGCGCCCGAGGCCGTGCGTACGGCCCGCGCCAACGTGCGGGACAATGCCGCGGCGTTCCTGGTGCGCTGCCTGCGTTCGGACGGGTTCCGCCACCGGGCGGTGAGGCGCCGGCGCTACGCGCTGATCACGGCCAACATCCTGCAGCGGCCGCTGGTCGCCCTGGCGCCGGCGCTGGCCGCGCGCCTCGAGCGCGGCGGCCGCGTCGTCCTGTCGGGGTTCCATCCGCACCAGGCGCAAGCCGTCATCGCCGCCCACCGGGCGCGCGGCCTGGTGCTGGAACGGCGCATCACGCTCGGGGCGTGGTGCACGCTGGTTATGATCCGCCCATAGGGCGAACGACGGAGGTCACCGCTCCATGGCCCAGCCCGTACGCATTGCCGTGGTCGGCGCCGGCCTGATCGGCCGGGCGCATATCAAGCGCGTGCTCGAGGAGCCGGAGGCGTCGCTCGCCGCGATCGTCGACCCGGCGCAGGCGGCGCGCGATCACGCAGCCAGAATCGGGGTGCCCTGGTTCCCCGGGCTCGAGGCCATGCTGCGCGAGGCCCGGCCGGACGGCGTGGTGCTGGCCACGCCCAACCGGCTGCACGTGTCGGGCGCGCTCGCCACCATCGGGAAAGGGCTGCCGACCTTGCTGGAGAAGCCGGTGGCCGAGACGGTCGATGACGCGATGAAGATCGTCGCGGCGGCCGAGCAGGCGCGCGTGCCGGTCCTCATCGGCCATCACCACCGCAGCAGCCTCATCATGCGCCGGGCGAAGGAGATCATCGCCTCCGGCGCGCTCGGGCGCGTCACCGTGGCCAACGCGCTGTGCTGGTACCTGAAGCCGGCGGACTACTTCGATGTTGCCTGGCGGCGGGAGAAGGGCGGCGGCGTGGTGCTGATCAACCTGGTGCATGTCATCGACGACCTGCGCATCCTTTGCGGCGACATTGCCGGCGTGCAGGCGATCGAGTCGAACGCCGCGCGCGGCTTCCCGGTCGAGGACACGGCGGCGATCCTGCTGCGGTTCGAGAGCGGCGCGCTCGGCACGCTGAGCGTCTCGGACAGCGCCGCGGCGCCGTGGAGCTGGGAGCTGACGTCCGGCGAGAACAAGGCCTATCCGCAGACCGACCAGTCCTGCTACCTGATCGCCGGCACCGAGGGCTCGCTCGCGGTGCCGCGCCTCGACCTATGGCGCTACGGCGATGCCAAAAGCTGGTGGGCGCCGATCGATTGCGAACGTCGGGTCGTCCCGGAGCAGGACCCGCTCGCGGCGCAGATGCGCCATTTCTGCGAGGTCGTGCGCGGCACGGTCGGGCCGGTGCTCGGGGTGCGCGAAGGCACGCGGACGCTGGCGACGACGCTGGCCGTCAAGGAGGCGGCGGCGACCGGCGCAATGGTGCGGGTGGCCGCAATCTGAGGAAAGGGGCCGGCGGTCCCCCGACGCAGGGAGTGGGGGACCGCCGGGACGCGTCGCCCGGGGGATTGGACGACGCGGGGGAGCCCGTCTTCGAGCCGGCCGGCGCTGATCCGCCCGCCGGACATTTAGGTCGGCGGCCGGATCGACGGCCGCCGGCGCGGTCTCAGTCGGCCGCGTCGACCATGTTCGCCGGATAGGCCCGGCGCGTGTTGGTATTCGCCGCTTCCGGCACGCCGCCGGCCAGGCCGGCGACATAGGCCTCGCCGCGGTCGAAGGCCTGGCCGTTCGCGACCGCCTCGGCGATGCCGTCGATCTGCCCGCGCTCGATGCCGATGTCGCGCAGCATCGAGTCGTCCAGCGCGCTCAGCTCGGCGCGCGTGCGCGCCCGCAGGCGCCAGCGGCGGAACGGCTCGACGATCGCCGTCCGGACGAAGCCGGCCAGCAGCTCGCCGCGGGCCGCGGAGCCCATGCGTTCGGCCCGGTCGACCACGTCCTTGATCTCGCCGCGCGAGACGCCGATATCGCGCAGCAGCCGGTCGTCCATCGCCGACAGCTCGCGCACCGCGATGCGCTTCGCGTCCCAGCGCCGCACGGCGTCGACCGCGCGCGCGATCCCGTCGGCGATCGCCTCGCCGACGACCCGGGCCCGCTCGGCCTGGGCGCGGCGGATGAGCTCGTCGAGCTGGTCGCGCGCCGGCGGGGTCCCGGCCGGCTTGGTGCTGAAGTGAGAACCATCGAACATGACACGCAATCCTGTTGTTTGTGGGCGACGCCGAAGCCGGGCTCAGCCCCGTAGTCGGGGCGAGGGGGCTTTCGCAGCCGCCGTCGCTCGGATAGATAATCCCTAGCGGCGCCAATTCCGAGGGTATTTGCTGCACAGCAGCAATGAACGGGATGCATGCATGTCTTTGATTTGCCTCATTTCCATTAATCCCGCCTTAATCATCCTGACCGCGCCGCAACATGGTCACCGCCGGGCGGGAGGGGCGCCATGACGCCCGACATCGCCGGGCGGGAGCCCTACCAGGGCGACGCGGCGCTCCAGGGCTTGCTGTCGGAACAGGGAATTGCGCTCGACGCCGTGGCGGTGCGCGCGCTGGTCGCCGGCGTGCTGGCGGCGCCCGAGCCGGCGGCCGATCCGGAAGCCTGGATCGCGCTGGTGGCGCCGGATGCATCGCCCGCGCTGGCAGCGCAGCTCCGCGCCCTCAAGGCCGTCATGCAGGCCGACGTGGCGCCGGACGTGGAAGCCGATCGGCAGTCGCGCCGCGAGCGCCTGGCGGCCCTGCGCGCGGAGCTCGGCCGGCGCGGGCTGGCGGGATATGTCGTCCCGCGCGCCGACGAGCATCAGGGCGAGTACGTCGCCAAGCGCGCCCAGCGCTTGGCCTGGCTCACCGGCTTCACCGGCTCGGCTGGCCTGGTGATCGTGCTGGCGCAGCGCTCGGCCATCTTCGTCGACGGGCGCTACACGCTGCAGGTGCGCGACCAGGTCGACCTGACCGCGCACGAGCCGCGCCACGTGACGGAGCAGCCGCCCGCCGACTGGCTGCTGGCGCATCTGAAGCCGGGAGAGAAGCTCGGCTACGACCCCTGGCTGCTGGGCCCCGGTCTGGTCGAGCGCCTGTCGGCCGCCTGCGCCAAGGTCGGCGCCGAGCTGGTGCCGGCCGAGCCCAACCCGATCGATGCGATCTGGCACGACCAGCCGCCGGCGCCGATCGCACCCGTGGCCCCGCACGAGCTGCGCTTCGCCGGACGCTCGGCGCCCGAGAAGAAGCAGGAGATCGCGCAGAAACTGGCGGCCGACGGCGTGGACGCGGCGGTCATCAGCGACCCGGCTTCGATCGCGTGGCTGTTCAACATCCGCGGCGGCGACGTGCCGCGCGCGCCGCTGCCGCTCTCCTTCACCATCCTGGAGAAGGACGGCACGGCGCGGCTCTATATCGATCCGCGCAAGCTGCTGCCGGCCACGCGCACGCATCTCGGCAACGCGGTGATGGTCGAGCCGCCGGCGAGCTTCGCCGCCGGCCTCGACGCCTTGACCGGCAAGCGCGTGGTCGTCGACATGGCGACCGCGGGGGCCGCCGTGCTGGACAAGCTGCAGCGCGCCGGCGCGCAGGTCGTGCGCGGCGAGGATCCCTGCGCGCTCGCCAAGGCCCGCAAGAACCCGGTCGAGCTGGACGGCGCGCGCGCCGCGCACCGGCGCGACGGGGTGGCGCTCGCCCGGTTCCTCGCCTGGCTCGCGCGCGAGGCGCCGTCGGGCCGGGTCGACGAGCTGGCGGCCTCCGACAGGCTCGAGGCGTTCCGGCGCGAGGGCGAGTTCTTCCGCGACCTGAGCTTCGATTCGATCTCAGGCGCGGGCTCGAACGGCGCCATCGTGCACTACCGCTCGACCCCGGCCACCAACAAGCGGCTGGAGCCCGGCACGCTGTACCTGATCGACTCCGGCGCGCAGTACCTCGACGGCACGACCGACGTCACGCGCACCATCGCGATCGGCGCGCCGGCGCCCGAGATGCGCGACCGCTTCGCGCGCGTGCTGAAGGGCCACATCGCCATCGCCGCCTCGAGGTTCCCGTGCGGCACGACCGGCAGCCAGCTCGACCCGCTGGCGCGCCACGCGCTGTGGCAGGCCGGGCTCGACTTCGACCACGGCACCGGCCATGGCGTCGGCAGCTACCTGTCGGTGCACGAGGGCCCGCACCGCATCTCGAAGGTGCCCAACAGCGTGGCGCTGCAGCCCGGCATGATCGTCTCGAACGAGCCCGGCTACTACAAGACCGGCGCGTACGGCATCCGCATCGAGAACCTGGTCACCGTGATCGAGGTGCCGCGCCCCGACGGCGGCGAGCGCGACCTGTTGGGCTTCGAGACGCTGACGCTCTGCCCGATCGACCGCGCGCTGGTCGACTGGTCGCTCCTGACCAAGGAAGAGATCGCCTGGCTCGACGCGTATCACGCGCGGGTACGCGCGACGATCGGCCCGCTGGTCGACGCCGAGACGCGGGCTTGGCTTGTGCAGGCGACGCAGCCGCTTTCCGGTGGCTAGGAACGTGACCCGGCTCGGTGCACGCTGATGGTGCTGCCGACGACGGCCAAGGGGTCGAACCTGCCCGCAACGGTCGGGGACGGGTTCGCTGGACGCCCGCCAACCGCCATGGAGCCGGCCGATCCGGCGCGCTTGCCGGAGACGCTCGCGCGGTTCCTGGCGCTATGGAACGCCAAGCGCGGCCGCCGGCGCATGCCGCGGCGCGCGGATTTCATGCACGAGGACCTGCGCCCCTGGCTTGGACGGCTCAATCTCATGGTGGTCGCGGGGAACGATGCGCGCTTCGCGGTCTTTTCCAGCGAATCGACGCGCGTCTACGGCCGCGAGATGACCGGCCGGCTGCTCAGCCAGTTCGAGCCGGTTCAGCTCGCCGAGGCGGCGTTGGCCGACCACCGCGCCTTCATGGCCGGCGGCGGCACCGCGATGATGAAACGGGTGACCGGCCCCTTCGGCGATCGCGAGATGACCTGGTTGCGGCTAGCTGCGCCCTTGTCCGACGACGGCACGACGATCGACCGCTACTTCGTGGCGCTGCACTTCGACAAGCGATAACGGAGACGGCGGCCGGCCTGACGCCTCGCCGACACGGGCGCCCGGGCCCGGCAGGACCCGCGCCGGCAAGGCGATCCCCGCCTACCTAACGGCCAGCGCCGCCGATGCGCCGGGCGCCGATGGCGCGTTGCTGCGCGGCCTCGCGCCCCGGCGCGACGCCGCTGCGCATCACCGAGCTGCCGTGGTGGGCGCGCAAGCACGAGAAGAAGGTCCGCGTCGCGCCGCAGACGCTCGCGCGCAAGGGCGCCAGGTTCAAGGGCGACTGCAGGGCCTGCCACGCCGCCGCCGAGCAGGTTGTGTTCCGGGACGATTGACCCGGGTGGGGCCCGTAGCGGCGCCGACCGTCCGTTACGGCTGACCGAGCCGGTTGATACTCGTCGACATTTCGACTAGTCTATGCCTAGTCGAGATTTCTGCTCATAGGCGATGTTGGTCCCAGGGGTGCTTTGAAACCGCACAAGGGAGGATGCACCCTCTGGTCCGGCGTCACGCGAATGGGGATGCCGATGTCCGTCGTTTCCGCCTACGAGGCCAAGACCCATTTCTCGGAACTGTTGGCGCGCGCCGAAAGAGGCGAGCGCGTCACGATCACCAAGCACGGGCGCGCCGTCGCGGAATTGGTCCCCATTTCGCCTCGGAAGAAGATGACGCCGGAGGAGGCCGTCGAGGCCCTGATCGAGTTCAGAAAGGGCAGGACGCTGGGCGGGATCGGGATCAAGGACCTGATCAACGAAGGGCGAAAGTGGTAGGGCCCCTCGTGATCGACTGCTCGATCACCATGACATGGTGCTTCGAGGGCGAGAAAAGCGACTACACGATCTCGGCGCTCCGGGCAGTCCCCGAGCTGGGCGCCATCGTCCCGGCACTCTGGCCATACGAAGTTGCCAACGCCCTCGCGATGGCTGAGAGGCGCAACCGCATTTCGTCGGCCGATCGCACCCGCTTCCTGGATGTACTCGATTCGCTCGGCGTAAGGGTCGAACCTGCGTTTGCATCGGTGCCTGCGGATCTGATCGTGCTTGCGCAACGGCACAGGCTGACCGTGTACGACGCCGCCTACCTCGAGCTTGCGCGCTCGCGCGGCTTGCCACTCGTGACGACGGATCGGGAACTCCTCGATGCAGCCGCTGCCGTGGGCGTCGGCATGTTCTCCGGCGGTTGATGCCGATCGGCCCTTCCGTCGGCAACCCGCCAGGTTTGGCGACGCGACCGGCCCATTCACCCCCCGACCAGCTTCAGCCATTCCTCTTCCGTCAGCGTCGCGACGCCGAGCGCGCGCGCCTTGGTCGCTTTCGAGCCGGCGTCGGCGCCGATCACGACGTAGTCGGTCTTCTTCGACACCGAGCCGGCGACCTTGGCGCCGAGCTGCTCGGCGCGCGCCTTGGCCTCGGCGCGGCCCATGGTCTCGAGCGTGCCGGTGAACACCACGGTCTTGCCGGCGACCGGCGAGCCCGAAACCGCGGCTTGCGCGAACTCCTCGACCTCGATCTCCTTCGCCAGCTCGTCCAGGACCTTGAGGTTGTGCCTCTCGGCGAAGAAGCCGACGATGTCGGTCACCATCGACGGGCCGACGCCCTCGATGTTGTCGAGCTCGGCGACCGCCTCCTCGTCGCCCTTGGCGGCGCGTTCCATGGCCGCGCGCCAGGCCTCGAGCGAGCCGTAGTTGCGCGCGAGCAGCCGCGCCGTGGCCTCGCCGACCTGGGGGATGCCGAGGGCGAGGATGAAGCGGGGCAGCGCGACGCGCCGCCGCGCCTCGATCGCGCGGACCAGGTTGCCGAAGCGCAGCTCGCCCCAGCCGCGCAGGCCCGTGTCCTTCTTCTCGTCGCGCACGATCTCGTGCCGCCGCCGGTGCAGGCGGAATATATCGACGGGGCCCGCGAGGAATCCCTTCTCGTGGAACTCCTGCACCGTTTCCTCGCCCATGCCCTCGATGTCGAGAGCGCCGCGCGAGCAGAAGTGGATCAGCCGCTCGACCGCCTGGGTCGGGCAGGTGAGGCCCCCGGTGCAGCGGCGCACGGCCTGGCCCTCCTCGCGCACGGCCAGGCTGCCGCACACCGGGCACTTGTCGGGCATGACGAAGGGCTTCGCGCCCTTCGGCCGTTTCTCGGGGATCACGCGCACGAGCTGCGGGATCACATCGCCGGCGCGCTGGATCACCACGGTGTCGCCGGCGCGGAAGTCCTTGCGCGCGACCTCGTCCTCGTTGTGCAGCGTGGCGCGCGAGACGACCACGCCGCCGACGGTGACCGCCGTCAGGATCGCATAGGGCGTGAGTGCCCCGGTGCGCCCGACGCTGACGCCGATGTCCTCGAGCCTGGTGATGGCCTGCTCCGCGGGGAACTTGTGCGCGACGGCCCAGCGCGGCGCGCGGCTGACGAAGCCCAGGCGCTCCTGCCAGTCCAGCCGGTTCACCTTGTAGACGACGCCGTCGATGTCGTAGTCGAGCTGGGCGCGCTGCTCGGCCATGCGCGCGTAGAGCTTCAGCGCCTCGCCCTCGTCCCTGCACAGCTTGGCCAGCGGGTTGGTCTTGAAGCCCCAGTGGGCGAAGCGCTGCACCGTCTCCCAGTGCGTGTCCGGCAGCCTGCCGCGCACCTCGCCCCAGGCATAGGCGAAGAAGCGCAACGGGCGCGACCTCGTGATGGCGGGGTCGAGCTGGCGCACCGAGCCGGCCGCGGCGTTGCGCGGGTTGGCGAAGATCGGCTCGCCCGCCTTCTCGCGCTCGGCGTTCAGCTTCGCGAACAGGCTGCGCGGCAGGTAGACCTCGCCGCGCATCTCGATCAGCTCCGGCACGTCCTTGCCCCTGAGCCGATGCGGCACGTCGGGAATGGTCCTCAGGTTGGCGGTGATGTCCTCGCCCACCGCGCCGTCGCCGCGGGTCGCGCCCTGCACGAACACGCCGTCCTCGTAGCGCAGGTTGGCCGACAGCCCGTCGATCTTCGGCTCGGCGGTGAGCGCGACGGACGTGTCGGCCGGAAGCTTCAGGAAGCGGCGCACGCTGGCGACGAACTCGGCCACGTCCTCGGTGCTGAACGCGTTGCCCAGCGACAGCATGGGCCTCAGGTGATTGACCTTGGCGAAGCCCTGCGCGGGCGCCGCGCCGACGCGGCGGCTCGGGCTGTCCTCGCGGATCAGCTCGGGGAAGCGGCGCTCGATCGCCTGGTTGCGCTGGCGCAGCGCGTCGTAGGCGGCGTCGGAGATCTGCGGCGCGTCCTTCTGGTAGTAGAGGCGGTCGTGGTGCGCGATCTCCTTGGCGAGCCGCGCCAGCTCGGAAGCGGCTTCCTTCTCTGTCAGCTGCTCGACCGGCACGTGCGACTGTTCTCTCATCGCCGCCTCTTCACCGCCGCCGCCTCATCCGGGCGCCGTCCTCGATCAGCCGGTCGGCCGCGGCGCGCGCCTCGTCGGTGACGGCGGCGCCGGACAGCATGCGCGCGATCTCCTCGCGCCGGTCGTCGGCAGCGAGCGCCTCGACGCGCGTCATGGTGTCGCCGCGGGCGACCGACTTGGTGACGCGCATCTGCCGTGCCGCGCGCGCCGCCACTTGCGGGCTGTGCGTCACGACCAGGATCTGCACGTCCTTGGCCAGCCGCGCCAGGCGCTCGCCGACCGCATCGGCCGTGGCGCCGCCGATGCCGCTGTCGACCTCGTCGAACACCAGGGTCGGCACCGGGTCGGTTCGTGCCAGCACGACCTTGAGCGCCAGCATGAAGCGCGACAGCTCGCCGCCCGAGGCGATCCTGTTGAGCGGTCCCGGCGGCTGGCCGGGATTGGTCGCGGCCTCGAAGCGCACCCGGTCGATGCCGTGCTCGGACCAGTCGGCCTCCTCGGTGCGGGCCACCGCGGTGGAGAACCTGGCGCGCTCCAGCTTCAGGGGCGGCAGCTCGCCGGCGACGCCCTTGTCCAGTCGCCCGGCGGCCTCGTGCCTGAGGGCGCTCAGCGCCTCGGCGCTCCGGACATAGGCGGCGCGCGCCTCGGCCGCCTCGCGGGTCAGCCGCTCCAGCGTTCCGCTGCGGTCCTCGATCGCGGCCAGGCGCAAGGCCAGCTGGTCGCGCAGCGCCGGCAGCGC
>JAKLKW010000079.1 GCA_023150455.1 Alphaproteobacteria bacterium | reverse complement strand
GACTGGACGTTCACGGTCGACAACGCGCTGGTGCAGCAGTTGGCGGCCGGGCAGGTGGTGACGCAGACCTACACGGTGACGATCGCCGACGCGGCGGGCACGCCGGCGACGCAGGTCGTGACGGTGACGATCACGGGGACCAACGACGCGCCGGTGATCGCGGTCGAGCAGGGCGACAGCGCCGCGGAAGGTCTGGCGGAAGCGAACGCCGGACTGGCGGTATCCGGGACGCTGTCGGTCGCCGATGTCGACGTGATCAACACCGTGACGCCGTCCGTCGTGTCGGTCACGATCGGGCAGGGCGAATCCGACAACGGCATCTCCAACCAGACGCTGCTTTCCTTCCTGTCTGTCGATCAGGGCGCGGTGATCGACGCCGACGAGACGACGGGGACGATCAACTGGTCGTTCAACTCGGGCGCGCAGGCGTTCGACTACCTGGCGGTCGGCGAGGCGCTGACGCTGACCTACACGATCCGCGCGACCGACGACAGCACGGGTACAGCGGGGACGGACGACCAGACGGTGCTGATCACGATCACCGGCACCAATGACGGCCCGGTGGCGACCGCCGACGTGGCAAACGCGCTGACCGAGAACGACAGCGTCAATTCCTCGGTCGCGACTGCCAGCGGCAGCGTGCTCGGCAACGACACCGACGCCGACGCGACCGACGCGTTGACGGTGGTCGGCGTGCAAGCGGGCGCCGCTGCGGGCCCGATCAACGGCGGCGTCGGCACGACCATCGCCGGCACGTACGGTTCGGTGGTGATCGCCGAGGACGGGTCTTACACCTACACGCTCGACAACAACGACCTCGAGACCCAGGCGCTGTCGACCGGCGAGCAGGTCACCGAGGTCTTCAGCTACACGGTCGAGGACGAGCAGGGCGTCAAGTCGACCGCGACGCTGAGCATCGCGATCAACGGCAGCGACGACACGATCGTCGGCGACGGCGGCAACAACCTTCTCTCCGGCACCGGCGGGCGCGACACGATCCAGGGCCTGGGCGGCAACGACACGCTCGACGGGCTCGGCGGCGCCGACCTGCTGCAGGGCGGCGACGGCAACGACGTGCTGACCGGCGGCGCGGGCGCAGACACGCTCCAGGGCGCCACCGGCAACGACACGGGCACCGACACTGCCGTGTACGTCACCTCGGGCGCGGGCGTGACGGTCGACCTCGCGACCGGTACGGGCACCGGCGGCGACGCCGACGGCGACACGCTGTCGGGCATCGAGAACCTGCTCGGCTCCGGCCACAACGACACGTTGACCGGCAATTCCGCGGCCAACGTGCTCGACGGCGCCGGCGGCAGCGACCGGCTCGACGGCGGCGCGGGCAACGACACGCTGATCGGCGGCGCCGGCGCCGATTCGCTCGTCGGCGGCACGGACAGCGACTGGGCCAGCTACGCGACCGCTGCCTCGGGCGTCCAGGCAAGCCTGTCCGCGCCCGGCGGCAATACGGGCGACGCCGCGGGCGACACCTATGCCGGCATCGAGAACCTGGCCGGCTCGTCGCACAACGACGTGCTGATCGGCGACGGCAACGCCAACGTGCTCGACGGCAGCGACGGCGACGACACGCTCGACGGCGGCGCGGGCGGCGACTCGCTGATCGGCGGCACGGGCTCCGACACGGCTTCGTACGGCGCCTCGGGCACCGGCGTGGCGGTCGACCTGGAGGCGGGGACCGCGACGGGCGGCGAGGCGCAAGGCGACAGCCTGTCCGGCATCGAGAACGTCATCGGCTCGACCGGCAACGACGCGCTGATCGGCGATTCGAACGCCAACGTGTTGAGCGGCGGCGCCGGCAGCGACAATATCAATGGCGGCGCCGGGAACGATACGCTCGACGGCGGCGGCGACTTCGACAACCTGGTCTACGTGAATGCGACCGCGGGCGTGGTGATCGACCTCGCCGCCGGCACCGCCACCAGCGGAACCGAGGTCGACTCGATTTCGAACTTCGAGGGCGTGATCGCCTCGGCGTTCGACGACACGATCACGGGCAGCAGTGCGAACGAGGACCTCAGCGGCGAAGGCGGCGACGACACGATCGACGGCGGCGGCGGTACCGACGCGGTCAGCTACTTCGCCGCGCCAGGCGCGGTCGTGGTTAACCTGTCGACCGGCACCGCCACGGGAGCGGCCGGCAGCGACTCGCTGTCGAACATCGAGAATGCGCGCGGCGGCGCCTTCGACGACACGATCACCGGCACGGGCGCCGGCAACTTCCTCATGGGCAACGGCGGCGACGACACGCTGAACGGCGGCGCTGGTGCCGACCAGCTCGACGGCGGCATCGGCAACGACGTGCTGGCCTTCAACACGGGCGACGTCGGCGCCGGCGAGATGATCGACGGCGGCAACGGCAACGACACCATCCAGATCCAGACGAGCACGGATTTCACGGCCGCGAACACGATCCAGAACGTCGAGGCGATCGAGCTGGCGGCCGAAACCTCGGCCACGTTCACGGGCGACCAGCTCCAGGGCTTCGCCGGCAGCCTCGTCGGCGCCGGCGGCACGGCGGAGCAGGTGGTCGTGAACGTCGGCCCGACCGGCAACGACGTGGACCTGTCCGGCCTCGGCTTCGGCCCCGGCTGGGACTCCCCCGACGGCGACGCCATCGTCGTCAACGGCGACGGCGACGCCAATACGATCATCGGCTCGAGCGAGACCGACACGCTGGTCGGCGGCGGCGGCGCCGACGTGCTCGACGGCGGCATCGGCAACGACGTACTGCTCTTCAACACCGGCGACGTGGCCGCGGGGGAGACGATCGACGGCGGCACGGGCAACGACACGATCCTGGTGCAGACGAGCACCGATTTCACGGGCGCGGCGGCGATCCAGAACGTCGAAGTGATCGCCCTCGCGGCCGGAACGACGGCGACCTTCACGGGCGATCAGGGTCAGGCCTTCACCGGCACCATCGAAGGCGCCATCGGCGCGGCACAGAAGCTCGCCATCATCGTTGGTCCGACCGGCGACGACGTCGATCTGTCGGGCCTGAACCTGGGCTCCGGCTGGGACGCCGGCGAGGGCGACGCCTTCGCGGTCACCGGCGACGCTGACGCGAACACGATCGTCGGCTCGGGCATGACGGACTCGCTGCTGGGCGAGGGCGGCGCCGACGTCCTGAACGGCGGCACCGGCGCGGACAGCCTCTTCGGCGGCGGCGGCGACGACGTGCTGGTCTTCAACACCGACGACGTCGAGGCCGGCGAGACGATCCACGGTGGCACCGAAACCGACACGATCCTGGTCGAGAGCGATACCGACTTCACCGCGGCGGCCAGCATCGTCGACGTGGAGGTGATCGCGCTGGCCGAGAACACCACGGCGACCTTCTCCGGCGATCAGCTCGACGGGTTTGCCGGTGAGATCGTCGGCTCGGAGGGCACGGCCGAGACGGTCTCTATCGACCTCTCGATCGGCGGCAACGATGTCGACTTGTCCAACGCGACCTTCGGCACGGGCTGGAATCCGGCAGACGACGGCGATTCCGTCGTCGTGGAAGGCGACGAGGAGGCCAACATCGTCGTCGGCTCGAGCACGCAGGACACACTGAACGGCAATGGCGGCGACGATACGCTGACGGGCGGGACAGACGATTCGCTCTTCGGCGGCGAGGGCAGCGACCGGTTGATCGTCGGGGACGCGGACTTTGCCCTGGCCGATGGCGGCGACAGCCAGATCGGCGACGATGTGCTGGAACTGGTCGGCACGGTGAATCTGTCGGGTCTGGCCAATCTCACCAATATCGAGCTGCTCGATGCGGACAATGGTGCCGCCAACACGATCTCGTTTGAATCGCAGGATGTGTTGCAGGTGAGCGTCGACAATCAGGATGTCGGCGGGTCGGGCCTCGGCATGCTGCTGATCGATACCGACATCAACGATACGGTCGTTCTCGGCAGTGCGGGGGACACGTGGACGGCGATCGACGGCGACACCGAGCAGGGCAATGGCATCTCGCCGCTGAACGTCGGTGGGACCGACTATTACATCTACCAGTCGGATGCCAACCCCACGGCCTATGTTGGCATCGACCAGCCGAATTTGGCGCCTTGATGCACGCTTTGGTCGGGCGCGGATTAACCTCATTGCGATCAATCCGTTGCTCTCGCGCATTTGTTGAATTAGCCTCTTGTTAAGCCTCGCGAAGAGGCGAACGACAGCGCGTCCGACGAACCGACCGCCCGAGTCCGGTGCAACGTGACGCAGCGCGGGGAACCGGGGGCGGTCCCCGCGGTGACGCCGGGGAAGGGGGACTGATGGGGGCCAGGATCGAGATCGGCGCGACGCCGGGCACGCCGGTCGTCGTTCCCGACGATGTGTTCCTGCTGACCGCCGCCTTCGCGCGACGGGCAGGATCTGCGCCTGTCCGACCCGTCCGGCAACGAGGCGCTGGTGCGCGGCTACTTCGCCGCGGGCGGCACGCCTTCCGACCTCGTCACGTCCGGCGGCGCCGTGGTGCACGGCGGCACGGTCCGCATCCTCGCCGGCTCGCCGGCATTCGTGCAGCTCGCGCAGGCGGGCGGCATGCCGGCCGGGCCGGCGCCGATCGGCAAGCTCCGCGTCGTCTCGGGCCAGGTCAAGGTCGTCCACGACGGCGTCGAGCAGGACGGCACGCCGGACACCGACGTCTACCGCAACGACGTGCTGGTGACCGGCCCGGGCGCGTCGGTCGCGGTGCGCTTCGCCGACGGCACGCATTTCGCGCTGGGCCAGAACGCGCGGATGACGCTCGACAGCTTCGCCTTCAACAGCCAGTCGGGCTACCTGATCACGCAGACCAACTTCACCGCCTACTCGACCAGCCAGTTCGCCCAGTTCCCGCAGCCGACGCTGCTGGTGAACCTGGACAAGTACCAGGACGCGCTGACGGCGATGCAGACCTCGCTGCGCACCTTGCTGCCGGGCGAGACCGACACGGCCGAATACAACCTCTCGCCGCTCGACCAGGCGCCGGCGCGCATCATAACCGGCGCGGGCGGGGCCGACGGCGGCTCGCCCGACGGGCTCAACTACCAGCTCGTCACCTTCAGCGACCTCGGCATCACGCTGGTCGTGTTCCAGTCGAACGGCCAGACCTTCGCCGCCGTGTTCAACACCGGCGAGCCGCCGCCGCCGAACGCCGGCGGCGACACGCTCACCTACAGCCTGGTGAACGACGCCGGTGGGCGCTTCGCGATCGATCCCGCGACCGGCGTGGTCACGGTCGCGAGCGGCGCATCCCTGCCGATCGCACCCGGCAGCTACACGATCACCGTGCAGGCAAGCGACGGCTCCGCCAGCAGCGCGGCCGCCTTCACCATCCGCGTGCTGGACACGCCGGGCGAAGGGCTGATCGCCGACTCGAAACTCGACGACCGCCTCAAGGAGCAGAAGGTCGAGGCGCGCTGCGCGCTGCAGGTGATCGACCTGAAGAACGGCGATGCCGTCCATTGGTTGCGGCTGGAGGGCGTGGTCAGCGAGCTCTACGACGTGGCCGTCCTGCAAGGCGTCCGCCGGCCCATGGCATTGGGGTTCAAGTCCGACGAAATTCGCCGGGTGATCTCGGTCGGCGAGGGGCCCGTGTGATGTTTCGGCCACATGGGGCGATTCGCCACGCCCACCGGGGAAAATCCCAGTAGTGGCTGATGCATCGGTCCGACTTTTACGATATCAAACGAGTTCAAATAAACCAACCTGGGGAGCGCGACGACGATGCGGCGGTTGGGGAAATCCTGGGGGCCGGGCGGCCGGACGCTGCCCGCCGCGATCCTGCTTGCGACTGCGGCCTTGCTGGCCGCGGCACCCGCCGAGGCGCGCACGCTGAAGGAAGCGGTCGAGACCACGCTCGCCAAGCACCCGCTGCTGCAGCGGGACCTCGCCTTCAGCCGCGGCGCCAAGAAGGGCATCGACCAGGCCAATGCCGGCTTCCTGCCCACGGTCGACCTCGAGTCCGAGGCCGGCTACGAGTACACCACCAGCCCCAGCACGCGCACGCGCGTCACCCGCACGCCGGGCGAGGACCCGGCCGGCGTGTCGCGCTTCCGCCAGGACAACACGGTCACCTTCCGCCAGATGGCGTTCGACGGGTTCCTGACCTCGAACACGGTCGGCTCGGCGCGCGAGGACTTCGCCGGCTCGAAGGATGTCGTGCAGGCGACCGGCGAGCAGCTGGGCCTGCGCGTCATCCAGCTCTATCTCGACGTGCTGCGCACGCAGGAGTTCGTCGACTACGCCGAGAAGAACGTCAAGGAGCTGTCCTCGATCACCGACCAGATCCGCCAGCTCGCGCGCGCCGGCCGCGGCACCGGGTCCGACGTCGACCAGGCCGAAAGCCGGCTGGCGCTCGGCCGTTCGAACCTCGAGCAGCGCCGGGGCGAGCTGCGCTCGGCGATCGCGCGCTACAGCGAGGTGGTGGGCGAGCCGCCGCGCGAGCTGACCAACCCCGGCGTGCCCAACTGGCGCCGCCCGCGCGACGAGGACGAGGCCGTGCGCATGGCGGTCGAGCGCAACCCGTCGGCCCAGGCCACCGCGGCCAATTTCCGCGCCCGCCAGTACGACTACAAGGCGGCGGACGCCCCGTTCTATCCGCGGCTCGACCTCGAGCTGATCGGCTCGACCGGGCGCGACCTCGACGGCGCCAAGGGCCGCGACAGCGACGCCATCGCGCGCATGCGCATGCGCTACAACGCGTTCAACGGCTTCGGCGACGTGGCGCGGCGCGGCCGCGCCGGCGAGCAGGCGAACGCCGCGCAGCAGGACGACCTCGAGCAGCGCCGGCAGATCCGCGAGGACGTGCGCGTCGCCTTCCGCACGCTGGCGACCGCGGAGGAGCGCATCATCCCGCTGCGCCTGCATACCGAGACGGCGGAGAAGGTGCTCAAGGGCTACCGCCAGCAGTTCGAGCTCGGCCGCCGCTCGCTGCTCGACCTGCTCGACGCGCAGAACGAGCTGTTCCAGTCCCAGCTGTCGCGCACCGACGGCGAGTACCTGATCATCCTCAGCCATTACCAGCTCCTGTTCACCATGGGCGGCGTGCTCGAGACGGTCGGCGTTCCGGTCGCGATGAACGGAAACGGCAACGCCAAGCCGAAGAGCGGAGCGAACTAGGCGGCGCGCGGCAGGGGCGGGGAACGGGACGTGGCGCAGGGGAAGCCGCGGCTGCGGGGGCCGGGCGCGGCGGGCGCGTGGCTCGTGGCCGCGCTGCTGCTCGGCGCGCTGCCGGCGGCTTCCGCCGAGCGCACGATCGCCGACGTCGTGGCCGACACGATCCGCGCCAATCCCGAGGTCAAGCGCGACCGCGCCCTGCTGCGCGCGGCCGACCGGCAGGTCGACGTGCGCTTCGCGGGCTTCCTGCCGCGCGTCGACCTGGAATCGTCCGGCGGCTACGAATACACCAACGACCCGAGCACGCGCTCGCGCGTGCAGAAGGAGCCGGACGACAATTCCGGCCGGCACCTGCTGCGCACCGACAATTCCATCACCGTCCGGCAGCTGGTGTTCGACGGCTTCGGCACGTCGAGCCGGGAGCTGGCCGCCGAGGCCGAGCGGCGCGCGGCCGAGCGGCGCATCGCCGAGACCTCGGAGCGCATCGCCAACCGCGCCTGCGAGATCTATCTCGACGTGCTGCGCACGACCGAGATCGCGCGCCTCGCGCTCGCCAACCGCGACTACCACATGGACATCCGCGACAAGGTGGCGGCGCGGGTCAACCAGGGCCTGAGCGACGCGCTCGACCTCGAGCAGGTCAACGCGCGCCTGGCGCTGGCCAACACGGGCCTGGCGCGCCGGCAGGGCGAGCTGCGCGTCGCCCGCGCGCGCTTCGCCGAGTTCGTCGGCGAGGAGGCGAAGGACCTGGTGCGGCCGGGCGAGCGGGTGTTCGCGGCGCCGCCGACGCTCGACGCCGCGCTCGACGAGGCGCTCAAGCGCAACCCCGCGGTGTTCGTCACCGCCTACCGCGTCGACGCGGCGCGCGCCGACATCGAGGCGGCGCGCGCGGCCTTCTACCCGCGGTTCGACTTCGAGGTGCAGGGCAACACCGGCGACAATCTCGACGGCGTGCTCGGACGCGAAAGCAGCATCACCGTGCTCTTGAAGCTGCGCTACAACCTGTTCAACGGCTTCTTCGACGATGCCACCGTCTCGCGCCGCAGCGCCCAGGCCGCCGCGGCCGGCTTCCAGGACGGCGAGACGCGCCGGCAACTGCGCGAGGACACCAGCGTCTTCTTCCGCAACCTGCAGACGGTGCAGGACCGGCTGGTGCCGCAGCGCGACCACGTGCAGTCGTCCAAGCGGACGCTCGACGACTACGTCGCCCAGTTCGAGCTCGGCAAGCGCAAGCTGCTCGACGTGCTGGACGCCCAGATCGAGCATTTCGAGGCCAGCGTCGCGCTGACCGACAGCGAATACCTGCTGCTGCTCGCCCAGTACCGCCTCGCCTTCGCGCTCGGTCAGCTGCGCGCCGTCCTGGGCTTGCCCGCGGATTGAATTCGGCGCGCGACAGGCTTCCTCCGGCCCTTGTATTTACCTAGGCCGTCCTTGCCAGGGGTGGTATAACAGCCGTCCCCGCTTGGCGGCGCCGGACCGCCGCCTTGGATGAGCGGAAGGCTTTGAAAAGATTGATGAAAAACGCGGCAATGCCGATTCGTCCGGCCTTGACGGCGGCGCAGGAGCGCGCCGGACGCCCTGCTGCGCCGGCCGCGCCTCAACCGGCGCCGTCCGCGGCCCCGGCCGGGCCGCCGGACGACCCGCTGGCCGATTGTCTCGCCTTCCTCACCCGCTTCTACGGCCGGGCCTACACGGCGGAGCAGCTGCGCGCCGGCCTGCCGCTCGACTCCGGGCGCCTGGCGGCGACGGCGCTCGAGGCGGCCTGCCGGCGCATCGGCATGGTCGCGACCCCCGACGCGGTCGCGCTCAAGGACATGCCGCGCCTCGCGCTGCCCGCGATCCTCATGCTCGAGGACGGCCGCGCGGCCGTGCTGCTGCGCTTCGCGAAGCGCAACCGCGCCGAGGTGTACGAGCCGCGCGCCGGCGACGGCACGCGGCTGGTGGCGATGGACGAGTTGGCCCGGCTCTACGCCGGCCAGGCGATCTATGTCCGCCCGCTGTTCCAGTTCGACACGCGCTCGCACATCCTCGACCTGCCGCGGTCGCGCTCGTGGTTCTGGGGCGGGCTCTGGCGCAACGGCTGGATGTTCGCCCATGCCGTGCTGGCGACCGTCGTCGTCAACATCCTGGCGCTGGTCAGCCCCGTCTTCACCATGGCGGTCTACGACCGCGTCGTGCCCAATGCCGCGATCGAGACGCTGTGGGTGCTCGCCACCGGCGTCGTCGTGGTCGCGGGCTTCGACTTCGTGCTGCGCACGCTGCGCGGCTACATGATCGACGCCGCCGGCAAGCGGCTGGACGTCGTCCTCGGCAACCGCATGTTCGAGCATGTGCTGGGCCTCAAGGGCGAGGTCAGGCCGCGCTCCGCCGGCAGCCTGGCGGTGACGCTCAAGGACTTCGACCAGGTGCGCGAGTTCCTCGGCTCGGCCACGATCACGGTGTTCGGCGACATGCCGTTCATCCTGCTGTTCCTCGCCGTGCTCTATTTCATCGGCGGGCCGGTGGTGTCGCTGACGGCGGCGCTGGCCGTGCCGCTGGTGCTCATGGCCGGGCTTCTCATCCACTGGCCGCTGCGCAACGCGGTGCGCCGCGCCACGCGCGAGTCGACGCAGAAGAACGCCCTGCTGTTCGAGGTGCTGAACGGCATCGAGACGATCAAGGCGGTGCGCGCGGAGTCCTGGGCCAAGCGGCACTGGGAGCATTTCGTGGCGCTCAGCGCCCACTCGGGCATGCGCATCAAGATGCTGACGGCGCTCGCCAGCAACTTCACCGTCACCGTCAGCCTGCTGCTGACCGTCGCCATCATCGTCGCCGGCACCTACGAGATGATGGACAACAGGCTCACCAGCGGCGCGCTGATCGCCTGCATGATGCTGGGCTCGCGCATCATGGCGCCGCTCGGCCAGCTCGCCGGCCTGCTGGTGCGCACCGACCAGATGCGCCAGGCCTTCGACGCGATCTCCAGGATGATGGCGCTGCCGGTCGAGCAGTCGGCCGAGGACCAGCCGCTGCACGTGCCGCAGATGAAGGGATCGATCGAGTTCAAGGACGTCGAGTTCCGCTATCCCGGCGAGGACACGCCGGTGCTCGACGGCGTAAGCTTCGACATCCGGCCGGGCGAGCGCGTGGCGGTGCTGGGCCGCGTCGGCTCGGGCAAGAGCACGATCCTCCGGCTCATGCAGCGCCTCTATGAGCCGACCTCGGGCTATATCCGCGTCGACGACCTCGACATCCGCCAGATCGACCTCGCCGACCTGCGCCGGCAGGTCGGCTACGTGCCGCAGGACTCGGTGCTGTTCCACGGCACCGTGCGCGACAACCTGACCCAGGGCATGCCGCATGCGACCGACGAGCAGGTCCTGCGCGCGGTCGAGCTCTCGGGACTCGGCGATTCCGTCAAGCAATGGCCGCGCGGCCTCGGCCAGGCCGTCGGCGAGCGCGGCTTCAACATGTCGGGCGGCCAGCGCCAGCTCATCACGCTGGCGCGCGCGGTGATCGCCGAGCCCGCGATCCTGGCGCTGGACGAGCCGACCAGCCATCTCGACAACACGGTCGAGCGCAAGTTCCTCGACGCGATGCGCAGGTGGCTCGCCGGCCGCACGCTGGTCCTGGTGACGCACCGCGCCGCGCTGCTCGAGCTGGTCGACCGCGTGATCCTGATCGACCGCGGCAAGGTCGTGGCCGACGGCCCGCGCGACGAGGTGCTGGCCGCGCTCGGCGGCGCGCGCACCCGCCAGGCGGCGGACTGAGGGCAGGCGAGCCATGAACGCGCGCGCCACCACGCTTTCGCCCACGGCGCTGCGCGTCGACATGATGCGCGGGCCGCGCATCGCCGCGGTCCTGACGCTCGTGACGCTGGTGGCGCTGATCGGCGTGTCGCTCTTCTGGATGAGCCGCGCCGAGCTCGACGAGGTGACGCCGGGTCTCGGCAAGGTCATCCCGTCGCGCCAGATCCAGGTCGTGCAGAACCTGGAAGGCGGCATCGCGTCCGAGATCCTGGTGCGCGAAGGCCAGGAGGTCGAAGCCGACCAGGTCCTCATGCGCATCGACGCGACGGCGGCTGGCGCCAGCTTCCGCGAGATGGAGGAGACCTATCTCGGCCTGCTCGCCTCGATCGCGCGGCTGCAGGCCGAGGCGGACGGGCGCCAGCCGGCCTTCCCGCCCGAGCTGGTGCGCGACCGCCCCGACCTGGTGCGGCGCGAGTCCGACCTCTACCGCGCGCGCAAGACCGAGTTCGATTCGCTGGTCGGCGTGCTGCAGCAGCAGCGCACCCAGAAGCAGCAGGAGGTCGAGGAGCTGCAGTCCAAGCTGCGCGCCGCGCAGGAGGGCTATGCGCTGGTGAAGAAGGAGTACGACCTGACCGCGCCGCTGGTGAAGCAGGGCATCGTCTCGCAGGTCGAGCTCTTGCGCCTCGAGCGCCAGGTGACCGAGCTGCAGGCCCAGATCGCCTCGGCGCTCGCCAACATCCCGAAGGCGCGCGCCGGCATCGCCGAGGTCGACCAGCGCATCCGCGAGCGGCGCGACAACTTCCGCTCCGAGGCGCTGAAGGAGCTCAACGAGCGCAACGTGCGCATGTCCGCGGCGCAGGAGAACATGGCCGGCAAGAAGGACCGCGTCACGCGCACCGAGGTGCGCTCGCCGGTCAAGGGCATCGTCAAGCAGCTGCACGTCAACACGGTCGGCGGCGTGATCCAGCCCGGCCAGGACATCGTCTCGATCGTGCCGGTCGAGGAGGCGCTGCTGGTCGAGGCCCAGGTCAACCCGCGCGACGTCGCCTTCCTGCATCCCGGCCAGAAGGCCAAGGTCAAGCTGACCGCCTACGACTTCACCATCTACGGCGGGCTCGAGGCCGAGGTCGAGCAGATCAGCGCCGACACGATCGTCGACAAGCAGGGCAACAGCTTCTACCTGATCCGCGTGCGCACGCTCGAGACCCAGCTGAAGAACGCCAAGGGCGAGGCGCTGCCGATCATCCCCGGCATGGTGGCGCAGGTCGACATCCTGACCGGCAAGCGCACCGTGCTGGACTATCTCACCAAGCCGTTCATCAAGGCGCGCTACACGGCGCTGCGGGAGCGGTAGGGTTCCATCCCTCGCCCGCGCAGCGGGAGAGGGAAGGGTGAGGGTACGGCGGGGTGCTTCCCGCCGCGATGGTGCCTTTGCCGGCAACACCGAGATGGCCCTCGCCCCGCCGACGCAGTTTACCCCGAGCTTGTCGAAGGGCGTCGTCGACCCTCTCCCAGCCTCGCCGGGCGAGGGTATGAAGGCTCACGCCGCCCAGGGGAGCGAGAAGGTCTTCACGTTGGTGTAGGCCTTCATCGTCTCGATCACGCCTTCCTTGTAGCCGAGGCCGGAATCCTTGATGCCGCCGAAGGGCGACATCTCGATGCGGTAGCCCGGCACTTCCCAGACGTTGACCGTACCGACCTGGAGCTCGCTGATGAAGCGGGTGATGTAGTCGAGCCGGTCGGTGCAGACGCCCGAGCTGAGGCCGTAGGCGGTCGAGTTCGACACGCGGATGGCGTCGTCGATGCCGCGTACGCGGATGATCGGGATGGCCGGGCCGAAGGTCTCCTCGCGCACCAGCTCGCAGTCGTACGGCACCCTGTCCACCACCGTCGGCGGGAACAGCGCACCCTGGCGGTCGTTGCCGTAGAGCAGCACCGCGCCCTTGGCGACCGCGTCCTCGACCCGGCGCTGGAACAGAGCGGCCGAGCGCTCGTTGATCACCGTCCCGACGTCGGTCCTGGGATCCATCGGGTCGCCGCACCTGAGCTTGCGCGCCTTCTCCAGCACCAGCCGCACGAGGTCGTCGGCGACGGCGTCCACCGCCAGGATGCGCTTGACCGCCGTGCAGCGCTGGCCCGAGTTCTTGGTGGCGCCCGCGACCGCGAGCTCGGCCGCCTTGTCGAGGTCGGCGTCCTCCATGACGATCAGCGGGTCGTTGCCCCCCAGCTCCAGGATCACGCGGCGATAGCCGGCCTTCTCGGCGATTATCTTGCCGACGCGCACGCTGCCGGTGAAGGTGACCAGCTCCGCGTTCGGGTTGACGATCATCTCGTCGCCGATGTCCTCCGGCCGCCCGGTCACGACCGACAGCATCTCCGGCGGCAGCCCGGCCTCGTAGAGGATGTCGGCCAAGAGCAGCGCCGTCAGCGGCGTCAGCTCGGTCGGCTTCAGCACCACGCAGTTGTTGGTGGCGATGGCCGGCGCGATCTTGTGCGCCGGCATGTTGAGCGGGTGGTTGAACGGCGTGATCGCGCTGATGCACCGGAGCGGCTGGCGCGTGGTGAAGATCTTGCGCGCCTTGCCGTGGGGCGTGATGTCGCACGAGAAGGTCTGGCCGTCGTCGAGGATCGCGAGCTGGCCCGCCAGCGTGAACACGTCGTAGGCGCGGCCGGTCTCGTAGAGCGAGTCCTTCTTGCACAGGCCGCTCTCGGCCGTGATCACGTCGGCGATCTCCTCGCGTCGCGCGGCGATGATCTCGCCCGCCTTCAGGAGGATGCGCTGGCGCTCGTAGCGGGTCAGCTTGGGCGTGTAGCGCGCGGCGATGTCGAAGGCCTCGCGCACCTGCTCGGGCCGCGCCCGCGGCACGGTGCCGACCACGGCGTTGTTGTACGGGTTCAGCACCTCGATGTGCCCGTTGCCCTCGGCCTTGCGCCCGGCGATGCGCAGGCGCTCGTGGCGGATCGGGTTGACGGGCGGGGTCTTGGATGCCTCAGCGCGCGCGTCGATCCGCGCGCGCATCGGCTTGAATGATGGCGGCCGGATCAGCGGCCGCTTAGCGCGCATGGGTCACCACCAGCTCCTTGACGTGGTTCAGCGCCACGTCGAAGACGTCGAAGTTGCGCAGCCGCGCGTCGTCGGGCAGGTCGGTCACGCGGTTCACGATCAGCGGCACCTTCTGTTCCGAGATGCCGCCGTGCGAGCGCAGCGGCTCCACGAGGCCCGAGAGGTCGTGGCGCGACCGGGCCGTGCCGATCACCTTGTTGCGGGCCGACACGACGACCACGTCGCCCATGCGGTCCTCCGGCAGCTCGAAGCGCCGGCAGGCCTCGGCGCGGGCGAGCGCGAGCTCCACGCCGGGCACGGCGGCGATGCGCTTCAGCACGGCCGCGACGTCGGCGCCGTCGGGCAGGTAGGCGGTGGCGAACGAGCCGAGCGCGCCGTGATGCACGACATAGGGATCGGTGATCGGCAGGATCACGCGCGCCTCGGCGGTGCCGAGCCACCGGTCGAGCAGCTCCTGCAGGTAGATCACGTCGGGCCGGCCGGCCGCGTCGTGCTTGGCGTTCATGCCGTGGTCGGCGGTCAGCGCCACGATCGCGCCCATCGAGTCCAGCCGCGCCAGGTAGAAGTCCATCATGACGTAGAAGTCGTTGGCGACCGGCGTGCCGGGCGCGTGCTTGTGCTGGATGTAGTCGGTGGTCGAGAGATACATCAGGTCCGGCCGCGCGCGTTCCATCAGCTTGACGCCGGCGGCGAAGACGAACTCGCTCAGGCCCGCGCTGTAGACGTCGGGCACGGCCATGCCGACCAGCGCCGGCACGTCGGCGATGCCGTTCTCGGGCAGCGTCGCCTTGTCGGCCAGCTCCGAAGAGAAGCAGATCGCCCCCCCGCCGACCGAATGGGGCCCGATCTTCAGGCCATGGCCGAGCAGCTTGCGCAGCTTGTCCTTGGCGGTGACGATGGCGACCGAAGCGCCCTGGTCCTGGAACGCCTTGAAGATCGTGCCGACGCGCAGGAGCTTCGGGTCGTTCATCATCACTTCCGCGCCCGACTCGCGGTCGAAGAAGTAGTTGCCGCAGATGCCGTGCACGGCGGGCGGCACGCCGGTGACGATCGACAGGTTGTTGGGGTTGGTGAAGCTCGGCACCACGCAGTCGGCGATGCGGCTGGTGCCCTGCTTCAGCAGCCGGTCGAGGTAGGGCGCGCGGCCGGTCGCGGCCGCCGCCTCGATGTAGCCGGGCTCCGAGCCGTCGATGCACACGACCACGACCGGGCGGTCCGGTCTTGCGTAGCGGCGGCCATTGACGGTGATCGGCGCCATGGGCGGATCTCCGGCTACGCGGCGCGCCGAGCGCCGCACTGGGTCACGCCCAGCTCCGCGACCACCGCCTTCACCGCCTCGACCGCACCTTGCATGTCCTTCGGGTACAGCCGCCCGATGCAGCCGATGCGGAAGCTGTCGGCCACGGTCAGCTTGCCCGGGTAGATCACGTAGCCGCGGTCCTTGAGCCGGTCGTAGAAGGTCTGGAAGTGGAACTTCGCGTCGCGCGGCATGTGGAAGGTGACGATGATCGGCGCCTGCAGCCGGTCGGGCAGCAGCGTCTCGAAGCCGAGCGCCCGCATGCCGTCGATCAGCGCGCGGCAATTGTCGCGGTAGCGCCTGCCGCGCCCGGCCACGCCGCCTTCGGCGACCCATTCCTCGATCGCCTTGTGCAGCGCCACGATGGCGTGGATCGGCGGCGTGAAGCGGTACTGGCCCGTCGTCTCCAGCGCCTTCCACTGGTCGTGGAGGTCGAGGCTCAGCGCGTGCGCGTTGCCCTTGGCGGCGTCCAGCGCCGCCTGGTCGCAGACGACGAAGCCGAAGCCGGGAATGCCCTCGATGCACTTGTTGCTCGACGACGCCAGCGCGTCGAACGTCACCTCGCGCGCGTCGATCGGCAGCGCGCCGAAGGCGCTCATCGAATCGACCAGCAGCCGTCGGCCGTGGCGCTTCACGATGGCGGCGACCTCGGCGACCGGGTTGAGGATGCCGCTGGTCGTCTCGCAGTGGACCACGAACACGTGGGTGATGGCGGGATCGGCCTTCAGCGCGGCGTCGAGCCGGCCCAGGTCCGGCGGCGTGTCCTCGGGCGTCTCCTCGACCACGCAGGCGCGGCCGGCATATTCGCAGATCTTGGCGGCGCGCTTGCCGTAGGCGCCGTTGACCAGCACCAAGAGCTTGCCCTTGCGCGGCACGAACGTGCCGATCATCGATTCGACCGCGAAGGTGCCGCTGCCCTGCATCGGCACCGTCGTGTGCGTGCCCGCGCCGCCGGCCGCTTCGGTGATGCGCTCGCGCATCTCGCGGTTGATGCGGATGAAGGCGGCGTCGCGCGAGCCCCAGTCGTGCAGCATGACCGCCTTGACCGACTTCGAAGTCGTCAGCGGTCCCGGCGTCAGCAGCAGCGGATCGCCCGTCTCGGAGGCGGCGGGTGCGGGCGGACGAGCCTGGGGCATGGCGGTGTCCCTGCGATTGGGAATCGATGGCTGCAAGGATAGGGCGCGCGGCTACAATCGGTCCAATATATAGGTCTTATAAGAACTATCTGTTTCACATATACTACATAGATGAACCACGCCCAGCTCCGCGCCTTCCACCTGGTTGCCCGCGAAGGCAGCTTCACCCGCGCCGCGCGGGCGGCTGGCCTGAGCCAGCCCAATCTGTCCGGCCAGGTGAAGGCGCTGGAGGCGGCCTATGGCATCCGCCTGTTCGAGCGGCGCGGCCGTTTCGTGCAGATGACGGAGATCGGCCGCCAGCTCTACGCCGTCACCGACCGGCTGTTCGCGCTGGAAGGCGACGCCGAGGCGCTGCTGGCGGGCTCCAAGGAGCTGACCATCGGCCAACTGCGCATCAGCGCCGACAACGCGGTGCACGCCATGCCGATCATGGCCGAGCTCAAGCACCGCCATGCCGGCCTCGCGCTCTCGCTCGCCATCGGCAACTCCGACGCGGTGCTCAGGCAGCTCGGCGACTACCAGGCCGATGTCGGGGTCACGGCGCGCGAGCCGCCGGCGCCGCGCTTCCACAGCATCCCGTATCGCCGCGACCGGCTGATCGTGTTCGTCCCGCGCGGCCACGCGCTGGCCGGGCGCCGGACGCTCGCGGTCAGCGAGCTCGAGGGCCTCGACATGGTGCTGCGCGAGCCCGGCTCGGTCACGCGCGCCGTGTTCGAGCAGGCGATGGCCAAGGCGCACGTGCGCATCGGTGCCATTATGGACATCGACGGGCGCGAGGCGGTGCGCGAGGCGGTCGCCTCGGGTCTCGGCGTCGGCGTCGCCTTCGCGCGCGAGTTCGTGCCGGACGAGCGCTTCGCCGTGCTCGAGGTGCCCGACGCCGCCTTCGACGTCGGCGAGTACGTCGTGTGCCTGGCCGAGCGCCTGCGCCTGACCGCCGTGCGCGCCTTCATGCGCATCGCGCAGGAGATGGCGGATCCGGCGGGGACGGCGCCGATTCCCCGCCACTAGCGCGGGCCGATCCGCCCGACCGGCGGGGGCCGGCTTGACACGCCCTCCGGTCTTGGCGCGATCATGTGACAATTGCGGCCGGACAGCCGTCAGAGCCAAGGGCGGCCGCTCACTTGGGGAAGCGCCTACACATGCTCGAGCTGATGATCGAGCACTGGCGGAACCTGGACGGGTCCAACCAGTATCTCTGGTCGGTGTGGCGCGACGGTTCGCGCGTGTTCATGAGCCGCCCCACCGCCAACGCCGAGGACGCCGAGCAGCAGGGCCTCGACTGGTGCCTGCGCTCGACCGGCGCGCGGCCCGATCGCGTCACGCGGCTCTGACCTGCCGGAAGAATTGTTGATTTGAATCAAGGCGCCGAACGCGCCGGCTTGCCATCGTTCCTCCCGGTCTTTCGCTCAAAGGGGAGGATTCGATGACCGGCGGCAATGTCGTCTACCTGATCGGCGCGGTGTCCGCGTTCCTCGTGTTCGCGATCGCGCTCGCCTGGGTATCGCGGCGCTAGCAACCGGAGCGGGCGATGCGGCGTTACACGCAATCGGGCGAACGGGGCGGGCTTGATCCTCCGTTAACGATCCCTATTTATCCTCTGGCGGTGCCAATCGGGCCGCCGGGTCGATGGAAGCCTTTCGGGCCGTCGGCCGTTCTCGATGTGGAGCCGAACTCGCTCGTTGGAGGAGCAAGGTGGCCATGACGCGGTTGTCAGTCTTCAATAGCCCGTTGCTGCTGGGCTTCGACCATCTCGAGCGGATGCTCGACCGGGCCGGCAAGTCGTCCGCCGAAGGCTATCCGCCGTACAATATCGAGCAGATCGGCGAGAACGGCCTCAGGATCACCCTGGCGGTCGCCGGCTTCCGCGACGACGATCTCTCGGTCCAGGTCGAAGACAACCAGCTCACCATCCGCGGCAAGCAGGCGGCCGACGACAGCCGGGTCTTCCTGCATCGCGGCATCGCGGCGCGCCAGTTCCAGCGCAGCTTCATCCTCGCCGAAGGGCTCGAGGTCACCGCCGCGCGCCTGGAACACGGTCTGCTCCATATCGACCTGCTGCGGCCCGCGCCGGAATCGCGGGTGCGCGACGTGAAGATAACCAGTGCAGGTTCCGTTGGCCGGGCCAACGGGACGCAAGGCGGCCCGCCGGGGCCGATCTCCCCGGGGGCGACGGCGGTCAAGGTGGCCGGCGGCAAGGCCGCACCGAGCCCGCGAGGGGCGGGAAAGGGGGACGAGGAGTCCGAAAGGTAAGTGTCATGACCGAGCAAGAACTGGCGAAGCTCAAGTCGATCACCCCTGCCGACCTGGCGGCGCTGGGCCTCCATCATGTCGTCTACATTCGCAAGCAGGTCGAGAACGATCAGCCGATGTGGTCGGTCTATGCCGCGGACGGCACCGAGATGGCGCGCGTCAACGACCGCGACGTGGCATTCGCCGCCTGCCGGCAGCACGAGCTGGAGCCGCTGAGTGTCCACTGAGGCGGCGCGCGGCGCCGCCGCCGCGTTCCGGCAGGATGCGGCCTGGCCGGCGCGTCAGGCCGCGTGGCTGGCCGGCGAATCGGTGAGCAGCGCGTAGAGCGCGTCGCCGTTCGACGATCCCCTGAGCTTCTCGCAGAACGCCCGGTCGCGCAGAAGGCGCGACACCCGGGCCAGGGCCTTCAAGTGATCGGCGCCCGCGCTCTCGGGCGCCAATAGCAGGAAAACCAGGTCGACCGGCTGCTCGTCGATCGCATCGAAGTCGATCGGCGCGTCGAGCCGCGCGAACAGCCCGTAGAGCCGGTCCAGGTTGGCGAGCTTGCCGTGCGGGATAGCGATGCCGTGCCCGACCCCGGTCGTGCCCAGCCGCTCGCGCTCGAGCAGCACCTCGAAGATCGCGCGCTCGTGCAGGCCGGTGAAGGCGGCGGCGCGCCGCGCCAGCTCCTGCAGCGCCTGCTTCTTCGAGGTTGCCTTGAGATGCGCGACGACCCGGTCCGGCGTGATCAGATCGCTGATGTCCATATCTCTACCCTTCACGCCGGAGGTTCCGGCGATCCCGTCGTCAAGCGCCACGGCAAAACCGATCCGCGGCGAAAATCGCCGCAGGTTCAGCCGTTATTGCACGTCAGCCTAGAATTCGCTGTGCGTGACCGCGATGTTGTTCCAGATCGTAGCCTCGGCGAGCCTGGGCGTCGGCGTGTTCCCGTACGCTTGCGATCCCCCGTCGCCGCCAGTCGCCCGGCAGCGGACCCTTGGATCCGCCAGCCGGGATAAATCCGCGATGTCCACCCGCGTTCCCCGACTCGACCCGCCGATCCTTCCGGCAGGTTTCGCCCGGGAGCGTCCGTCCACGGCGGCCGCACCTTAGTTTCGCCCGCCGAGCGAGTCAATAAGGCAAGCGCCCTTAAGGAACCGTTCCCGCCGTATTAAACCTTTGACAGCAAAGACTTTTCGCGCTTGCGCTGGACCGAGGACGGGATGCGCATGGCCTCGCGGTACTTCGCCACCGTGCGCCGCGCGATATCGACGCCCTGGCCCTTGAGGATCTCGACGATGCGGTCGTCGGACAGGATCTCCTGCGGCGCCTCGGCGTCGATCAGCGCCTTGATGCGGAAGCGCACCGCCTCGGCCGAGTGCGCCTCGCCGCCGGCCGAGCTCGCGATCGACGAGGTGAAGAAGTACTTGAGCTCGTAGAGTCCCCGCGGCGTCGCCATGTACTTGTTCGTGGTCACGCGGCTGACCGTGCTTTCGTGCATCTCGATCGCCTCGGCGATGTCGCGCAGGATCAGGGGCCTCAGATGGCTGACGCCGTGCCGGAAGAACGCCTCCTGCTGGCGCACGATCTCGCTGGCGACGCGCAGGATGGTGGTGGCGCGCTGGTGCAGCGACTTGATCAGCCAGTTCGCCGCCTGGAAGCGCTCGGTCAGGTATTCGCGGTCGGTCTTGCTCAAGCTGTCGCGGTTGACCTTGGCGTAGTAGCGCTGGTTCACCAGCACCCGCGGCAGCGTCTCGGCGTTGAGCTCGACGATCCAGCCGCCGCCCTGCTGCGGCCGCATCAGGATGTCGGGCGTGATCGGCTGGGCGATCTCGTGGTCGAAGGCGCTGGCGGGCCGAGGGTTCAGCGCCTTGATCTCGGCCACCATCTCGGCCAGGTCCTCGTCGTCGACGCCGCACAGCCGCTTCAAGCCCGCGACGTCGCGCTTGGCCAGCAGCGGCAGGTTGGCGATGAGCGTGCGCATGGCGGGATCGAGCCGGTCGCGCTCGATGAGCTGCAGCGCCAGGCACTCGGCGAGGTCGCGCGCGAAGATGCCCGGCGGGTCGAAGCGCTGCAGCCGCGCGAGGACGGCCTCGACGCGCGCGACCGGGCAGCCGAGCAGCTCGGCCACGTCCTCGATCGACCCGCTCAGGTAGCCGCGCTCGTCCAGCGTGTCGATCAGCTGCAGGCCGATGACGCGGTCCGCGGCGCCGTCGATGTCGACGTTGAGCTGCTCCGTCAGGTGCTCGCGCAGGCTCTTCTCGCGGCTCAGCGTCTCGGCCATCTGGCGGTCGTCGGAGTCGAAGTCGCTGCGGCCGCCGGTCGCCCGCCAGGGCGTCTGGTCCATGCGCTCGCCGTCGTCGTCGAACTCGCCCTCGCCGCCCCAGGCCTCCTCGCCGGCAGCCGCGATCTCGGCCGTCTCGCCCGTCGCTTCTGCGGCGGGAGTCTCGGCGACCGGCTCGGCGGCCGTTTCGGCGGCGGTATCCGGCGCCGCCGCGCCCTCGTCGCGCTCGAGCAGCGGGTTCTGCTCGAGCTCGGACTCGACATAGGCCACCAGCTCCTGGTTCGACAGCTGCAGCAGCTTGATCGCCTGCTGCAGCTGCGGCGTCATCACCAGGCTTTGGCTCTGACGCAGGTCCAGGCGCGGGGAAAGGGCCATCGGTCGGCTGCCGCGCTAAAGGGTGAAGGTGTCTCCGAGATAGACGCGGCGGACGTCCTTGTTCGCCACGATCTCGGCGGGTCGGCCGGACATCAGCACGCGCCCTTCGTGGATGATGTAGGCGCGGTCGACGATATCCAGCGTTTCGCGCACGTTGTGGTCGGTAATCAAGACGCCGATGCCGCGGTCCTTCAGGTGCGACACCAGCTCGCGGATGTCGCGCACGGCGATCGGGTCGATGCCGGCCAGCGGCTCGTCCAAGAGGATGAAGCTCGGCTTCGAGGCGAGCGCGCGCGCGATCTCGCAGCGCCGGCGCTCGCCGCCCGACAGCGCGAGCGCGGGCGTGCGCCGGAGATGGCTGATGTTGAACTCGGCCAGAAGCTCGTCCAGGCGCGCCTCGCGCTGGTCGGCGCGCGGCTCGACCACTTCCAGCACCGAGCGGATGTTCTGCTCGACGCTCAGGCCGCGGAAGATCGAGGCCTCCTGCGGCAGGTAGCCGATGCCCAGCCGCGCGCGGCGGTACATCGGCAGGTCCGAGATGTCGACGCCGTCCAGCGTGATCGTGCCGTAGTCGGCCGAGATCAGCCCGGTGATCATGTAGAAGCAGGTCGTCTTGCCCGCGCCGTTGGGGCCGAGCAGGCCGACGGCCTCGCCGCGGTTGACGTTGATGCTGACGTCGCGCACCACGGGCCGGTTCTTGAAGCGCTTGCCGAGATTGCTCGCCTGCAGGCCGGCGTTCTCCGCCACCAGGCGCGGACGCGGCGGCGTGCGCGCGGCCTGCGCGGCCGCCTGGGCGGCGGCGAGCGGAATGGGCTGCGCCGGCGCGCGCGTCGATCCGCGCGCGCCCTGATTCGAGTCTGCGGCCGCCGTCGCCCGCGGCTCGGCACCCGGCGCCGCCGGACGGGCCGCGGCCGGACGCGCTGCTGCCTGCGGCGTCGGCGGTTGCGCGGGCTGGCCCTGGGGCGTCGGCGCGGCGGCGGTGCGGCCTGGCGCG
>JAKLKW010000078.1 GCA_023150455.1 Alphaproteobacteria bacterium | reverse complement strand
AGACGGTCGACGGACTGGCCGAGGCGGCGCAGAGGATCGGCGACGTGTTGAAGCTGATCACCGACATCGCGTCGCAGACCACCCTCTTGGCGATCAACGCCACGATCGAGGCGGCACGCGCCGGCGAGGCCGGCAAGGGCTTCGCGGTCGTCGCCTCCGAGGTCAAGAGCCTGGCGACGCAGACCGCCAAGGCGACCGAGGAGATCGCCAAGCAGATCGAGGCGGTGCAGTCGAAGACCGGCGACGCCGTATCCGCCATCCAGACGATCGGCAAGACGATCGAGCAGGTGAACGAGATCGCCGCCTCGATCGCCTCGGCGATGGAGGAGCAGGGCGCGGCGACCAAGGAGATCAGCCGCAACGTGCAGCAGGCGGCGCAGGGCACGCAGGAGGTCAACAAGAACATCGCCTCGGTGACCCAGGCCGCGGGCGAGGTCGGCGCCGCGGCCGTGCAGATGAACGACGCTTCCGCCGGCGTCGCGAAGCAGGCCGGCACGCTGCGCGCCGAGGTCGACAGGTTCATCGCCAAGGTGCGCGCGGCCTAGCGACGCAAGTATCCGCGTACCGGAAAGGGCGGCCGCGCCGGCCGCCGTCTCCCCACGGAGCGTCCATTTCGAATAGAGGTCCGCCAATTGCGGGCCTCTTGTCTTGTCATGACGCATAGCATTATTACGCATTATCCAAAAATGTCAAAGTATGAATGAGAATTCTCAAGAATTAACCGGATCTTCACCCGACGGTTCTATTCTAATTCAAATGCAGCCGCATCAATGGGGAGGCGGCCGCGAACACGGAACAGCGGAGCCTGAGACCATGTCGAAATATGCGGTGCAGCCCACCGGCAGCGAGCGGACCTTCGGCGAGGACGAGATCATCGTCAGCAAGACCGACGCGGCCGGACACCTTCTCTACGTCAACGACGTGTTCTGCCGCATCGGCCTCTACAAGGAGAGCGAGCTGATCGGCAAGCCGCACAGCATCATCCGCCATCCCGACATGCCGCGCTGCGTGTTCAAGCTGCTGTGGGACACGATCCAGGCCGGCGACGAGATCTTCGCCTATGTGAAGAACATGGCGAAGAACGGCGACCACTACTGGGTGCTGGCTCACGTGACGCCGACCTTCGATTCGAGCGGCAAGATCGCCGGCTACCATTCGAACCGGCGGGTGCCCGACCGTTCGGCGATCGCCGCGATCGAGCCGCTCTACCGCAAGCTCCTGGCCGAGGAGGAGGGTCATGCGAGCCGCAAGGACGGCATGCTGTCGGCGCACGAGATGCTGCTGGCCCACTTGCGCGAGCGCAATCTCGAATACGACCGCTTCATCTTCTCCACCATCCAACAGGCCGCGTGAGGGCACCGCCCTCGACGCCGCGCCGAAAAAACAGGAAAGCAGGGAAAGGGACGCCCATGTTCGCCTCATTCGCTTCGAGGAAGAGGATCGCCCGGCTGGAACAGGACCTCGCGCTCTACAAGGACGTGTTCGCGCAGGCGGAATCGGTCTGCGCGCGCGCCGCGCGGGGCGATATCCAGGCCCGCATCGTCGAGACCGAGCGCCTGGGTGCGCTGGCCGCGCTGCCGGTCGCGATCAACAAGGCCTTCGATCTCGCCGACGCCTTCGTGCGCGAGGCGGGCGCGTCGCTGAAATACGCGAGCGAGGGCAAGTTCTACCGGCCGTTCCTCGTGCGCGGCATTCTCGGCGACTACGGCCGCGGGGCCCAGATCATCAACGGCGCGCGCGGCGCCATGGAAAAGCGCACGCTCGACGCCCAGGCGGCCGAGGAGCAGCGCCGCGGCATGGAAGAGCAGGAGAAGACCCGCGTCCTGGCCGAGGCGCGGGCGCGCGAGGAGCGCGCCGAGCGCATCGCCGCGACGATCCGCGCCTTCGAGGTCCAGGTCGATGCCGCCATGAACGCGCTCGGCTCGGCGGCCACCGGCCTGAACACGACCGCGGCGTCGATGGTCAAGATCGCGGACCAGACGTCCAGCCAGTCCACGGCGGTCGCGGCGGCGTCCGAGCAGGCCTCGTCCAACGTGCAGACCGTCGCCACGGCGGCGGAGGAGGTGTCGTCGTCGATCACCGAGATCACGCGCCAGGTCAGCGAGTCCTCGCGCATGGCGCGGCAGGCCGTCGACCAGGCGCGCTCGACCGGCGCCACGGTCGACGGGCTCAAGCAGGCGGCGCAGAAGATCGGCGACGTGGTGAAGCTGATCACCGACATCGCCGCGCAGACCAACCTGCTGGCGCTCAACGCCACGATCGAGGCGGCGCGCGCCGGCGACGCCGGCAAGGGCTTCGCCGTGGTGGCGTCGGAGGTCAAGTCGCTGGCGACGCAGACCGCCAAGGCGACCGAGGAGATCGCGCGCCAGATCGAGCAGGTTCAGGGCGCCACGGGCGACGCCGTATCCGCCATCCAGACGATCGGGAAGACGATCGAGCAGGTGAACGAGATCGCCGCCTCGATCGCCTCGGCGATGGAGGAGCAGGGCGCGGCGACCAGGGAGATCAGCCGCAACGTGCAGCAGGCGGCGCAGGGCACGCAGGAGGTCAACAAGAACATCGCCTCGGTGACCCAGGCCTCGGGCGAGGTCGGCGCCGCGGCCGTGCAGATGAACGACGCTTCCGCCGGCGTGGCGAAGCAGGCCGAGACGCTGCGCGCCGAGGTCGACAAGTTCATCGCCAAGGTGCGCGCGGCCTGAGGCGGCCTCGGTAGCGGTCCGTCGGCGAGCTCACCCTTCGCCAGGCCCGGGGCGAGGACTGTTCTTCCTCGTCCCGGCCTGTCGAAGGACGCTTCGCGGACTGCGGCGCCTATTTGAGCGTGGGGATGCTGAAGTCGGCGCCGGCGCGGATGCCGGTCGGCCAGCGGGCGGTGACCGTCTTGATCTTGGTGAAGAAGCGCACGCCCTCGGGCCCGTGCTGGTTGGTGTCGCCGAAGGCCGACTTCTTCCAGCCGCCGAAGGTGTGGAACGACAGCGGCACCGGGATCGGCACGTTGACGCCGACCATGCCGACCTGGACCTTCTGCGCGAACTCGCGCGCGGCATCGCCGTCGCGCGTGAAGATGGCGACGCCGTTGCCGAACTCGTGCTCGGTCGGCAGCCGCGCCGCCGCGTCGAAGTCCTTGGCGCGTACGACCGACAGCACCGGGCCGAAGATCTCCTCCTTGTAGATGCGCATGTCCGGCTTGACGTCGTCGAACAGGCAGCCGCCCATGAAGTAGCCGTTCTCGTAGCCCTGCAGCCGCAGATCGCGCCCGTCGACCACGAGCCTGGCGCCCTCCTTGACGCCGAGATCGACATAGCCGCGCACCTTGTCGTAGTGCTGCCTGGTGACCAGCGGGCCCATCTCGGAGTCCTTGGCGGTCGACGGGCCCACTTTCAGCGCGCGCACGCGCGGCGCCAGCTTCTCGATCAGCGTGTTCGCGGTCTTCTCGCCGACCGGCACGGCGACCGACACCGCCATGCAGCGCTCGCCGGCCGAGCCGTAGCCCGCGCCCATCAGCGCGTCGACCGCCTGGTCCATGTCGGCGTCGGGCAGCACGATCATGTGGTTCTTGGCGCCGCCCATCGCCTGCACGCGCTTGCCGTTGCGCGCGGCGGTCTCGTAGACGTATTGCGCGATCGGGGTCGAGCCGACGAAGCTGACCGCCTGCACGCGCGGGTCGTTGAGGATCGTGTCGACCGCGACCTTGTCGCCGTTGACGACGTTGAGCACGCCCGGAGGGCCGCCGGCCTCCATGAACAGCTCGGCCAGGCGCAGGGGGCACGAGGGATCCTTCTCCGACGGCTTCAGGATGAAGCAGTTGCCGGCCGGGATGGCGATGCCGAACATCCACATCGGCACCATGGCCGGGAAGTTGAACGGCGTGATGCCGGCGACGACGCCGAGCGGCTGGCGCATCGAGTAGACGTCGATGCCGGTCGCCACGCTGTCGGAATAGTCGCCCTTCAGGAGATGCGGCATGCCGCAGCCGAACTCGACCACCTCGAGCCCGCGCTGGACCGAGCCCTTGGCGTCGGCCAGCACCTTGCCGTGCTCGTTCGAGATCAGCATCGCCAGCTCGTCGATGTTCTTCTCGACCAGCTCCTTGAACTTGAACATGACGCGGGCGCGCGTGACCGGCGAGGTGGTGCCCCAGGTCTTGAACGCCTCCTGCGCGTTGGCGATGGCGGCCTCGACCTCGGCCTTGCTGGCGAACGGCACCATGGCGGATTTCTCGCCGGTGGTCGGGTTGTAGATCTCGCCGGCGCGTCCGCCATTCGGTCCATTTGGCGCGCCGGATACTTTCTTGCCGCCGATGAAATGGTGCAGCGTCTTGGCCATCGATCGTTCCTCCCTCGGGGGAATGTCCGGATTTGGCGCGACTTTATGCGACGGGCGGGCCCGAGGGAAGAGCAAGACCGGCGGCGCGGCGTTACGGCGCGTGCACCCAGGCGGAGAAGCCGAGCGGGGTCGGGAAGCCCGGATAGGCGTAGTGGCGGTGGAACACGCGCGCCATGCCGGCGCCCGCCCGCCGCATGCCGGCCTCGACGCCCGGGTAGGTGTCGTCATGGTCGTCCAGCACGAACAGCACGGGACGGGCGAGCTTGCGGCGGAAATACGCCAGCTCCTCGACCACGGCGTCCTCGCCGTGGTCGCCGTCCAGATGCACGGTGCGCACGTCGACGATCGGCTCCAGCAGGTCGGCCTGGATGAAGCGCGACGCCGCCATCGTGTAATGGCAATAGGTCACGTTCTGCTGCGCCCCGACGGCGCTCAGCTTCGCCATGGTCCGGCGTGCTTCCTGCCATTGGCCATAGGCATCGGCGAGGTCCGCATAGGACTGCGACGGGAAGCCGAACGGATCGATTCCGATGTGGAAGCTTTCGGGCGGATCGGCGAGGATCAGCGGCCCCGACGTGCCGCCGCGGAACACGCCGGTCTCGACCGAGCCGCCCGGCGGCAGCACCGCGGCCGCGGCGAGGATCACGCGGTGGAACGCGGTCATCTTCTCGGGCACCGCGTCCCAGTCGGACTCGAAGCCGAGATCCTTGCAGCGCCGCATCGCCTCGTCCGCGCCGCGCGCGATCTCCGGCCCGTCCATCGCGCCCAGGATCCGGCCCGCCAGTGTCTCCGCCGTCGCGGTGCTCTCAGCCACGCTCAATGTCCTGTCCCCTCGTCCCGGCGGCGCGCCGCCGCCCGGCCCATAGTGCCGGTTCCGTGGCGCCGTGGCGAGGCCCGCGGCCGTCGCGACATCGGCGCGTCAGCGCGGCTTCGCCGCCGGCGACGACAGCGCGGACCAGCACGAACGGCACCAGGCGCGTGATGATGGCGTCGAGGCCGATCCCGGCCACGGCGCAGGCGGCGAACAGGTTGACGCCGAACGGCGGCGTGATCATGCCCAGCGCCAGGTTGGTCACCATGATCAGGCCGAAATGCACCGGGTCGATGCCGAAGCCGACCGCCACCGGCACCAGGATCGGCGCCAGCACGATGATCGAGGCGGCGCCGTCGATGAACATGCCGATCACGAACAGCGCGGCGTTGACGCCGAGCAGGAAGAACTCGGGCGACTGCAGCGCGGCGCGCAGGAAGGTCGCGATCTGCTCGGGCACGCCGGCGCGCGTGATCAGGTAGCTGAACAGCCCGGCGTTGGCGATGATGAACATGATCACCGCCGACGACACCACCGACTTGCGCAGCGCCGCGGTCAGCGCATGCCAGCCCAGCTCGCGGTGCACGGCCGTGCCGACGAGAAGCGCGTAGAACACCGCGGTCACCGACGCCTCGGTCGGCGTGAAGACGCCGCCGTAGATGCCGCCCAGGATGATGACCGGCATCAGCAGCGCGAAGGCGGCCTGGCGCGTGGCGACCAGGAAGGGCAGGCGGCCCTCGTGGTCGCGCGTGCCGTAGCCCTTGACCCGCGCGTAGACGATGGCGAAGACCATCAGCGCGCCGCCGATCAGCAGGCCGGGGCCGAAACCGGCGATGAACAGCTCGCCGATCGACACCTCGGCCGACACGCCGAAGATGATCATCGGGATCGACGGCGGGATGACGACGCCGAGCTCGGCGGCGGTCGCCTGTAGCGCCGCAGCGTAGTTGGCCGGGTAGCCGTGCTTCACCAGGGCGGGGATCAGGATGGCGCCGATGGCGAAGGTCGTCGCCACGCCCGAGCCCGAGACCGCGGCGAAGATCATGCAGGTGAGCACGCAGGTCGCGGCCAGGCCGCCCTGCACGCCGCCGACGATCGACTTGGCGAACTCGACCAGCCGGCGCGAGATGCCGCCGGCCTCCATCAGGTTGCCGGCCAGGATGAAGAACGGGATCGCCGCCAGCGGGAACTTGTCGATGGCGGTGAACATCTCCTTCACCGCCAGCAGCATGATGGCGTTCGACTGCCAGGTGCCCAGCATGGCGGCGAGTCCGATCGACACCGCGACCGGAATCGACAGCGCGAAGCACAGGCACATGGTGACCAGCATGGTCAGCGGCATGGCAGGCTCGCCGCGGGCGTCACTGCGCCGTTTCCAGGTCGTGGCGGCGCGGCTCGAACCACTGCGCCAGGATCGCCAGGATCGAGAAGGCGCCGCCCACCGGCAGGGCGGCGTAGGCATAGGACATGGTCAGGCTCTCGAACCCGGCGATGGTCTGGAACCGCCCGCGCCAGGTGTAGTCGAGGCCGAACCAGAGGATCAGCCCCATCAGCAGCAGGCACGACGCCGCGACCACCAGGTCGAGCGCGCGGCGCAGGCGCGGCCCCGACTTGCGGTAGAGAAGGTCGACGCAGACCATCGCCCCCTGGCGGAAGGCGACGGGGCAGCCGAGGAACACCATCCAGATCAGGGCGAAGCGGACCGACACTTCCGACCATTCGGCTGGCTGCAGCAGCACGAAGCGCGCGAGGATCTGGTAGAGGCCGACGACCGAGGCCACCACCAGCATGGCGACGGCGCACCACAGCGCGAAGTCCGTGGTGCGCCGCTCGATGGCGAAGAACAGGGTCATCGCGGCGCCGGGCCCGAAGGCCGCGTCCGCCCGGTGCCGCTCACTTGTAGTTGCGGATGCGGTCGATGTTGGCCTGGCCGAACTTCTTGGCGAACTCGGCGAAGACCGGCGTCAAGACTTCCTGGTACTTGGTGCGGTCGACGTCGGCGATCACCTGCATGCCCTTCTCGCGCAGGTAGGCGACGCCGTCGCGCTCGTCGTCGTCGATGCGCTTGCGGTTGGCCGCGACCAGCACCTTCACCGACTCCATGAACGCCTGCCGGTCGGCGGCGGGGATCTTCTCCCAGGTGCCCTTGTTCATCAGCACCACGGCCGGCGAGTACACGTGGCCGGTCAGGGTCAGGTACTTCTGCACCTGGTCGAACTTCTGGCCCTTGATGACCGAGATCGGGTTCTCCTGGCCGTCGACCGTGCCCTGCTGCAGGGCGGTGAACACCTCGCTGATCGCCATCGGCGTCGGGATGATGCCGAAGCCCTTGTAGGCCTGGATGTGCACCGGGTTCTGCATCGTGCGCATCTTCAGGCCCGACAGGTCCGCCGGCGCGTTGACGGGCCGCTTGCTGTTGGTCATGTGGCGGAAGCCGTTCTCGCCCCAGGCCAGGGCCTTGAAGCCCTTGGGCTCGAACTTCTTCAGCATCTCCTGGCCGATCGGGCCGTCGAGCGTGGCGCGCGCATGGGCCGTGTCGCGGAACAGGAAGGGGATGTCGAGGATCGCGACCTCGGGCACGAAGTTGGGGATCGGCCCGGTCGAGGTCATGACCATGTCGAGCGTGCCGAGCTGCACGGCCTCGGTCGCCTCGCGCTCGTCGCCCAGCGCGCTGGCATAGAAGTTCCGGATCTTGTAGCGGCCCGCCGTGCGCTTCTCCACCTCGGCGGCGAAGGCGTCGACCGCGACGCCGTAGTGCGAGTTCTGCGGGATCGACACGTTCATGCGGAACGTGGTCTGGGCCGCCGCATCGGCCGTGTGGAGCGCCGCCGCGGCGAAAGCGGCCGCGAGCAGGCAGAGTCCGAGTCTCCGGTTCATCGTTGGCTTCCTCCCGTGAAGCGTCGTGGCCCGGTCGGGCCGGCGCATGGATTCATCCGCTGGATGAAGTTGGCACGCTCGCACGACGCCTCGCAACCGGCGAGCGCGCATGGCGCCGATGCCGCGGACGCCGGGCGATCAGAGATAGGCGATCATGCGTCCGCAGGACAGCACGCCCAGCCACAGCAGGATAGACAGCGCGCCGCCCAGGCGCGCGGGCGAGCCACAATGCGGTGATCGCCGCGCGGGGACCGCGGGGCTATGCCGCCAGCCGCAGGTAGTTCTCGCCGAGGATGCCGCGCATCTCCGCGGCGCTGAAGCCCTTGGCGGCGATCGCGTCGACCAGGTCGCCGAGCTGCTCGGGCTCGAGGAAGCTCCAGGGCGGCTCCGGGTAGCCGCGCGGCCAGCGGCCGCGCCCGGCATGGAAGAAGCCGTAGTCGCTGCCCTCGAGATACATGAAGTCGAGGCCCAGGCCGACGCGGTCGGCGCCGGCGATGGCGGCGATATGGGCGAGTTGGTCGGCCATGGCGCGCGGAATGGCCGCGCCCTCGGCGCCCAGGAACATGCCGACGCCGTTGACGCCGACATAGCCGCCGCGCGCGGCGCAGGCCCGGATCTGCGCGTCGGTGATGTTGCGCTCGTGGTCGTAGAGCGCGCGCGCGTTGGAGTGCGAGAAGACCGGCGGGCGCTCGAGCGGCGCCTCGAGCGCGTCGAGCGACGTGCGCTCGCCGCAATGGCTGAGGTCGACGACCATGCCGGCCGCGTCCATGCGCTCGATCAGCCGGCGCCCGAGCGCGCTCAAGCCGGCGTTGCGCTGCTCGTGGCAGCCGTCGGCGAACACGTTGGCGGTGTTGTAGGCGAGGATCGCGCGCCCGATGCCGGCCGCCTTGAAGCCGTCGACGAGGTCGAGGTCGCCGGCGAAGGGCGTGGCGGTCTGGAAATGCAGCGCCACCGACAGCGCGCCGTCCGCCCTGGCCTGGCGGACCGCTTCCGGCGCGTCCGCGAGCCGCGCCCAAGGTCCGAGCGCCGCGACCGCGCGCCGGAGGAAGCCGATCCGCGCCAGCGCCTCGGCCGCGCGGTCGGCGCCGGCCGCCGCGGTCAGCGAGATATGGTCGACGCCGGCCGTGTGGAACCGCTTGAGCACGCGGCCGAGATCGGCGCCCGGCGGCAGGAAGGCGCGCGTCCAGGGCAGCAGCCCGTCGCACACGATCGCGTCCGCGATCGCCGGATGCCGGCCGCGCCAGGCGGGCGCGGGCGCCGCCGCGGCGCTCATGCTGCCCGCCGCAGCGCCGCGCGCACCGCGCCGCCAAGGCGCTGCAGCCGCGGCACGGGCTCGTTGGCGTAGACGAAGCGGATGTACTGGGCGCCGTGCGTCTCGCCCCAGCCGGCCATCGGCGTGGCCGAGACGCCTTCGGCCAGCAGGCGCTGCGACATGGCGGCACCGTCGATTCCGAAATCCGACACGCGCAGCAGCATCGACCAGCCGCCGCGCGGCATGCCGTAGGGCAGCCCGTCGAGCTGGGCGGCGACCGCGTCGCGGCGCGCCCCGAGCTCGGCGACATAGGCGGGCAGCGACGCGGGCGAACGCTCGAGCGCGGTCGCCACCGCGTCCTGCGCGATGCCGACCGGGACCACGACGTTGGCGAGCGACACGGCGACCAGGTCGGGCATGAAGGCCTCGGGCGCCACGATCCAGCCGACGCGCCAGCCGATCATGCGCAGCTCCTTGGCCGAGGAGCCGACCGTGATCGTGCGCCCGGCCATGCCCGGCAGCCCGGCCGGGTGGATCACCGGCGCGCCGTCGAACACCAGCCGCTCCATCGCGCTGTCGAGGATCAGCACGAGGTCGTGCCGCACGCACAGCTCGGCGACCAGCCGCCAGTCCTCGGCGTCCAGCATGCCGCCCGAGGGCATCGAGGGCGACATCAGCAGCATGGCGCGCGTGCGCGGCGTGACCGCGGCCGCGAGCGCGCCGCGGTCGAGCGCCCATGCGGCCCCCGGCCGGAAGCGGAACGGCGCGTAGCGCGGCACGCCGCCGGCCAGGCGCACGCGGTTGACGAGGCCGGCATAGGTCGGGTCCGTGACGATCACCTCGTCGCCGGTCTCGACCGTGGCCAGCAGCACGTTGAGGATGCCGCTGAGGCCGCCGGCCGAGATGACGCAATTGCGCTCGCCGGAATAGGCGACGCCGGACAGGCGCGCGACATGCGCGGCCGCGACCTCGCGCAGGCGGCGCTGGCCGACGAAGGGCAGGTAGCTGTTGTCCGCGTCCTCGCTCGCCGCGCGGCGCGTGCGCTCGACCGCCGCCGGGTCGGGCGGGATGTCGGTGTCGAGGTTCTCCAGCCGGAGATAGTCGCGCGTCGCATCGGCGTCGGCGATCGACCCCATGCGGTCGACGCCGATGCCGGCGATGTGTCGCAGCCGGGCCGGGCGGGCGCGTTGCATGTTGTGCTCCCGAATATAATTATAGATAATCTATAAAACAGAAAGGCGGAGCGGATGCAAGCCCCTATCCCGGCCGGTGCGGCCGAGGATCGCACCCTGGCCGGCCAGATCGCCCGGTCGCTGGCCGAGCGGATCGTCGGCGGCGCGATTCCGCCCGGCGCGCGCCTGCGCCAGGACCATGTCGCGGCCGAGTTCCGCGCCAGCCACGTGCCGGTGCGCGAGGCCTTCCGCCGGCTCGAGGCCCAGGGCCTGGTCGAGAGCGAGCCGCGCCGCGGCGTGCGCGTGCCGCCGCTCGATCCGGACTCCATCCTGGAAGTGACCGAGATGCGGGCGGTGCTCGAAGAGCTGGCGCTGGCGCACGCCTTCGACCGGATCGGCCCCGCCGACCTCGCCGCCGCGCGCGGCGCGATCGAGGCGGGCGAGGCCTCCGACGACATCCGCGTCTGGGAAGCGGCCAACCGGCGCTTCCACCGGGCGCTGATCGCGCCGTGCGGCATGAAGCGGCTCCTGGCCGGTATCGACGACCTGCACCGTGCCGGCGCGCGCTTCCTGTTCGCGACCTGGCGCGCGCTCGACTGGCAGCCGCGCTCGGACCACGAGCACCGCGCGCTGCTTGCCGCCGTCGAGCGCGGCGACCGGGCCGAGGCGCGCCGGCTGCTGGGCGCGCATATCCGCGACGCGGGGCATGCGCTGCTGCGCCGGGTGCGCGAGACGGGCGATGCGGCGGGCAGCGCGCCCGGCCTATGATGCGCCGCAGCCAAGGGACGGAAATGCGATGAAGAGTCTTGTTCTGACGGCCGCCGCCCTGCTGCTCGCGTCGGCGGCCCAGGCGGCCGACGTGGTCGTGACGCCGGTGTTGCGCAGCACCGTCACGGTGACCGGCCAGCCGATCGTGCTGCCGCGCGGCGACGCCGAGGTCGTCGTCTCGACCTACGAGATCGCGCCGGGCGCGGCGCTGCCCGAGCACAAGCATCCCTATCCGCGCTTTGCCCATGTGCTGGCGGGCACGCTGAGCGTGACCAACACGGAGACCGGCAAGGTCGCGGTCTTCAAGCCGGGCGACTTCATCGTCGAGGCGATCGGCCAGTGGCACCGCGGCGCGAATATCGGCTGCGGCCAGGTCAGGCTGCTCGTGATCGACCAGGTCGAGCGGGGCCGCGGGAACGTGATCCCGCGCCCGTAGCCCCGACCACGGCAGCCCCGGGCTACAGCAGCCCCAGGCTGCGGAAGCTCGCGTGGCGGCCGCGGCCGACGATGATGTGGTCGTGCAGCGCGATGTCGAGCGCCTTGAGCGCGGCGGCGATCTCGCGCGTGATGGCGATGTCGGCGCGGCTGGGCGTGGTGTCGCCCGAGGGATGGTTGTGCACGACGATCAGCGCGGCCGCGCGAAGCTCGAGCGCGCGCTTGGCGACCTCGCGCGGGTAGACCGGCGTCTCGTCGATGGTCCCGGTCTGCTGCACCTCTTCCCTGATCAGCCGGTTCTTGGCGTCGAGGAACAGCAGGCGGAACTGCTCGGTGCCGCGGTCGGCCTGCGCGACGTTCAGGTAGTCGATGAGCTGCGTCCAGGAGCCGAGCACCGGGCGCTGCATGACCTGGCTGCGAAGGAGACGGCTCGCGCCTTCGCCGATCTGCCGGATGGCGACGACCACCCGCTCGGCGTTGAACCCCTTCTCCAGCGCGACGATATTCTCGATCTCGGCATCGCTCGCGTTGGCGAGCCGGCCCAGATCCTCGTCGAAGGCTGCCAGCAGCCGCTTGGCGAGCGGCTTGGTGTCCTTGCGCTCGTTCGCCTGGAACAGGAGCAGCTCGAGATACTCGTAGTCCGGAAGGGACTGCGGCGACTCGCGGAAGCGCTCGCGCAAGCGGGCGCGGTGGCCGTGGTAGTGCGGCTTGTCCTCGGCCGCCTTTTCTGGCGGTTGGTCGCCCACCTAGCCGAGCTTGTAAGGCGGGCGCGTGTGGCCGGCGGGCGAGAGGGTGAAGATCTCGTGCCCGTCGGCCGTGACGCCGATCGTGTGCTCGAACTGCGCCGAGAGCGACTTGTCCTTGGTCACGGCGGTCCAGCCGTCGCCCAGGATCTTCACCTCCCAGCGGCCGGCGTTGATCATCGGCTCGATCGTGAAGAACATGCCCGCGCGCAGCACGTCGCCCTTGCCGGCCTGGCCGTAGTGCAGCACCGAGGGCGCGTCGTGGAAGACGCGGCCGATGCCGTGGCCGCAGAAGTCGCGCACGACGGAGAAGCGGTTGGACTCGGCATGGCGCTGGATCGCGGCGCCCACGTCGCCGAGCGTGGCGCCGGGCCTGACGGCCTCGATGCCCTTCATCATGGCCTCGTAGGTCACGTCGACCAGCTTGCGCGCCTTCAGCTTCACGTCGTCGCCGACCAGGAACATGCGGCTGGTGTCGCCGTGCCAGCCGTCGACGATCACCGTGATGTCGATGTTCACGATGTCGCCGTCGGTCAGCACCTTGTCGCCGGGGATGCCGTGGCAGACGACGTGGTTGACCGAAGTGCAGATCGAGCGCGGGAAGCCGCGATAGCCGAGCGGGGCCGGGACGGCGTCGCGCTCGACGATGAAGTTGTGGCACAGCTCGTCCAGGCGCCCGGTGCTGACGCCCGGCACGACGTAGGGCGTGACGAAGTCGAGCACCTCGGCGGCCAGCCGCCCGGCCCGGCGCATGCCGTCGAACGCCTCGGCGCCATGCAGCTTGATGTTGGCCTGCTCGGCGTTCCTCTGGGCCATCCAATCGTTCCCGGCCGTCTGTCGATTCCCGGACTCCGGCCCGGGCCGCGCCGAGGAGGCTTTTTCGCGCATCATCATCATTCGCTGTCCGGGCTCCGTTCCCCGCAACGCCTCTCCGCGCCGGGCATCGAGCGGGGTCATTCAACGGTCACGGCTGCCGTTTGGCAAGGCCGGCCGGGCGATCGCGGGATTTGTCGTGTCCATATGTGGGGATTGCGGGGCGGGCGTCAATCGCACTGATTCGCACTCGCGGGGCCGCGATGTGCCGGTTTATTGGCGTTTCGCGCCGGGCGGTGACTCGAAAAGCGGCGGCCTTCCGGTGGGCGAACCGGGCTCGAACCGGTCGCGTGCATGATTTGAATCGACGCAATCGGCGATAGCGCAATTTATTAACCATTCGGCGCGACTATTGAACCGGACCAAAGGCTGGCGCGTTGCTTGCACCGATGGAGATGTGCCGGCCGCGCCGATGCATGAAGCGCCAGGGCGCGCAGGCCCCACTTGCCTGAAGGAGCCTTTGCATGATTGCCGATCTCTGCCTTGTGCTGCTGCTCGACGCGAGCGGAAGCGTCGATGCCAGGGAATGGGAGCTGCAGGCCAAGGCCACCGCCGACGCGCTGTCGAGCCCTGCCATCGTCGAGCGAATTACGCACGGGCCCAACGGGCGCATCGCGGTGACGGCGATCGAGTGGTCGAGCGGCACCGCCCTCATCCTTCCCTGGACGCCGATCGCGAGCGAGGGCGACGCCAAGTCGGTGGCGGTGATCCTCGCCACCTATCAGCGCAAGCAGTCCGGGTCGACCGCGGTCGGCGACGCCCTGACGGCGGCCGCGGCCGCGATCAAGGCGGGGCCCGAGTGCCTGCGCCACGTCGTCGACATCTCGAGCGACGGCTCCAGCAACGCGGGCTCCGATCCGCGCGCCGCCGTGGCCGCGCTCATGGCCATGGACGTCATGGTCAACGCGCTGGTGATCGAGGACGAGCCGGGCGTGCTGGACTTCTACAAGGAGACCGTTTCGGGCTTCGTCATGCCCGCGAGCTGGGACAACTACGCCCAGGCGATCAAGACCAAGCTGTCGCTCGAGATCGCGGGACTCGACGACTGCCGCCCCGGCGGCTCCTGCTCGCCCACGCTGGTGTACTGAGCCCGGCGATCAATCGCGGCCGGCTGCGGCCGGCGCGGCGAGCGGCCGCACGTCGCACAGGTAGGAGCGATGCGGCACCGATCCGCTGATCGGGTCCAGCCGGTCGTCGCCGATCAGCACGTTGTAGTTCGAGCCTTCGCCCGAGAACGGGTCGTATCCCGGCAGCCCGAGCGAGGGGCTCGCCTGCCACCATCCGTACTGTCCGACCACGACGCGCGGGTCGAGCGCGCGGTCGAAGCGCGCCCTGAGGCGGATGCGGCCCTTCGGGCTCACCACCTCGACCCAGTCGCCGTCGGCGATGCCGCGCGAAGCGGCGGCGCCGGGATGGATCGCGATCAGCGGATGGGGCATGCGCCGCCGCAGCGACGGCACGTCGCGCTGCTGGCCATGGCAGAAATGCGGGACCTTGGCCGTGGTCAGGACCAGCGGATATATGGCGTCGCCGTCTTCCGGGCTCAGCGCCGGCTCGACGTATCCGGGCAGCGCGTCGTAGCCGTGCGCGAGCAGCCGTTCCGAGTAGATCTCGACCTTCCGGGTCGGCGTCGCGAAGCCCCGCGCGCGGTACTTGCGGTGCTCGGTCGCGAGCGGCACGCGCACGCCCTCGGGCCGGGCGCGCAGCTCTTCCAGCGCGATGCCGGACGGCGCCAGCAGGTGCCGGTAGGCGGCATCGATGTCGCCGCCCCAGAAATCGCCGGCGAATCCCAGCCGGCGGGCCAGCTCGAACACGATCCAGGCGTCGGAGCGGCTCTCGCCGCGCGGCGCGATCGCGGCGGGCCGGAGCTGCACCAGCTCCTCCGCCTGCTGGCTCACCTCGAAGCCGAAGCGCAGCGCCTCGCGCTCCCACTGGGTGCATACCGGCAGCACGATGTCGGCGAAGGCGGCGGTCGGGTTCAGCACGACGTCGGCATGGACGTGGAAGTCGAGTGCCTGCAGCGCGCGCCGCGCCGTCGCCGGATCGGCGTGCGACACCGCGACGTTGGCGCCGAAGGCGAACAGCCCGCGCACGGCATAGGGCTGCTTCTCCAGCACCGCGCGGTAGAAGTCGCGGCTGTGCACCCAGCCCTGTCCCGGCGGCCCCAGCGGGCGCTCGGGCAGGCCCAGCGCCTTCGCGCGCTGCGCCGCGCCCATGAACGCGGCGCCGGACACGTCGGGCGCGGCGATCTTGCCGAAGTCGACGTTGCCGCCGGGCGCGTCGAAGCTGCCGGTGAGCGCGTAGAGCAGCGCGATGGCGCGCTCGGTCTGGGTCGCGTTGGTATGCTGGCCGACGCCCGACCAGCCGTAGAGGCAGACCGGCCGGTTCCGCATCAGCAGCGCCGCCGCGGCTTCGATCTCTGCCGCCTCGACCCAGCAGGTGCGGGCGACGCGCGCCGGGTCGTACGCGGCGCAGAGCGCGGCGTAGCGGTCGAAGGCGGTGCGGCAGGCGATGCCGCCGACGCGCCGCGCGCCCGTCAGCGCGACGTCGGCGCCGGCGCAGTCGTAGCGCGCCGCGGCGACGTCGTAGACCGCGGGCGCATCGGCGGCGGCGTTCCAGGCGACCAGGGCGTCGGCGCCGGCGTCGAGGCCGGCCTCGCGGGCCTTCAGGAAGCGGCCGGAGTCGTCGCGCACCATGAGCGGCCCGTTGCTCCAGTCGCGCAGGAAGTCGCGGTCCTCCCAGCCCCGCGCCAGGGCGACATGGGCGATGCCGAGCGCCAGCGCGCCGTCGGTGCCCGGCCGCACGCGCAGCCACAGGTCGGCGTGCGCCGCGGCGCCGGCGCGGCGCGGATCGACGACGACGATCCTGGCGCCGCGCGCCCGCGCGGCGGCCACCGCCGTGGCGTGCTCGAGCCAGGCGGCGCTGGGATTGTGCCCCCACAGCAGCACGGCGCCCGCGTTCTCGAAGTCGGGCGAGGCGATGCCGCGGCCGAAGGTGAAGGCGTGCGCGTGGTCCTTGTGCCAGTTGCAGATCTCGGTCGAGTAGACGTTGTTCGGGCTGCCGAAGCGGTTGATGAAGCGGTCGATGAACCGGATGTCGTCCGAGATCGCCGTGCCGCTGGGCGAGGTGACCGCGAAGGCGACGGCTTCCGGTCCGTGCGCGTCGGCGATCGCGCGCAGCCCCCGCGCCACCGTGTCCAGCGCCTCGTCCCACGAGATGCGCTCGAATCCCGGTTCGGCCGCGGTCTTCGGCCGGGTCCGCTTCAGCGGGTGGAGCAGGCGCCCGGGGTTGGCGACGATCTCGGGCGCGGCGCGGCCCTTGACGCACAGCGCCGCGCCGGTCGGGTGCGACGGGTCGGGCCGGACCGCCACCAGCCGATCGGCCTCGACCACGGCGATCTGGCCGCAGCGCGAGCGGCACAGGGCGCAGAAGCCGGGTATCTCCTGGCGTGCCATGCCGCGAGACTAGCACTTTCTGCGCTGCCCGCTAGGATGCGGACGTACCCACAAGAAGCCAGCCGGAATCCCATGACCGACCGCGTCTACACGGCCTGCCTGCTGATCATCGGCAACGAGATCCTCTCCGGCCGCACGCAGGATGCCAACCTGCCCTACCTGGCGAAGCGCCTGAACGAGCTCGGCATCCGGCTCAAGGAAGCGCGCGTGGTGGCCGACGACGAGGCGGCCATCGTCGAGGCGGTGAACGAGACGCGCGCGCTGTACGACTACGTCTTCACGACCGGCGGCATCGGGCCGACACATGACGACATCACCTCGGGCTCAGTCGCCAAGGCCTTCGGCACGGCGCTCGAGCGCAACGCCGAGGCGGTGCGCCGGCTCGAGCGGCATTATCCGCCGGGCGGCCTCAACGAGGCGCGGCTGCGCATGGCCGAAGTGCCGGTCGGCGCCACGCTGATCGACAACCCGGTCTCGACCGCGCCCGGCTTCCGCATCGGCAACGTGTTCGTGCTGGCCGGCGTGCCGCGCATCATGCAGGCGATGTTCGAGGGCATCGCGCCCGGCCTGGTCGGCGGCAAGCCGGTCATGACGCGCTCGGTCAGCTGCACGCTGGGCGAGGGCGTGCTGGCCAAGGGCCTGGGCGAGATCCAGGCGCGCCACCAGCAGGTCGATATCGGCTCCTATCCCTACTATCGCGTCGGCGGCTTCGGCGTCAGCCTGGTCGCGCGCGGCACCGACGCCGGCGAGCTCGCCGCGGTGGTGGACGAGATCGCCGCGCTCGTCACCGGCCTCGGCGCCACGCCGCAGTTCGATCAGACGGGCTGAGGGCGCGTCAGCGCAGGTCCTTCAGGATGCGCCTGGCGGCGTTGTGGCCGGGCGCGCCGGAGACGCCGCCGCCCGGGTGCGCGCCCGAGCCGCAGAGATAGAGTCCCTTGACCGGCGTGCGGTAGCGCGCGGCGGCGGGATGCGGGCGCAGGCTGAACAGCTGGTCGAGGTCGTGCCTGCCGTGGAAGATGTCGCCCTCGGTCAGGCCGAAGACGCGCTCGAGGTCGACCGGTGACATCACCGTGCGCGCGACCGTGATGCGGCTGAGGTTGGGGATGTGGCGCTCGACCGCGGCGATGATGCCGTCCGCCACCTGCTCCTTGATGTCGTCCCAGTTCTTCCCGCCGGCGAGGTGGTAGGGATAGTACTTGCACAACAGCGCCATGACGTGATGGCCCGGCGGGGCGAGGCCGGGATCGAGCGCCGAGGCGACCTGGATGTTGACATAGGGCTCGGGCGGGATCTCGCCCGCGCGCGCCATGTGATAGCAGCGCTCCATCGTGGCGCGGTCGGGCAGCAGGGTGATCGCGGATTGCAGCGCGGTCGCGGCGCGCGCGCCGCTCAGCCGGGCGAATTCCGGCGTGCCGCTCAGCGCCAGGTTCATGCGCACCGAGGCATGGCCCATGCGCCAATGCTCGAGGTGGTGCGCGAAATCGGGATCGAGATGCTCCTTGCCGACCAATCCCAGGAAGGTGCGCTTGGGGTCGGCGTTGCTGGCGACCGCCTTGCTGCGGATCTCCTCGCCCGATTCCAGGCGCACGCCGGCGGCCTTGCCGCCTTCGACCAGGACGCGCGCGACCGGCGCGTCGGTGCGGATCTCGACGCCGTGCGCGCGCGCCGCGCCGGCCAGCGCCTGGCTGACCGCGCCCATGCCGCCCTTGACGACGCCCCATCTGTAGCGCTGGCCGTCGATCTCGCCGAGCACGTTGAGGAAGAACGGGATGGCGGAGCCGGGCTGGTGCAGGCTGGAGAAGTTGCTCGAGACGCAGTGCACCGCGTGGATCTGGCGCATCGTCTCGCTCTCGAACCAGCGTTCCATCAGGTCGCTGGCGCTGAGCGTGAACATCTGCACGAGGAACAGCCGGTCCTTGGCGTCGAGCTTGCGCAGCTGCAGCGCGGCGCGGCCGGCGGCGATCAGCGACTCGATGCCGCCGCCGAGATCGGGCGGCTCGCGCAGCCACTGGTCGCGCACCACGTCGCCGACGCGCAGGAGCTGCCGGCGCAGGCGCTTCATGGCGTCGAAGTCGCGGTTGGAGAAGCGCGCCACCTCGGCCTGGTTGTGTGCGTCGTCCTGGGTGAACTGCACCACCTCGCCGTCCTGCAGCAGCTCGACCGAACCCTGGTAGGGGACGGTCTCGAGCCCGTGGCGCTCGAGCTCGAGGTCGCGGATGATCTCGCCGCGCAAGAGGCTCAGCGTGTAGGAGGCGACCGAGTTGCGGTAGCCGGGATGGAACTCCTGCGTGATCGCCGCCCCGCCGACGAGATCGCGGCGCTCGAGCACCAATACGCGCTTGCCGGCGCGCCCGAGATAGGCGGCCGTGGTGAGGCCGTTGTGGCCGCCGCCGACGACGATGACATCATGCATGGGAAGCTCGGACTCGACGGGATTGCGGGCGATGAGCGTAGCGCGCGTTGATCCGCGCGCCAAATATTTGATTGGGCGGCCGGATCGACGGCCGCCCGGCGCGGCGCGCTGCCCGGCTGCAATCCGATCGCCGGACGATGTAGATTGAGCGCTGCCGCTGCAGGAGCGGCGACCCTCAGCGCTTCGGTTCTCAGCCATGCCGCAACGGGACGAACCGCGCCAACCCGATGCCGATTTCCGCGCGGCGCTCACCTTCCTGTTCGGGCATTTCATCGCCGGCGTGGCCGGTGCCCTGGTGACCGGCGGCCTGGTGCTGTGGTTCGACGTCGCCGGCCTCGGCACGCTGATCCACCGCTCCGACCAGCCCTGGCTCGCCGCAGCGCTCATGCTGTTCGGCCTCGCCGTCACTTTCGGCGGCTGCGCGCTCGCCGCCGGCGTGATGGGCATGAAGAACTGGCGCCGGGGCGGGTAGGGTTTCGGACCTTGAGTCTAGCCTGGCTTGGCGCGACCCGTTCTCGCGGCTATAGATGGCTCCTGTGCGGGCGTGGCGGAATGGCAGACGCAACGGACTTGAGCGAAATCATTTGAGTGCTCTCCGGGAAACCGAAGATGCAGAACTGCCCAAAGTCGGGGGACCCGGACACCGGCAATCCCGAGCCAAGCCCCTGAGCACGGCGGTGCTAAGGGGAAGGTGTAGAGACTAGACGGGCAGCACCTAAGGCGCTGAGGCGCTAGGGTGAAGGTATAGTCCAGACCCCAAACTCGCGAACGCGCGAAGGCGCATAGCGAGGCGGCGCAAGCCGTAGCAGGTACGAAAATCCGTTGGGCCGAAAGGCTCGTGGGGGTTCAAGTCCCCCCGCCCGCACCAGTTGAATTTTGTCCAGGCCGGTTTCCAGTCCGTGCTCCATGTTGACGCCGCCGAACCGACGTACGACGCGAGATCAACTTATTGTTGATATTGCACTGTGGATGTAGAGATCAGATGGCCATGTTCGGGCTAGGCCATGACTGGGCATTTCTATTGGAAATTGTGGTGCCGCGGCACCTTCTTGTCCCGCCCGCGAGACTCCGACTTTCGCGTGTCCCAGGCACGCGACAGTTGGGTTGTTAAAAAGTTAAATATTTCAACATGTCAGATCGGAATTGCCGCTGGATAAACTATGTTTTATCTGTTGATATGCATGATGCAAATTGATAAAAGATATTTTATCCAAGCGCATCGTGAACGAAGAAAAATAAAAGGTGTTTTATGGCGGCGGCACTCTGGGGCAAAGTCTATATCAACGATGTCTACGCGGGCGAGCTGCGTCAGGAACCGGGCGGCCGCTGCGTCTTCACCTATGATGAAGCTTATGTCGAGGCTGGGCGTCCCTCGATCGCATTCACGTTGCCGGTCCGGACCGCGCCTTACTTTAACGAGCAGGGGCTCCATCCATTCTTTGACAATCTGGTAGCTGAGGGCTGGCTGCGCAACGCCCAGGCACGGGCGTTGAAGATCAACGCCGAAAACCGGTTTGCTCTCTTGCTTGCCTTTGGGCACGACTGTGCGGGCGCTGTCTCCGTCATTGACCCGGCGCCTCTCAAAGAGCCCAGTGTCGATGTGGGTGATCCTCTCGCAGCGGCGGCTCTCGGCAGTCGTGGCTCGCTCTCGGGTGTTCAGCCCAAGCTTCTCGCCGTCAAAGATGGCCGCAGCTTTCGTCCCGCGCGCCGCGACGAAACATCGATGTTTGTTGCCAAGCTGCCTTCCGGATCGCTGCGCGATCTCGTCGAGAATGAATTCCTTACGACCGCGGCTGTTCGCGCTCTGTTGCCCGATGACGAAGTTGTTCATCCCGTCATTGCACCGCTCGTGGGCATTCAGGAGCGGGCACTCCTCGTTCCTCGGTTCGATCGCCTGCGGAGCGGCACGAGAATCCACTTTGAAGAATTCAACCAGCTTCTCGGCCGCCGTTCAGGCGACGACAAATACGATGCTGCTTATGAGGACATGGCTTCTTTCATACGCACGACGCCGGGCTGCACCCAGGTGGATGTTTGGCGGCTTTATCGCCGCATTTTGGTCTGCTTCCTGACCGGCAACACGGACGCCCATCTCAAGAACTTCGCAATGTTCCATAAGCCCGACGGGCTCAGGCTCACGCCTTCCTATGATCAGGTCGCGGCGGCTCTGTATCCCGAATATCGCGTGCTCGCGCTTTCCGTTGCCAAGGCCAAGAATCTCTCATTGGAACGACTCAAGCCAAAGCATCTGATCGCCTTGGGTGACGCATGTGGTCTTGCCGATGCTGTCATGAGGGAAGCGGTCGAGGCGCTCGATCGGCGACGTGGCGCTGCCGAGGAGGCCGTGCGCGCCGCTGCCAAGAAAGCCGACGCAACTCTTCTCGGTGACGGCCTTCTCGAATTCATGGAGCGCAGATGGAACGGAACATTCTCCTCAACTGGTCAGTACTTGTCGACGAAGCGGTCAGACGCCGCAACAGAATGAAGCTGACCCAACGTCAGTTGGCAGCGCTGGCTAAAGTCAGTGCGCCCACCATCTCGCGCTTTGAGCGGAACGAGAAGGACATTCAACTGTCTTCGGCGCTGGCGATCCTGGATGCGATGGGGCTGACCGACAAGCGCACGCTGGAATTTCCCAACCGCACGCATTCCTATGACAGCGATGCCGGCGTCACTTTTGGGGGACAAGATGGCTCGACGAAGGTTCGCTGTCAGATATCACGAGAGGCTCTTGACGACCACTTCACCGATGGCGACCGCCTGCGCCCTGAAGACGCCTTCAAACGGCACCGCGACGAGATCGAGGCGCTTGCGCGCCGGAAGTATCTTCAGGGACGCAAGGAGCCAGACGGCTCCGTGCTGATCAGGACGCTCGACATCGACTGAGCATGACTACCGATGTCGTCTTTCATTACCCATCTGGGCTTCTCAGCGGGCACCACCCTTCGCCGATGCTTCGGGTGGCAGGCCATCTCCGCGAAGGCTTCGGGGCGGAGAAGGAGGGCGGGCTTCACCCGATCGTCACGCCGTGGCGATCACTTTCCCCGGTGCTTGTCGAGCGACGCGATGTCCGCGTAGCTTGGCCGCCGGCGCGACCAACGACGAAAGCGGATCCATGTCCAACCATCTCAAGTTCTACATCGACGGCGCCTGGGTCGATCCGGTGCGGCCGGCGACGCTCGACGTGATCAACCCGGCGACCGAAGAGGCGTACACGAAGATCTCCCTGGGCGCCGCGGCCGACGTCGACCGCGCGGTCGCGGCGGCGCGGGCGGCGTTCCCGGCCTTCTCGCAGACCGCCAAGGCCGAGCGCGTCGCGCTCCTCGGGCGGATCGTCGAGGTCTACAAGCGGCGCATGGACGACATCGCACGGGCGGTGTCGGACGAGATGGGCGCGCCGATCGGGATGGCGCGCGAGGCCCAGGCGGCGGCCGGCCTTGCGCATCTCAAGTCGACCATGAAGGCGCTCGAGGCGTTCGAGTTCGAGGAGCAGCGCGGCGGCACGCGCATCGTGCGCGAGGGCATCGGCGTGGTCGGGTTGATCACGCCCTGGAACTGGCCGCTCAACCAGATCGCGAGCAAGGTGGCGCCGGCGCTGGCCGCCGGCTGCACCATGGTGCTGAAGCCGAGCGAGGTGGCGCCGATCAGCGGCGTGATCTTCTCCGAGGTCATGCACGAGGCCGGGGTGCCCGCCGGCGTCTACAACATGGTGAACGGCGACGGGCCCTCGGTCGGCCAGGTCATGGCGGCGCATCCCGGCATCGACATGATGTCCTTCACCGGCTCGACCCGCGCCGGCGTCATCGTCGCCCGGACCGCCGCCGACACCGTCAAGCGCGTGACGCAAGAGCTGGGCGGCAAGTCGCCCAACATCGTGCTGGCCGACGCCGACTTCGAGCCGGCGGTGCGCAAGGGCGTGCGGAGCTGCTTCGACAACAGCGGCCAGTCCTGCAACGCGCCGACCCGCATGCTGGTGCCGCGCGAGCGCCACGGCGACGCGCTCGCCGTCGCCAAGGCCGCGGCCGAGGCCTGCAAGGTCGGCGACCCCAAGGCCGAGGGCACGCAGCTCGGGCCGGTCGTCAGCGAGATCCAGTTCAACAAGATCCAGCGCCTGATCGAGTCGGGCATCAAGGAGGGCGCCACGCTCGTCACCGGCGGTCTCGGCCGGCCGGAAGGCCTGAACCGCGGCTACTACGTCCGCCCGACCGTCTTCGGCGACGTGCGGCCCGACATGGCCATCGCGCGCGAGGAGATTTTCGGGCCGGTCCTGTCGATCATGCCCTACGACGACGAGGAGCAGGCGATCCGCATCGCCAACGACACGCCCTACGGCCTGTCGGCCAACGTGGAATCCAATGACCTCGAGCACGCGCGCCGCGTCGCGCGCCGCATCCGGGCCGGGCAGGTGAAGATCAACTACCCGGCCTGGGACACCTTCGCGCCGTTCGGCGGCTACAAGCAGTCGGGCAACGGCCGCGAATACGCCGACTGGGGCATCCACGACTTCCTGGAGATCAAGGCCATCATCGGCTACGGCACGCCGTAGGCCGAGCTGCGACCGGAGTCGGGGCAGGCAGTCTAGGCGATCGCAACGTAGTGATTCGCCATCGCGATGTCGCCGGCAGAAGGCACCGGGTCGAGAAGAGTCTCATGTTGCGCGACCCTCTTCGATTGGCGGGTATTGTTTGCGCCCTGCTCGTCGTGACGAGCGTGCTGCTAAAGCGGTTTGGATGGCTGGAGATTGGCGAGCTTTTGTTTTGGGCTGCTTTGGCCGTTGGGATCTCGGCTGGAATAGGTTGGCGCTACCGCAGGAAGGCCGGGCGCCTGCCTGACCAGGCGGACCCGCGACGGCAAACTTGGTTTTGTTTCACAAGAGATGTGCGAGGACCCGCTGTGGGGCCGAACGCGGCTTGGCCCGATCCCTTGGTCATCAAGAGCGGTCACCACTGCGCCGGGGAAGTCTTCGTTGGCAAGGAAACGCATTTCAGGCTGCGCTCGGGAACACCTTCTCCGAGCTCAGCGCATCGCGCGCATAGGCAAGACACGCGATGATGTCGTCGTGCGTGATCCCCGGGTAGTTCCCGCGGATATCGGCCTCGCTCCATCCGTCGGCCATCAGACCGATCACGAATTCGACCGATAGCCGGGTCCCGCGGATACAGGTTTGCCGGCGAGCACGTCGGGCGCGAGCGCAATACGGGGAAGCTCTGTCATGGTCGAATAGCCACTATGCTTTTCGAGGCCGAGGTTACGCGAATCTGGCGCGCGAGGCGATGCCAGAATCGCCATCGGCGCCGGCAAGCATCATAGACGGCGCGCGTGGGTTTGGCGATATACGCGAGTCGAAGCGCAGCCTGGCAAGCGGAATCATAGCGCCACGGCAAACGCGTAGTGCCCATCTTCATCGACCGTGGCCCGCCACCCTTCGTCCAGGCTTCGGGTGGCGGGCCACCCTGACCCGATCGACCTGCCCGCCTCACCCGATCGTCACGCCTCCGTCGGCGACGATGATCTGGCCGGTGATGAAGCGGGCGGCGGGGGCGGCGAGGAAGGCAACGATGCCGCCGATGTCCTCGGGCTCGCCGATGCGCCGGAGCGGCGTCGCCGCGGTGCGGCGGGCGAGGTTCTGCGGGTCCTCCCACAGCGCGCGGGCGAAGTCGGTCCTGACGAGGCCGGGCGCCACGCAGTTCACGCGCACGTTCTTCGGCCCCCATTCGACCGCGAGGTTGCGCGCCAGCGCGAAGTCGGCCGCCTTGGAGATGCCGTAGCCGCCGATCACGTCGGTGCCGCGGATGCCGGCGATCGACGAGACGATGATCATCGCGCCGCCGCCGCGCGCCGCCATGCCGGGGATCACCAGGTTGGCGAGCCACAGCGTGCTCTTGACGTTGGCGTTCATGATGCGGTCGAACGCCTCGTCGGTCATCTGCGCGAGCGGCCCGTAGACCGGGTTGACGGCGGCGTTGCACACCAGGATGTCGACCGGCCCGAGCTTGCCGGTCGTCCGCGCGACCAGCGCCTCGACCTCGGCGCGGCGCGAGACGTTGCACGGAATCGCGACGGCCTCGCCGCCGGCCTTGGCGATGCCCGCGGCGACCGCCGCGCAGGCCTCGGGCTTGCGGCTGGAGATCACCACGCGGGCGCCGAGCGAGGCCATGATCTCGGCGGCGGAGCGGCCGATGCCCTTGCTCGACCCGGTGACGACCGCGACCTTGCCGTCGAGGCGGAACAGGTCCGTCATGCCGTCTCCCCGGCGAGCTGCCAGCCGCGCTCGGCCAAGACGAGGCCGAGCGAGCCGACGCGCTCGGCGTCGGCGCTGGCGGCGTTGCCCTGCCTGCCGCGCGCCAGCACGCCTTCGAGGATCACCGCCAGGCGGAACAGCGCGAAGGCGAGATGGAAGTTCGTGATGCCGTCGCCGCGCCCCACCATCCGGCAATAGGTCTCGACATGCTCCTGCATCGTCGGCAGGCCGCGCGCCGCGAGGTCGAGCCCCTCAACGCCCTTGTAGTAGTCGGGCGAGGTCACGAAGCAGATGCAGTTGTAGCCGAGATCGGCCAGCGGATGGCCGAGCGTCGACAGCTCCCAGTCGAGCACGCCGATCACGCGCGGCTCTCGCGGATGGAAGATCAGGTTGTCGAGCCGGTAGTCGCCGTGGCAGATCGTCGTCTCGTCGCCGGGCGGGATGTGCCGGGGCAGCCAGGCGGCCAGCCGGTCGATGGCCGGGTTGGCGCGCGTCTGCGAGTCCTGCCACTGCCGGCTCCAGCGCGCCACCTGGCGGGCGAAGTAGTTGCCGGGCTTGCCGAAATCGGCCAGCCCGGCCGCGCGCCAGTCGACCCGGTGCAGCCGCGCCAGCGTCTCGGCCATGGCGCGGAAGATCGCACGCCGCTCGCCGGCCTCGACCTCGGGCAGCGTCGGCAGCCAGAACACGCGCCCGCTCAGGCGCTGCATCAGGTAGAACGGCGTGCCGATCACCTCGCGGTCGCCGCAGTAGAGGACCGGCCGCGGCACCGGCACGTCGGTGTCCTTGAGCGCGTCCAGCACGCGGTACTCGCGGTCGACCGCATGGGCCGAGGGCAGCAGCCTGCCCGGCGGCTGCTTGCGCAGCACGTACTCGCCGCGGTCGGTCGCGATCAGGAAGGTCGGGTTCGACTGGCCGCCACGCATCTGGCGGATGCCGTCGAGCCGCGCGCCCAGCCCGGCCTGCAGCAGCGCCGCCAGCCGCTCGGCGGGAAACCGGTGCGCCTCGCGCACCGGGACCGTCTCGGGCAGCGCCGCTTCGCTCGGCTTCGACGGATCGGCCATCCTGCGTCCGGGCCTCAGCCGTTGGGACGGGGCGGCGGGTTCTGGTAGCGCGCGAGCTCGAGCTTGGCGATCGTCTCGCGGTGCACCTCGTCGGGCCCGTCGGCCAGCCGCAGCGCGCGCGTGCGCGCGTAGGCGTAGGCGAGATGGAAGTCCTGGCTGACGCCGCCGCCGCCGCAGACCTGGATGGCGCGGTCGATGACCTTCTGCGCCATGTTGGGCGCGGCCACCTTGATCATCGCGATCGCCGCGCGCGCCGCCTTGTAGCCGTGCTCGTCCATGGCGCGCGCGGCCTCGAGCGTCAGGAGCCGCACCTGGTCGATCTCCATGCGCGACTCGGCGATCCAGTGCCGCGTCACGCCGTGGTCGGCGATCGCGCGGCCGAAGGTCGTGCGCGACACCGCGCGCCGGCACATGGTCTCGAGCGCGCGCTCGGCGACGCCGATCAGCCGCATGCAGTGGTGCACGCGCCCCGGTCCCAGGCGCGACTGCGCGATCTCGAAGCCGCGCCCCTCGCCGGCCAGGATGTTCGATACCGGCACGCGCACGTCCTCGAAGGCGACCTCGGCGTGGCCGTGCGGCGCGTCGTCGTAGCCGAACACCGTCAGCGGCCGCGCCACGGTCACGCCCGGGGTCGCCATCGGCACCAGGATCATCGAGTGACGGCGATGGCGCGGCCCGTCGGGATCGCTCCGGCCCATCAAGAGCGCGATCCGGCACCGCGGGTCCATGGCGCCCGACGTCCACCACTTGCGCCCGTTGATGACGTAGTGGTCGCCCACGCGGCGGATCTCGGTGCGGATGTTGGTCGCGTCCGACGAGGCGACGTCGGGCTCGGTCATGGCGAAGCACGAGCGCATCGTGCCGTCGAGCAGCGGGTTCAGCCACTGCTCCTTCTGCGCCGCGCTGCCGTGGCGCGCCAGCGTCTCCATGTTGCCGGTGTCGGGCGCCGAGCAGTTGAACGCCTCGGGGCCGAGCGGCGAGCGGCCCATGATCTCGCACAGCGGCGCGTATTCGAGGTTGGTGAGGCCGTCGGGACGCTCGCTCGGCGGCAGGAACAGGTTCCACAGGCCCTGGGCGCGCGCCCTGGCCTTCAGCTCCTCCATCACCGGGGCCGGCTTCCAGCGCGCGCCGTCGACCTGGCGCTCGAACACCGCCTCGGCCGGGTAGACATGCGCCTCCATGAACGCCGCGATGCGGCGCGCGAGGTCGGCGGCGCGCGCCGTCGCCGGCGCGGGCGTCATGCCGCCCTACCGTTCAGTTGCTGCACACGCAGTGCCTGACGCCATGATCCTGGCATGCCAGGATCATGGCGCGGCGGCGGCGCTGGGATGGTTTTCATGCTGGCTGCCCACGATGGCTCAGGAGGCAGATCCCCCG
>JAKLKW010000077.1 GCA_023150455.1 Alphaproteobacteria bacterium | reverse complement strand
CCGCCGTGGCCGACATCGAGGTCGACGAGGACTGCATCTCCGAGGCCGAGGACGACACCGTCTCGACCACGCCCTTGACCGTCGCCTCGAACCCGTCGGCCAGCGCCCGCATCTCGGCCCGGCGCTGCTTCTCGGCCTCGGCCTTCATCCGCTCCTGCTCGGCGCGGCGCTCCTCCTCGGCCCGGCGCTTGGCTTCCTCGGCCTCGCGGCTCCGGCGCTCTTCGGCCTTGGCGGCCTCCTCCTTCAGCCGGCGCTGCTCCTCCTCGTCCCGCTGCTGGCGGATGCGCGCCTCCTCGGCCTCCTTCTGCAGCCGCTCGTTCTCGATGCCGTTGTCCTTGAACACCTGCACCGCCTGCGCCATCTGCCCGATCTCGTCCCGGCGATCCTTCGCCGGCACCTCGGCCGCCCAGTCCTTGCTCGCCAGGCGCCCCATGACGGCCGTCATGGCGGCGATCGGCCGGGTGACGCGCGCGACAGTGACGAAGAACGCCACGCCGGCGAGCGCGATGATCGCCAGCAGCGCCGCCAGGTTCAGCACGAGCGATTGCGTGCCTTGGGCGGCCGTGCTGGCGCTCAGCCCGCGCGCGCCGCGCGACGCCGCGTCGCTCAGGCTCACGACGGCGTCGATGCCCTTGGTCGCGGCCGCGACCCAATCGGCGGCGCTCAACGGATAGTCGGCGCCCTTCGAGCCCGCCTCGATCACCGCGCTGCGGATCGGCCCGAACTCGCCGAAGAAGGCGCGCTGCATCTTCGCCGTCTCCTCGCGCATGACCGGCGCGATGACGGGGCTCTTCGCCAGCGTGTCGACCATCTCGTAGGACTGCTCGACGCGGCCGCGGAAGCTGCCGATCTGGCGCAGCGCGTCGGCGTCGAGCGGCCGCTTCTCGGCGATGTGCTTGCCGAGCAGCGCGCGCTGCCGGCCGGCGAACTCGCTGATGATCCACAGGTTGTGCTTGATATGGGAATAGGCCGCCATGGCCGCTTCGGTGGTTTCGGCGGTGAAGTCGGCGGCCAGGCGGACCGCCTTGACCTGCTCGACGGCCGCCGTCGCCGCCGGCACCCAGCCGGCCACCGTCGTGGCCGTGCGCTCGGCGCCGGGCTTCGCCATCTCGGCGTCGACCACGGCGCGGTACTCCGCCAGCTTCCTCTGCGCCGCCTCGGCATCGGCGATCACCTGGCCTTTGCCGGCGAAGTCGGGTCCCTGCTTGATCCGGTCGATGCCGGCACGGAACTCGCGGTCCGCCGCCTCGCGCGCCTTGGCGATGTCCGCCCGGACCGCCGCCGCCGCCGGCGCCGCCGCGGCCAGGGCCACGGCCGTCACCCCGCGCTCGCGCGCCCAGCTCGCCGCCGCGTCGAGCAGGTGGTCGGACGTGATGTTGGCTTCGACCGCCTGCAGCGCGTCGGCCCGGTTGCGCGCCGCCTCGAGCGCCTGCTTGGAAGAAAGCGCGATGGCGCCGAGTGCGAGCACCGACACCAGCGAAAGCAATGTCGCGCGGATGGTGAGATTGAGTGCCATGTCCTTGCCCTTCGTGTTTGGCCCCGCCTCTCGATCGCGCGGAGGCCGGCGCCGCTGTCTCATGCCGGCTCGGCTCCCCTGCCGGCCGGCAAATCGTCACGCGGGCGAATACTTGGAGTCTCGTTGTGAAAGAGTTGTAAAGATCTTTAGAGAAATGGGATGATTTCCATGCAACCATACGTAGGATATATGGGTTTGATTTTTATTAAGCGAATCGCCTCCAGGTGCGGCGCTGATGTGGACGGCTCAACCTGTCGGTGATCTCATGCCACGACCTCAATCAGTCCTGCCCTGGTCCAAAGCGTTTGAGCCACGACGCGCCAGCTCCCTGGCCGCAGGTCAAAGATCAAGAAGCCACGGACATGTTTGTGTTGAGGGCAGCGCGCCAGCCATGTCAGCACGTTTCCGCAACAAGCATGCATCCGCGGCTTCCAGTCACCAATGGTCACGGGTCGCCGAAATGCGATGATGGCCTCATCCCGCCGCGCCAGTATCGATAGGGCATAGGCGGTGAGGTCGAGGGCAAATTCTGCAAGCCACATAGGGCGTGGCCGCAGAGTGTCGTGAAATGCCATGAGTTGAGGAAAATGCCGATGCGCGTAGAGCCGAAGCCGATTTCCGCCTATCCTTGGTATTTGCGTCCTTTCTTTCGGAGCCAGAAGCGCAAATATGGCCGCGTGCTCGACGCCGCATTGCTCTGGGCACGGTCGCCCAGGTTGTTCTTGGGCGTGGCCATTCTCTATGGGCTGATCGATCGCCGGCAGTCGCCGATTGAGCCGGCTCTGCGCTCGCTTGTCACCGTACGGGTATCGCAGATCAACTGGTGCGCGTTCTGCGTGGATCTGAATTCCGCGACGCTGATGAAGCGTGGCGCGAGCATGGCAAAAGTCGAAGCGCTGGATCACTGGCGCGAAAGTGAGTTGTTCGACGAACGCGAACGGCTCGCCCTCGACTACGCGGAAGCGATGACACACTCGGGCCGGCGGGTCGATGAGGGCATTTTCGGCCCGTTGAAGAAATATTTCGATGACGATGCCGTCATCGAGTTGACCGCTCTTATTGCGTTTCAGAACATGTCGAGCAAGTTCAACAGCGCGCTCGCTGTTCCGCCACAGGGTTTCTGCCAGCTTCCCGGGTCGATCGCAGACGTCTCCGGTGTCCATGAAGGAAAGGCCGCCGCCGCTGTCGGCCATCAATCAAATGGGCAAGGCACATGACGGCAGTGTCGCTGCGACTTCGATTGCGTGGGTTTCTGGCAACATCTGAAGCGTTTCCCCGCTACCAACCTTGCGACCCAGGTGGCCGGCCCGGTGCAAGAGCTCGTGCCGCTGCTGATCCTGAAACCTGCAATCGCACGCCGACCCCGATTCCCTCGGATCGGCGCTCAGCTGGTATCGCGCTCCGCCTGATCCGCAATGTGCTTATTCGAAGCACCAAGCCGCAGCGTTTTCCTCCCCCCGCGCGTACGCCGGTATGAGCGATTGGGCTTGTTCAAGGCTATCGATGTTTCGCCTGCAGGCGACGATGCGACATTCCCCCGGCCGCTCATCCTCTTCCAAGGCGGATTCACACCTTTCCAGGAGCTGGGCCTCGGCCGCTTGCCGTGTGGGCATTGCCCAATTCAAACCGAACATACAATCTGGTCCCTCGGCGGCGCATCCCCACTCGGCCGCGGCCGATCCAGGGATGTCCACGGCGACAATACATACGGAAAGAACTAAAAAGAAGAGACGATATTTCATCGCTCAATATTCCCCACGCCCAGCTGCGTCCGCATTATTTATACTATCCCTTCCACGATCGACATGGAAAACGATTGTGTTCTGCTCCGGTGCGTTCGCCACGACAGTGCTGATTCTGACCACGTCGCCCCGGCGTACCGAGATGATGGCGCCCGCTGGGCCGGTGCCGCGCTGGCGGGTGGATTGTTGGCACCGAGCTGGCGCCGTCGTCAATCCTCCCTTTGATCGACTCGACGTGCTTGCTGTTGTGGTGGAGATGTGGGTAACGCGTCAGCGTTGCCCAGGCTTCACCGATGCTCGAAAGACCCGAGAATTGCAGGGGCACTATACGTGAGATTGCAGGATTGCAGGGACACGCAGGATTGCAGGGACACTATACGTAATTGCCGCCGCGACTCATGTCCGCTAGCGTCGTCGGGCCGGATGCGCGCCCGTCCGCGAGGACGAATTCCTCGACCGACGGGCGCGGCCGGTCGGTGCGCACGGCCAGCTGCCGGAGCGCCGCAAGATCGCTCTCGACGTTGAAATGCCCGGCATTGGCGAGGACGCAGCCGTCCTTCATCACGGCGAAATGGCGCCGGTCGACGACGTTCTTGCCGCCGGTCACGGCGACGACGAAATCGGACCGGGCCACGGCGTCGGCGAGCGGCATCACCGTGAAACCGTCCATGACGGCTTCCAGCGCGCGCCCGGCCGCGTTGATCGAGATCAAGAGGGGGGGCGAGCGGCGCTCTCGAACGGAGCATGCAGGATGGCCGCCGCCAGCACGTAGAGCGCGACGGCCAGCAGCACCACGGCCGAGAAGCCGATGTTCATGGCCAGCAACGTCGCCAGTACCGCGCTCAGCACCGAGGCGCAGCCATTGACGCCCCAGGCCCAGGGCACGAGGGCGGGAAGACGCTTCGAGACGCGCTCCAGCGCCAGCGGGAACGGCATCCCCATCCAGAAGGCGAGGGGTGCGATGAAAACAATCGCGATGGCGATCTTGCTCGCGTCGCCCAGGGGCATGAGCCAGCGGAACAGCGGCGGCAGCGCCAGCAGGTAGACGATCGCCAGGGCGGCGATCGCCGCGACGGCCACCTCGAGCGCCGAGACCGGTGGGAGGCGCCCTGGCCACGGACTGTCGTGGGCCGGCCGCCGTTCCAGTCGCCGGGCGAGGCGCGGCGCAATGCCGCTGCCCAGCCCGGCGAAAACGAGGAAGGCCGAGAGCACCACCGCGACGGCGTAGACCGGGTGGCTGAGGAAGAGCATGAAGCGCTGGATCGACGCCACTTCGACGAAGAAGAAGGCGAACCCGACGGCGAGGAAATAGGCGAAGACCCGCCGCCGGTCGCGTCCGGGCGCCGGGGCGCCGCGCCATATCCAGAGCGGCAACAGGATGAGCGCCACGCTGAGTACGCATGCCTGCAGGAGGGTCGCGAACAGCAGCAGATAGCCCCAGTCGAGGAGCGCGGCGCCGCCCTGGGCCCGCAATTCGAGCAGCTCGTCGAGCGCCCGCCAGCGGAAGAAATCGAAGAAGTAGGGCCGGTCGTCGGTGGCCGGACGCAGGTCGAATTTGTACCGCTCGATGAACGATGCGCGTTCCGGGCCTGCGAGCGCCGCGGCGCCCTCGAAGAAGTACGGCTCGCTCAGGATGTTGTACCGGTTCGCCTCGCGCGGGCTCATCCCGGGGACATAGACGAGATCGAAAGACCGCGACCGGGCAAAGGCGCGGATGGAAGCGAGGTCGGGTTCCGTGAACGCCCCGTTCTTGACCAGAAGCGTCGTCGTGTTCCAGCTGCGCAGAAGGGCGAGGCGCCTTTCGGGGGCATCGACGCCCATGCGCTCGAGCGCGGCAAGCGCGGTCGCGAACAGCTTCAGGCTGTCGCGCGGCGGCAGCTTGAGCCAGCGGGTGATGGCGAGCATCCCGTCCGGCGCCAGGTGACTGAGATAGATCTCCAGGGCTTCGACCGTGTAGAGGGTGCTCTCGCTGAGGCTGAGCGTGCCCGCTGCGGCCGTGGCGAAGGCGTCGAGGAGGGGGATCTGGATGATGTCGTAGCGTGCCGCGGTGCCGGCGACGAAGCCGCGCGCTTCGGCCGCGTGCACGCGGACATCGCGCCGGCCGTAGAGCCCACCGGCGAAAGCGGCGAACCGATCGGCGACCAGCCGGATGAGGTTCGGGTCCAACTCCACCGCGTCGACGCGGCTTGCGCCGTGATAGAGGGCAAGCAGCACGTCGGCGCCGCCGCCGGCGCCGAGAACCAGGACCTTCGGGCGGCCGACAAGATGATAGGGAAGCGCCATCGTCGTGCCGTCGAGATAGCCGAACGGCTCGAGCCCGCCGTCGAACCGGTTGATCGCGCTCGGCCCCTCGCCATCGACGAAGACGCCGAGCTGCTCGGGCGGTTCCTGCGTGTTGGCGAGGCTCAGCCCGAGCGCGTAGCGGAAGGGAATCGTTGGGCTTCGCACGACGGTGACCAGCCCCAGCGGGCTCGACGTCTCGGCGACGATCTCCGTGCCGGGAACGAGCAGCGCCTGGCTCAGGCTCTTGAATTCCGACAGGCGCAGCTCCGTCAGGGAAGCCGGCAGGCCGCCCGCCAGCGCGAGGGCGAGAACCGCCAGGCCCGCCGCCGGCCGGAGCCGGCGCGGTCCGCTGCGGTAGAGCATGGCCGAGGCCGCCGCGAGGGGGCCGAGGGCGGCGACCGCGCACAGGGCGGGCGACGGGAACAGCATGAAGAGAAGCGCGACAACGCCAAGTGCCCCGGCGCCGGCGCCCACGAGATCGTAGCGATAGACGCGACCGGTATGGTCGGGAAAGCAGACGAAGGCGAGGCCGACGCAATTGGCGGCGCAGAAGAACGGCACGGTGAAGAGCGCGTAGAGGACGGACAGGTAAAGAAGCTGCCACGGGTCCCAGACAAGGGCGGCGGCATTGAAGGGGAGGCGCTCGGCGATCGCGAAGCCTGCGACCATGGACAGGCCGAACAGGGTCGCATTCGCGGCGTACGCTTCCGGGAAGCGCGCCTCGAGGCGCTCGCGGAAAAGGGCGATAAAGGTGCCGCTCGCGCCATAACCGAGCAGGGCGATGCTGATCACCATATAGGCGAAATGATGCACCTGGATGATCGCAAAGACGCGGGTCAGCAGCACCTCGGAGGCGAGAACGCCCGACGACAGGACGGCGATGGCGGGAAGCGGCGGGCTCACTTGGCGCGGGTCAACGGGACGAAGCTCACGGGAAGGAGCTGTCGCGTCCGGATGCTCCCGGCCGCGTCCTTTTCGACGAGCACGAGGTGCTGAAGAAGGAAGGCGCCGCCGACCGGAATGACCATGCGACCGCCGGGCCGGAGTTGCTCGATGAGCGGCGGCGGGACATGGCCCGCGGCCGCCGTCACCAGGATACGGTCGAAGGGCGCGGCCGACTGCCAGCCGTAGTATCCGTCGCCGGCACGCACTTCGACGTTGTCGTAACCCATGCGCCGAAGCCGGCGAGCCGACATCTCCGCGAGCGCGGGAACGATCTCGATCGTGTAGACGCGCCGGGCAAGGCCGGCGACGACGGCCGCGTGGTAGCCGGATCCGGTGCCGACCTCGAGGACGACGTGGTCCGGCTCCAGCTGCAACAGGTCGGTCATCATGGCGACGATCAGGGGCTGCGATATCGTCTGTCCGTAGCCGATGGGCAGCGGCCGGTTGGCGTAGGCGGCGTCGCGCAGATCTTCGGGAACGAACTCGTGCCGGGGCACCTTTCCCATGACGGCGAGAACGCGCGGATCGATATTCTCGTGCCCCACGGGCTTCTTGCTGCCCCAGCCGAGCTGCTCGATCAGTCGCACCATCGCCGCCCGCGGAGCGGCGAACTCGTCGCTCGCCGCCGTGCCGTGCGGCGTCGCCAGGACGAGCGCGGCGACGGCGAGCGCCAACCACCGTGTCTCGATTCCCGCGCGGCGGACCGGATGCGACCTCATCAGCCTGCTTCCTGCGATCGCGTCAGCGGTCCTCGGTCGAGCGGCCAGCGGTCGAAGCCGAGCTCGCCGGCGATCATGTCGGACCACAGGGTTTCGATACGGGACACCTGGGCGCCGACGATGTCTTTCGCCTGTCGGCTCGCGCTGGCGAGAGAAGCCGGGTCGTGCAGGCGCAGCTTGACGTCCACGACCTGCGGGTCGTCGAGCGGGCTGCCTATTTGGCTGACCAGGTAGCACTGGGCCGACGCCACGCCGGGAATCCCGTCGACGAGCGCCGCCGCGGCCAGACCGGCGGCCAGGTTGTAGAGCTTGCCGACATGGGTGATCGGGTTCTTGCCGGCGAGCGACTCCATGGTCATGGGGCGGTATGGGGTGATGAGCCCGTTCGCGCGATTGCCGCGGCCGGCCTCGCCATCGTCTCCCGATTCCGCCGATGTGCCGGTGACCGTGAGGAAGATGCTTCCCGCCGCAAGGTCGTCGGCCGCGTTGACGGTCACCATGACCTGCCGCCTTGTATGTCGTCGGGCGAGCTCGCGGGCGATCTCGCCGACGCAGCGCTTCTTGTCGGCATAGTCGCGGATATCCGACACGTGGCGATCGATGAACGCACAGCCGACGGTCAGGTGGATCGCGTCGCCGCGCCGAACGCCCATGATCTTGATGTCCTCGCCGATCTCGGGATGGGCGGCCTTGGTCTCGGCTGCATTCAGGTGTCGCTCGACCTGATAGACCACGGTCTCCAGCTCGCTCAACGGCGCATAGCCGACGCCCACGGAGGTATCGTTGGCCAGCTTGACCCCGGTTTCCCGTTGGCGAAGGAAAAGCTCGACCAGGTCGGGCGAGCCGGGCCGCACCAGGGTGTGAAACACCATGTGCGCTTCCGGATCGACCGCATGCATATGCTCTCGCAGCCACCGGCGCGCGCCTTCGACGGCGATGTCCTCGACTGGGACCGTTGCGCCTTCGAACTTGTCGGTGGCGCGTCCGGCGATGAAGAACTCGAAGGGCTTCAGCACCCTGCCGCCGCCGAAGGCGGGCGCGGCGCTTCCGCCCCACAGCAGCGCCTTGTCGACATTGTGGTGCAGGACCAGGCCGAACCGGTCCTGGTAGAACCGGCAAAGCGACAGGCTCAGCTGTTCCGCCAGCGCATCGCAGATGCTGTCGGGGTGGCCCGGGCCTTTGCGCTCGACGATTTCGACATCGAGCCCGTCAACATCCGGGGTCTCCAGGCGGCCGATTGCTATGCGCATTCGGGGCCGTCGTGTGGTTGGCGCGCCGAGAATATCACAGGGCGTTCTCCGACCGATGTTCAGCCCGACGTCGTGCCGCGGTACTCCCGGCCAGGACTGCCGCGCCCGCGCGACGCGGAGCATTCGCTGCACCAGAACGGCCAGAGTGGACTTGAGCGCGCCATGACCGAGATCAACCGATGCGACGCGAAGCCAGAGGGACGGCGCCGCCCCTGTTCCATTGGGATAGAAGCAGGAGCATCGCGGCGGTCAAGGCGAAGCGTTTCCCGCCGCCCGAAGGAACTGCCTGCAACATCAACCTATTGCGCGTCATGCCTGGGTCCATTCCCGCGCTCGCCGCGCTTGCTGGCCGGCACCGCAGGGTCGACCGGCGGCAGATCGTCTGCCAGGCTTTCGTTTCGATCCGCGCGGACCGCCGCAAGCGACCGGCCGCGAACTTCGTGATCCGCGGAAGGCGGAAAGGCCAGCTGCGCCGCCGCAGATAAAGGAACCAGTACACCGCGCCGAGCGCGATGAAGGCGCCGGCGAGCAGGCCCAGGACGAAAAGCGCGAGCGCGTCGCGCCCGCCCTTGGCCGTGCCCGCGGCCTCGCAGGCGAGCGCCATGTCGGGCGGCAGCAGCGCGTCGACGATCACGGCGCCGAGGGGCTTCCGGGGAGTCTCGGTCATCTCGCATTCCGCGGGCCGCGCGCCGCGGGGGATCGCGATCGACCGGCCCGCCTCATGCGACGTGCAGCGATTTCGCGCCGCCGCCGGAAGTCGGGTCGGCGCGCACTGCCGGCCGCTACGCCGGTCGGCGCTCCCGCGCGATGAGCGCAAGCATGGTGCGGTTCTGCACCCGGAAGGCGCGCATCAGCGTGTGCACGTGCAGCTTCGCCGTGCCTTCGGTGATGCCGAGCGTGAGCGCGATCTGCTTGTTGGCGCGGCCTTCGCCGATCAGGGCAAGGAGGCGCTGGGTCAGCCAGGCATAAGCGTCCGCGCGCTCGGCATGCAGCCCGTCCGCTTGTGCCGTCCGGTCGGGCGAGGGAGCCGCGGCGGCCCCGCCTTGCGCCTCGAGGCGGCGGCCCTCGGTCCAGAACCGCCGCTCGGTGACGTCGGTCAGGACGACCAGCAGCGCGGGCGCGCCATGGAACTCGATCTTGCTGCGATGCGCCTCGACCCAGCGGTGCTCGCCCTTGCCGGTCACGATCGGGGTCTCGCCGTGCGCCTCCAGCGGATCGCCGCGCAGCCAACGCATGACGCGCCGACGCATAAAGTCGCGCCAGGCCGGCGCTATCACGTCCCAGTAGCGCATGTGCATCATGTCGGTCGGCGCGTAGCGGAACAGCTCGGCCGCGGCCTGATTGACAGCCGCATAGCCGCTGCCCTGGATGACATAGGAAGCGACCGGCAGCCGGTCGAACAACGATGCGGTGGCCAGCGTGTCGAGATCGACCAGCAGCCGCCGGTGCCCTTTCCCCTGCACGCCGCGCGACAGCGACGGCGCCGTGCGTCGCATCAGCAGGCGGACGGCCTCCACGATCTCGGCCGGGTCGATGCCGCGGGACAGGCATCCGTCGGCACCGGCCTGGATGGCGACGCAGGCATGATCGGCGGCGTCGGCTCGATGCAACGCCACGATCCTGGAGCGCGGCCGCACGCGGCGGATCCGCTGGATCCCGGCGACCATGACCGCGTCGTCGTCGGGGCAATCCACGATGACGACATCTTCAGGCGTGTCCGCGCGCCCGCTGTCGAGCACGGCTTGGGTCGACCCGAACTCCTCCAGCCTCGCTGCCGGAAACCGGTGGCCGAGCGCGTCGATCAGTACCGCCTTCAGCGGCCGTTCGGGGCCGACCACGGTGAAGCAACCCGGATGGAGCGGATCCTGAACCGCCGGGGGATGGTGCGGCCAGGCGGTGGCGAATGAACCTGCCCGGTCCTGGCTCATGGCTGGCGTATCCGCAGGCGCGTCATCATTCTTCTTCTTCCCTGTCCCAGTCGCGCGCGGGCGTTTCCCGCGATCCGCGCACTCCGACGGGTGCTTTTCCGCCGCCGCAACCTGCGCATGGCGGGACCCGAGCGGTTGCGCGCTCCGGGGCGCGGCTTCGATCACTCGGAAATTCTGCGCGCCGACCGTTTACGATCGATTGACATGGCGCGACCATCGGAGCAAGAGCGCAGCGGACATATCGAAAGGCATACCCGTTCGCTTCGTGGTGGCGCAGAGGGCCTTGCCACGTTTGTGTTGCGGATGACTATGCCTCGCGCCATCAAACGCAGGTTCTATGTCGATCGCAATGGCGGAAGGCGATATTGCCGGCTTGCGCCATGCCTAGCCTTGCCAAACGCGCGTAGAAGAAACTCGCGGCTCGAACCGGCACGTAGTCGCAAGCAAGAATCGCTTTGGCGAACGCGACGAAGGGAATTCGGCATGGGAGGCTGCGGGCCGGCGCTAGGGTGCTCGACGACAATCGCCGGAATCGCGACTCCCCGCCGCCGCACACGGGACAACGGCAGTTGCCGCCCGGGCGCAGGGCTGCGGCGAAGTGCCGCGCCGGACAGGCGCGCACTGATCGCGCGATCCCGGGCCGTGCGCATCGTGCAAGGAGCAGGGAGCGGAAGAACGGCGCTCCCTGGACGCTGCCGGGGACAGGGTGAAGCGGACGCGCGTCGACGCCGCCGCCAAGCGGCGCAGCCGCGTTCGGCGCTGACCCGCCGACACGGTCGGCGACGGGGCCGGCGGCGCGGCGCTTGCCAAAGACATCATCGATATGGCGCTGTCGATCCACTCGATCAAGCAGACCGTCAGGCGGACGGCGCATTTGACCGCCGCCGAGGCGCGGGCGCAGAAGCTGCCGGCGCTGATCGCGGCGCTCATGAGCAGGGACCAGGACGAGGGCGTCGCCGCCTTCCGCGAGAAGCGCCAGCCGCGCTGGCAGGGACGCTGACCCCATGGCCCATGTCATCACCGGGCCTTGCGTCGACGTGAAGGACAAGGCCTGCGTGCCGGTCTGCCCGGTCGAGTGCATCTACGAGGGCGGGCGGATGCTCTACATCCAGCCGGACGAGTGCATCAATTGCGCACTGTGCCTCAGCGTCTGCCCGGTGCAGGCGATCCATGCCGATATCGACGTGCCGGAGGCGCAGCGCGGCTTCGTCGCCGCCAATGCCGAGTTCTTCGGCGACGCCGTGACCGGCTGGGGCAGCCCGGGCGGCGCCGGCCCGCGCTACGTCACCGACAGGGACCACGCGCTCGTCGCGGCGATGCCGCGGCGGTAAGGCAAGTTGACATTCCGGGAGGGCCCGTCAGGACGAACGCCGAGCTTTCGTCTCCAAAAGCGTGTCGACCTCGTTGAGAATGCGGAGCCAGGCCCGGTAGCCCTCGCGGTCTCCCGCCGCGACGAGCTCGAGCGCCCGCCGGGCGGCGTGCGATGGAGCCATGTGGCCGTAACTGTCGACCAGCTCCTTTGCGCGGCTAAGCGCATCCCGAGCGTCGGACCTGCGGGAACTGCCCGCATCCCTGCCAGGCATCGCAGCCTCCAGTCGTTACTTTTTCGTTATAGTAGCGACGATAGGCTGGTCGGCCGAGCCACGCAGTGACGGCGGTCACACGATCAACGGGGACTTTCCCGGATCAGCAGCGACCCGGCAGGCGCGCGAAAAACGGCGTCGCCTCGACCGCGGTCGCCACCTCGGCCTTCGCCCGTTCGTGCAACCGCCCGCGCAGCGCCGCGAAGCGGGCGAGCGCCGCCTGCTCGTCGAAGCTGAGAATGCGTCCGTCGCGATAGGCCCAGCGTTCCTCGACCATGGTGGCGCGGACGGCCGACGGCGTGGCGTGAAGCCGCTGCCCAGCATCAGGTTGCTCGCCGGATTGTGCACGACGGTGACGCCGTGCTCGGCCAGCAGGCGCCGCTCCACCGGCGTGGTCCAGATGCCGTGCGCCACCGACAGGTGCTCGTTCAGCAGCCCGCTCAGCGCCATCTCGCGCAGCATCTCCGCCGCGCCCAGCAGGATCGCCGTCTGGATGCCGTCGTCGTCCAGGGAGCGGCCCTAGGCGACGGCAAAGAGCGCCCATTGCTCGAGCGGCAGGCAGTTCTCGGTGCCGCGCACGACGTTGCCATAGGAATGGTAGTGCGCGTTGACCAGGCCGGGCATCAGCACCTGGCCTTCGAGGTCGATCCGCTCCGCCGCCTCGACCGACGGCAGCACGTCGCCCGAAGCAAGGACCGCCGCTATGCGCCCTTCCCGGACGAGCACGGCTCCGAAGGGCAGCTCCGTCCGCGAATCCGCCCCGGGCAGGACCAAGCGGGCGTTTTAAGGCAGCAGGGGCGGTTCCACGGCGGCGATCCTATCGGCCCGGCTGGTCCGGCGCCACTGCCCGACGGGCAACTTCCGGCTGGATGCGTCGCGTCCGCCGGCCTACCTTGTCCGTCTGCCAACGACAAGACCGATGGGGACGCTCTCGTGGAGGAGTACGATTTCGTCATCGTGGGCGGCGGCTCGGCGGGCTGCGTGCTGGCCAACCGCCTGTCCGCGAGCGGCCGGCACAGCGTCGCGCTGGTCGAGGCCGGCGGCAAGGACCGCTGGATCTGGTTCCACATCCCGGTCGGCTACCTGTTCGCGATCGGCAACCCGCGCGCCGACTGGATGTTCAAGACCGAGCCCGACCCGGGCCTGAACGGGCGCAGCCTCAACTACCCGCGCGGCAAGGTGCTGGGCGGCTGCTCGGCCATCAACGCGATGGTCTACATGCGCGGCCAGGCCGCCGACTACGACGGCTGGCGCCAGCTCGGGCTGGTCGGCTGGGGCTGGGACGACGTGCTGCCCTACTTCAAGAAGCACCAGGACCATGTCGACGGCGCCAACGAGCATCACGGCGCCGGCGGCGAGTGGCGGGTCGACCATCCGCGCGTGAGCTGGGAGATCCTCGACAAGTTCATCGAGGCGTGCGCCGAGTCCGGCATCCCGCCGACGCGCGACTTCAACACCGGCAGCAACGAGGGCTGCGGCTATTTCCAGGTCAACCAGAAGAACGGACGGCGCTGGAGCGCGGCGCGCGGCTTCCTCCAGCCGGCGATGAGCCGGCCGAACCTGAACGTCGTCATGCACGCGCATGTCGACCGCGTGACCTTCGACGCGCGCCGAGCGACCGGCATCGTCTTCCGCCAGCACGGCGTCGAGCGGACCTTGCGCGCGCGCCGCGAGGTGATCCTGTCGGCCGGGGCGGTCGCCACGCCGGCGATGCTCGAGCGCTCGGGCGTCGGCGCCGGCGAGCGGCTGCAGCAGCTCGGCGTTCCCGTGGTCGCCGAGCTCAAGGGCGTCGGCGAGAACCTGCAGGACCATCTGCAGCTTCGCCTGATCTACAAGATCACCGGCACCAAGACGCTCAACATCGAGTACCAGTCGCTGCTGCGGCGCGGCTGGATGGGGCTGGAGTACGCGGTGCGCCGGCGCGGACCGCTGACGATGGCGCCGTCGCAGCTGGGCGCCTTCACGCGCTCGTCGCCCGACTACGCCACGCCGAACCTGCAGTACCACATCCAGCCGCTGTCGCTCGACCGCTTCGGCGAGCCGATGCACCCGTTCCCCGCCTTCACCGCCAGCGTCGCCAACCTCAGGCCGACCAGCCGCGGCTCGATCCATGCGCGCTCGCGCGATCCCGCCGACGCGCCGGTGATCCGGCCGAACTACCTGTCGACCGACGAGGACCGCCGCGTGGCGGTCGACTCGATCCGCATCACCAGGCGCATCGTGGCCGCGCCGGCGCTGAGCCGCTTCCGGCCCGAGGAATTCCTGCCCGGCGCGCAGCTCCAGAGCGGGGAAGACCTGGTCAAGAGCGCCGGCACGATCGGCACGACCATCTTCCATCCGGTCTCGACCGCCAAGATGGGCATCGACAGCGATCCGATGGCGGTGACCGATGCGCGCCTCAAGGTGCGCGGCGTCGAGGGCGTGCGCGTGATCGACGCCTCGGTCATGCCGCGCATCACCTCGGGCAACACCAACTCGCCCACGATCATGATCGCCGAGAAGGGCGCGGCGATGGTGCTGGAGGACGCGCGGGGCTAGCGCGCGGCTCAACCGTCCCGGCGCTCGTCCGACGTCCGCGCGAACAGGTTGCCGATCAGCGACGAGAGGATCCCCGGAATCTCGTTCGGGCGGAACGGGATCGGACGGCAGAGCCCCATCGTCACGAGGCCGAGCCGCGCCATGCGCTGCGCGGCATAGAGGGACTCGGCGGCGCCGGTGGCCAGGCGCTCGGCGACGGCGCCGCCGATGTGCTGGCTCAGCGTCGTCGCGGCCAGATCCACCGCGCCCAGCTTCCCGGCTTCGACCACCAGCCGTCGCAGCAGGTGTGCGGTCGCGAGCGCCGTGGGCCGGTGGCCGTAGCAAGCGGCGATCTCGCGCACCATGCGCACGCTGCATGCGAGGAAGAACAGGGCGTCCGTGATCGCAGTCGGGCTGATGGCGCTGATGCCGAAGGCGCGCGCGCTGGCCCGGCGCACGATCGACTCGGCCCGATGGTCGAGCGGGGTCATGACCGTCTGCGAGAACAGCTCGACCTGCTGCGCCGGCGAATGATGCGTCCGGATCTTGCGCTGGAACGCCTCGATCGCGGCCGTGGTCTCGCGATCCGCCGGGATCGCCGCGATCGCGCGGCGAATTGCCTCCTGCATGTCGGCGGGCCGCATGTCGCCGGTACGCGAGGCGATGCGCTGCTGGTTCTCTGTGACGCTCCTGAGGGATAGATAGCTCCTCAGCTCGTGCGCGATCAGCCCGGCTGCGGCGGCACTGCCGGCCACGACCGCCGCGGATGCCGCCCAGCCGAGCCCGGGGCTGAACTCGAACGCGGAGGCGATCCAGAGGTAGAGATCGACGCCGAGCCAGCCGCAGAACGCTGCGGCCAGGCCGGCCAATCCGAGCTTTTTCGCCAGGCCGCGGCGCTTCCGTCGCGCCGGCCCGGCCTCTGCCGGCGCCGCATGCGACATCGGCGCCGGGGCCATGCGACCGGTCTCGGACGTCGCGATGACCTGCGGGACCAAGGGCTCGGAGGTGCGGGTGCGCTGACGGTCCGGCGCCTCCGCGACGATGACCCGCGGTCTCGGTGCGTCATCGGCGCCGCCGGCGTCGTCCTGGTCGCTCATTGCAGTCGGTCCCCGAGGAGGTAGTCGAGCGCGAGATCGAGGTTCATGTGCGCGATGCCGTCGATCGGCGACGCGTCGATCACCGGCGGCTCGAACACCGGGATGTTGAGGAACGGCCTGCCCCAGGCCTCGGGCCGCGGCGGCCTGGCCGGCACATTGCCGACGAAGAACTTCGCCCTGGTGTCGCTGCCGACCGGCCTGCCGACGACGACCTGGACCCGGTGACCGTCGATCTCCTGCGTGTCTTCCTCGGTCGAGACGACGGAGGCCAGGGCGGTGACGTCGATCCTGGCGTCGCTGCCGGTGACGTCGAGCGACGAGAGGGCGACCATGCTGCGCAGCAGGGCCGCCAGATGCTCGCGCTGGACCTCGGGGACGTGATCGGCCTTGGTGGCCGCGAACAGGACCTTCTCGATGGGGGCGCTCCCCAGCAGCCGCCCGATGATGCTGCGTCGGCCATAGCGGAAGCTCTCGAGGATCGCATCGATGGCGCGCCGCGTGTCCTCGAACACCTCGCGGCCGGCCAGGAGCGCCCCGAGCACGTCGACCAGCACCACTTGTCGCGCATAGTCGCGGAAATACTGCTTGTAGAACGGCGTGACGACTTCGGCCTTGTAGAGCTCGAACCGCTGCTCCATCAGCTCCCCCAGCGTGCTGCGGGCGCCGTGCTGCGCGTCGTCGGAGAAGTCGAGCGGCGCGAACCACATGCGGGTGCTTTCGCCGAGCGACCCGGGATTCAGGAAGCGGCCGGGCTGCAGGAAGCTGAGGCCGTGCCGGTCGCGTGCGGCAAGCAAATGCGCTCGGTAGAGGTCATGCGCCCGCCGGGCGTCGTCTTCGCTCGCTGCGGCGTCATGGCGGCGATTGGACAGGAAGGCGAGGAACTCGCGGGCGGTCTCGCCGCGCGTTCCCCTGCGGCAGAGCTGCAACGTGGCCCGCGACCATTCGGCGTAGCTTTGCGTCAGCAGGGGTAGATCGAGCAGCCATTCCCCGGGATAGTCGACGATCCGGAGCTTCAGCGTCGCGGCCCCTCTGCCGACCCGGCCGAGCAGGAAACCGAGGGCGCCGGACGGATGGAAGCGGATGTCGATCTCGATTTCGCTGATGTCGGCGGTTCGGTCGGGCCAGTCGGCAGGGCTGGCCGCCATGCGCTCGATGTTCCGCTCGTAGGGAAAGCGCGGCAGCCGGCCGGGCTTGCCGCCGGCCAGCCGGGCGGCGACCAGCCTGGCCTCTCCGACGACCTTCAGCAGCGGCATGCGGTGCGGCTGATGCAGCGCGCTCAGCAGGTTGTGCACCAGGCTGGTGATGAAGACCGTCTTGCCGGAGCGGCTCAACCCGGTGACGGCGAGATTGACGGTCGAGCCCTTGAGGAGCTCGGCAAGATCGGGAACGCCGGACAGAAAATCCGACAGGCCGGCGCCGGTGCGGTCGAGCAGCGACATGCGCTATGCGCCGGCCGCGGCGGCGTGCGGGTCAGCGATGTAGCCGATGACCGTCGCGGGAACCACAGGCGGCGCCGCAGCGGCGGCCCGGCGCGCCGGGCACCACGGGTAGGGCAGGGCGGACAGCCATGCAATCGCGGCGTCGAGGTCGCGCGCGGACAGTGCGTGCATCCGGTCGATGGTGATGCAAAGGCGCTCGACCAGGAAGCTGTGCGGCTGGAACGACCAGTCGTAGCGGCCGCAGCCGACGCGCACGGCGCCGCCCTGCTTCTCCGACATGCCAACCAGCCAGCGGCAGGTAAAGGCAAGGTCGCCGTCGCCCGGCGGATCGGCCAGGCAGAAGGTGTAGACATTCTCGTACGTGCGGCCGAACTGGCGCGACACGACATCGGCGATGGCGTCGATGCCTTCGGTGAGGGGCGGAAAGGCGATCGCCGGATCGTTCACGACGATCTCGAGCACGGCCGAGGCGGCGAAGGCGCCCCTCAGCAGGTGCGGCCGGTTGCCGTCCTTCGCCAGCAGATAGGTGTGAATGGCCCGTGCGGGCGTCTGCATCGGTCGGGCTCTGCGGCTGTGTCGCAAGCATGCACGATACAAGGCGGCGGGCCGCGCCGCCATCGCGCTTCAGCCGGCGCGGGCACGTTCCCGGAACACCTGGGCGAGCGCGACGGCCGCCATAGCGCAAATCGCCGCAGCCAGCGCGACGGGGACCGACGCCGCGGCCCAACCGGCGGCATCGACGATGGCACCGATCGCGACCGGGCCGACGAGCTGGCCCAGGTTGTTGCCGTGGATCACCAGGCCCACGGCCACCGGTACGAGCTGCGGCCTCGGCGCCAGCAGGGGGATGCTGGCGAACACCGTGCCCGGCAGCAGTCCGCCCGCGCCCGAGAACAGGATGCACAGCAGGAACACGACCGGAGCGGGCGCGGCGGCGGCGAAGATGCCGAAGCCGCTCAGGCCCATGACGACGGCCGCGCCGGCGATGAGCGACCAGCGCGGCATGCCGCGCCCGAGCAGCGTGCCGGCACCGAGATTGCCGATCATGTTCGCGGCGACCGGGATGGCGGTCAGGATGCCTGCGACCTGGACGGTGACGCCCATGCGCTCGATCAGCAGAATGGGCAGGAAGCTGAACACCGCGAACCACTGCAGCGCATAGGTGGAAAAGGCCACGGCCAGCAGCAGCGGCCCGCCGGCGGCGATCGTGCGTCCGGCATCGGCCGCGACGGCGCGCAGGGAAGCGGCGGCCGCGTCGCGCTCCCGCGGCGCCACGGCGCGCGCGACCAGCAGCGCGGCTGCGAGCGCGAAGGCGGAATTGGCGAACCAGAAGCCGCGCCAGCCGTCGAGCATTGCGCCGGTGACCAGCGCCATCGCCATGCCCGCCGGCATGAACGTGCTCCAGATCGCGAAGACCCGGTCACGATCGCTTGATGCGGCGACGCGCTGGAGAACGGCCGGGGCGGCGACGACGACCAGGAGGTAGCCCAGGCCTTCGAACAGCCGCGCCGCGAGCAGGACCGCGAAGCCCGTGGCCAGCGCCCCGGCCGTGCTGCCCATGGCGATTGCCAGCAGCCCCGCCACGAGGCCCTGTCGGTCGCCGAACCGCGTCACCGCCGATCCGGCCGGGATGCCGGCAATCATGCCGAGCACGGCGAAGATCGACATGACCCAGCCCGCTTGCTGCAGGTCGAGCCCGAGCTCGGCGCGCAACAGCGGCAGCGCGATCGCCGCCTTGCCCACCTGCAGCGCCGCGACGATGCCGGCGGCCACGACCACGGCGACCGCGAACCACGGTGTGGGTCGCGTGCTCACGCAACCTCTTGCAATGCGCGCCCGCCCTGCTTCGGGCACTGCGCCCACGACACGAGCGCCCGCAGCAGGCGGCCGACCGCCGCGCGCGTACGCTCGTCGGTCAGGCGCAGCTCTGCATCGAAGCGGCCCTCTGCGTTGGAATGGTTGCACCCCGGCACGGCCAGCAGCAGCGCGTCGGCCGCGGCGATGCGGCATTTCGGCGCGAAAACCGGCTCGGGCATGCCCCGGTCATCGACGTCGCCGTCGTAGATCGGGATGGCGCCGAGCGAGTGGAGCTCGAGGCTGGCGCCATCCGGGAGCAGCCCGCCGGCAGCGCGCAGCAGCGCCGTGTTGAACGAGTTCCGGCGCAGACTGCCGGACAGGCCGAGGATATGGATGGGCCGGGTCATGCCGATCTCCTTGTCGCCGGGCTTGATGCCCCGCCGATGTAGATCGGCCGCGGTCCGTTGGCCATCGGGCGGCGGCGTATGCGGGCTATACGGGTGCGCATGGGCTCCGACGCGGCTGCAGGCGGTTGGTCGGACGTGCCTCGTGAATCGCAGGACCGCCCGCGCGCTAGAAGCGCCGCGGGCTGCCCGCATCCGTCGCGGATGGACCGAAGAACATGCGATGGATCCCGGCTTGCGCGGCCGCGTCCTCGCAGGCCGGGCATGGTCTGGACGTCGAATACAGGATCGCCCCCGCCAGGTTCGCGGCGCCGCTACGGCGCCGGGCATCGCGCAGCGCCACCCGCTCGGCGTGCGCGCCGGGGTCGCGGTCGACGACGACCCGGCTGAGGCCGTAGCCGATGATCGCCCCGTCCCGGACGACGATCGCGCCGTAGGGCTGATCACCGGCGGCAATGGCCAATTCCCGCATGCGTTGCGCCTCGGCCACGAACGTGCTCTGCCGCGCGTCGCGCTCCGCCGCGAGACCGGGGAAGGCGACATGACATGCGGCTGCCGCGCATGACAGCCGCAGGAAGCGGCGGCGACCCAGACTGCACATGGCGCATCATCCTCGACATGGAACCGCTGGCCGAACGCAAGGCATACTATGACACGACCGGCGACCGGCGCAGCGCCGTTCGCTTGCTCTTGCCTTCAGCTCCGCGACGGTGAAATCGACGAAGGCGCCGAAGCGAAGCGCGATGTCTGCTTCGCGGCGTGACAGGTTGAACAGCCGCCCGTCGTTGACCAGCTCGATCGAGACCGGCGGATGGCGCTGGCCGAACCTCGCCACGATCGGGGCGACGACGTAGTCGCCAAGCCAGTCCAGGCTGGTGACCGCGATCGGGCCCTGCGGGCCGGTGCCGCGCGCGGCGATCCGGCGTTCGACCGCGAGGGCGCCTTCCTCCATGCGCTGCAGGCCCTCGACCAGCGCGGTGCAAAGCGGCGTCGGTGCCAGGCCGTTCGGCCCTCGCTCGAACAGTCTGACACCGATGCGCCGCTCGAGCTGGTCGAGGCGGCGGCTCACGGTCGGCTGCGTCGTGCGCAAGGCACGGGCCGCCGCGCTCAACGATCCATGCTGCGCCACCGCCAGCGCGATCCGCAGGTCGTCCCAGTCCATGCCTCCCTCGCCGCGCGTCCGCCCGGTCCGCCGCCCGAGCATATACCGCGGCCGCGCGCGGCACGAAGCCCGCGGGGCGTCACGCACCTGCCATCCGTCCGGATCGTCTATAAGATGACGGACGAAAGCATGACGTCGATGTGCAGGATTGTGCAGCTCACGGAGGTGCCAGGTGACAGACGCCGATCGGCTGCTGCGCGGCGCCGAGACCATCTTGCAGAAGGCCGCCGCGCGGTTGGTCGAGATGCAGGGCGGGAAGCTTGCCGCGACGCGCAAGGACTTCCTCGACATCGTGACCGACGCCGACCTCGCATCCGAGCGCATCATCATCGAGGGCCTGCGCAGGCTCACGCCCGACGCGGCGATCCTGGCGGAAGAGCAGGGGGAGACCGCCGGCAAGGGCGACGCGCGCTGGATCATCGACCCGCTCGACGGCACCGTGAACTACGCCAGCGGCCTGCCCTGGTTCTCGGCCACCGTCGCCTACCAGGAACAGGGCGAGACCCTGGTCGGGCTGACGCACGCGCCTCGCGCCGAGATGGTGGCACGCTACGTCAGGGGCCGCCTGGCGACGGTCAATGGCGCGCCGGCGCGCGTTTCCGCGGTCGATCGTCTCGACGATGCCGTGATCTCCGTCGTGCTGACCTCGCATTTCACGCCGGCGGAGGTGGCCGGGACCGTCCAGATCATCGACCGCCTGGCGCGCGTCGTGCGCGGCGTGCGCATCGTCGTCTCCGGCGCGCTCGAGATGTCGCTCGTCGCCAGCGGCCGCCTTGCCGCCTTCGTCGGCATGAAGGCCGACATCGTGTCGCACGCCGCCGCCATGCCGCTGGTGCGCGCCGCCGGCGGCCGCGTCACGCGACTCGACGGACGGGATTCACGCGACGACGACCTGCAGAAGATCGCAAGCAACGGGCTCATCCACGACGCGCTGCTCGCGTGCATGCGGGGATGACGACCTGACGGGAACGCCGGCCGCGCCTGCACGCCTTCTAGCGACCGGCGGATCCGCCGGAGCCATCGCCGGCGTCGCTTCCGCTCGTCGCGGTGCCGCTGCTGTCGGCACTGCCGGTACCGGTCGAGGCCGCTCCAGCCGCACCCGTGGCGGTTGCTCCGGTGCCGCTCGTGTCGGCTGTGCCCGTTCCACTGGTGCTGCCGGAGCTGGCGCCGCTGGCGTCGGTACTGCCTGTGCCGGTGCCACCCGCGCCGGTTCCATGTTCCTCCCGGCGGGTAAAGGGGCTCCGCTCCGCGTTCAACCCGATGTTGCGACCGTCGCGGCGCCCGTGGCCATTGCAGGGCAGCGAAACCTTCATGGTTCCTAAGCGTCTTGCCGCTGACGAATGGAACACTGACGGGCCCGCGGAACCGACCATGACGAGACCGAGAACTTGGCATGCGCGCGCGGTCAACCATTGGAGCAAGGCGCAGCGAGCGAGCGGCGGTGACCTCGCCTATGTTCATTTGTTGATCGCCGCCGACTGCCACGACCAGGCGGTGCAGGGCGACACCATCGCTGCAATACTGCAGGCCAACCGCCGCAGGGGAGCCAGCGGCCACCGCCGCCGGCCGGGCGACGCGAACTGATCGCGCGTCAACGCGGCGGAACGCGTTTCGACCAGGCTCGCTCCAGCCGCGCACGGGCGCAGGCAGCGTTAGCGCCCAGATTGAGAAAGCGCGATGGATCCCCCCGCATTGTCCCGGGGCGCGATACGGAATCGGCCCCGCCTGGGAACCTCTTGTGAAGCCGTGCGTAATGCCGAAGACGCACGACCAGGAGGGTCGCAGGGGATCGAGATGTCAGAGACGAAGACATGGCGCTCGCGGGCGGCCAGGCACTGGGCCAAGGCCTGCGCTGCCGCCGATACGGAGCTTGCCTACGTCAATCTGCTGATCGCGGCCGACTGCCACGCCTCCGCGATCGAGGTCGACGCGGCCGGTGGGCCAATGCCCGCCGCTGGCAGCGAGCATGGATCCGACGAGCGGACGAGTGGCTGCGGGCAGTGATCGTGCCCGCCGTTGATGCAGGTCAATGCCGTCTGCCCTTTTCGGGGTCATAAAACTTTCATGTTCGCCAAGGACGATGGGAAGGGCTCGGCCTCGACGTGGCGCGTCGCGGCGATGCGCTATGCAGGCGCCGCCGCGCGCGAGCCGGACCGCGCGCTACGCCTGCACCTGCTGTGGTGCGCCTCGGACTGCCTGGACATGGCCGACCGGCTGACGGGAAGCAAGCCGCCGCCCGCCGGCCGGTCTGCGTCGCGCCCTCGCTACGACGCCTGAGCTGGTGCCGGTGGACGGAGCCCGCCCATGTCGAGGGCGGCGCCCATCCAAGCGGGCAGCTCGCACGAGGGCAACATCGCCGCGGTAGGCAGGGCGAAATCGCGCACCGGTATGGGCACGAGCAGCGGCCGGTCCGCTCGCTCCGGCATGCCGATATCGGCCAATGCCAGATCGATGTCGCAGGCGCCGGACGGCGCAGCCGATGCCATTGCTCGCTCTTCTCCAAGTGCAGCGCCCGACGTCTGGGTCTGCATTTATCCGCCCGCAAACCCGCGGGTACGCGCCCTCATAGAACCGTCGGCCTCGGCACCGGCTCCCTCAATCGGCGCAGCCGACGCTTTCCACCGTCATGCGCCGCGCGAGCTCGCCACCGAGGTAGAGAGCGGCCTGCCGGCAGCGGCGTTCAGGGTCGGCCTTCTCGGGCCACGCCTTCCAGGTGATCGTCAACACAATGCGCTCGCCCGTCGACCGGTCCGACGCGGTGAGGCGTAGCGACGGCCCCCCGGCGGCAGTGGAGGCTGCGGCGGAGAGGGCCGCCGCGAAAGCGGCCGCCATTGCGGCCAGGCACAGCCCGGCCCCGACGGCCGATGGTCTTGGCCGCGTGGTCACTCCGCGGCCTCCCGCAGCGGCGCCCCGGCGGTCCCGCCGTCCGATCCAGCGGAGGCGAGCGCCGCATCGGCGTCGGCGATCTTCCGGCGCAACTCCCGGCGCGACAGGTTGAGCCGCGTCAATTCGCCGGCCATGAGGCGAGCGTCGTGCAAGTGCAAGCGGCGTGCGCCTGCATGCTGCGTGCCGCGGGCACGCCGGCCCGCATGCCGTTGCGCCTCGGCCAGTCGGACCGCCTCGTCCGTCAGCGCCGAGAGCATGCCCGCATGCGCGCGCCGGCATGCGGCGAGCTTCTCGGTAAGCGTGCCCGGCGCCTGAACCAGCGGCCCGCGCCGACGCTCGGTCTCGAGCCGGAGCCGCTGATAGGCTCGGCGCCAAAATCGTTCCGCCGGCAGTTCGCCGTTGCACTCGCATGCCTGGTGGAAGCGAAGCGCCCGCGCCGCTTGGTCCAGCCGCGCCGCGAGCTCCGTATCTGACCACCGGCGCAAGGCCTCGTCTGTCAGGTCGTCCTCGGTGCGCCCGGCTTCTGCGATCGGCCCGTCCATGCGGTCCCCTCTGGAAGAGGTGCCGGGGCGTCGCTGCCCCGGTCAGTCGACCGGGCAGACCCCGCGGGAAGATGCCGACGGGATAATAAGTCATGCTTACTATTCCCGGCAAGAGGGATTCTGCAATACTTATCAACAGGCCGGCGGCGGCGGACTGCCGGGCGTCAGACGCCCAGTAGCTCGGCCGTGGAATAGATGCGCCAGATCTGCCGTACCTTGCGCCGGTCGATGGCGAACTCTCGCCGCTCGGGGAAGAACTCGGCTAGCCAAAGCTTCTCGGAGCCGATCTTGACGAGGCGCTTGATGTAGCAGGCGCCGGCCGTCTCGCCCTTGGCCGGGTGCAGCTCGATCACCACGTCCGACCCCGGCGTCGGCGGCTTCAGCGTGTTGACATAGACCAGGTCGCCGCGCTCGTAGCGGGGCGACATCGAATCGCCCTGGACGTAGAGCGCGAAGACGTTGGCGGTGGGCGATATCCCCGGCGGCCGGCGCACCAGGTCGACGGTATCGCCGTTCAGCACGAATTCACCGTCGGCGCCGCCCACCGTGGTGCCGCGCACCGGCAGGTCGCGCGCCATGCTTGCCACCGCCGGCACGCGACGCGCCGAGGCGAAGTGGCTGTCGGCCGCAACAGGCATGCCGCTGGCATCGGCCGGCGCCTCGGCCGCGCGCCGCCCGCGCCTGACCGGTCCGCCCGGGTCGATGTCGGCGACCAGCTCCTCGAGGCCGACGCCGAGCGCCGCCGCGATCAGCGGCAGACGGCGCGGATCGGGCATCGTCTGCCCGCTTTCCCATTGCGTCACCGCCGGCGGCCGGACGCCGCCCGCGCGCTGACCCAGCTCCGCCTGGGACAGGCCGGCGCGTTCGCGCAGCGTGCGGATGCGTTCGCCGATGTTCATATGTCACATGTAAGCACAATTTATTTCCCCTGTCACGAGTAAGTAGCACTTGTCTTTCACAATAAGACAGGCTTATCTTTTCCGCCGTTCGGGAGCGGAGAGGGAACATGGCATCGCGACGGGACTGGAGCGAAGCGGAGGCTGGAATGGCGCTCGGCCTGCACCGGGCCGGCAACGGGGCGGCAGCGATCGTGCCCGCCTTGCCAGGGCGCTCCGCGCCCGCGATCAGGGCCAAGCTCAACCGCATGGGCGCGTTTCCCTGGCGGATCGCGACCGATCCTTTCCTGCTCGATCTGCGCGGCCGGCTCGGCGGGAGGCGACCGGCGGGAGCGTCGCCGTGCTGACGCGCCGACAGCACCTGCTGCTGACCTATCTGCGCGAGCGCGTGGGCGAAGCCGGCGAGGCGCCGAGCTTCGCCGAGATGGCGGTGGCAATGGGCCTCGGCTCCAAGGGTGGAATCCACCGGCTGCTGCTGGCGCTGGAGGAGCGCGGCTATATCCGCCGCCTGGCGCGTCGCGCTCGTGCGATCGAAGTCCTGCCTCACGACGCCCGCGCTTTCGCCGTCCTGCCCGTCGCGGCCCGACTGGTGGCCGAGGTGCTCGAAGGCAGGGCGGCATGCTCGGTCGAAGCCGCCCATCCCGGATGGAGCGCGCGGGCGCGGGCGCTGCTTGCGGCACAAGGTGGCGCAACCGCCACGCCGGCGAGGCGATGAGCGACGGTCCAGCCCAACCCCGGGATCGACCGATGACGTCGATGTGCAGCGTGAGGTGAACCGGATGCAATCCCGTCTATGCCCCGGCCGGCGCCGGGATGCCGAGCAGATCAAGCGCGAGGGCTGGCGCGAGCAGCGGCTGCTCGCCGTCAGCTCCGAGGATCCGCGGCTCGATGCCTTCGAGCGGCAGTTCGTCATCAATCTCGGCAACAAGCTTTATGGCCGGGCCATCGCGGAGAAGGATGCATGAAGCGCAAGCTCGTCAAGGTGAACAACGGTCACGACATGGCCGGGACGGTCGAGATCGAGCATCCCTCCGCCGAGAGCTTCGGGCGCCCGGTGCGCGAGAAGGCCAAGCGCGTGATGACTCAAACCGTCCTCGATCGCTGGCTCGTGCGCGGCGGCATCGACGAGCGTCAATTCCAGGCCGGCGACCGGCTGCGCGGCACGATCGAGCGCGCTGGCCTGATGCCGCGCGTCACGCGCGACCTCCGGTCGGTGCGCGGAAACCTCCCGGACTCCAGCGTGCTGTTGCCAACCGGCGAGCTGCAAGCCGCCGCGCGCGCCGAGCTGCGCCGGGCCCTCGGCATCCTCCCGCGCCGCCTCGCCGGCCTCGTCTATGCCGTGTGCGCGGACCAGGAGACGCCGTCGGGCCATCTCGCCCGCCACGGCATGAAGGGCCGCGAAGCCGAGGCGATCGCGCGCGAGCGGCTGCTGCTCGGGCTCGACTTGCTGGCCGATTTCTGGGGGGTATGAGGATTCGTCCCGCGCCTTCGCAGGAACGGGGCACGAGCCAAAAGGTCGACCCGAGCAGCGGGCCGATCTAGAACAATGCCGCCGCCGGCCCGGCGGATCGCCGCCGCGGCCTGTCGCCATGCCGTTCGATCTGGGCGGCCCGCAACGCACACGCCGCGCCGGGTGGCTGCCCGCATCTCTCCCATTGTTCGCAGTCGCCGCACACGAAGCGCGACAGCCGTCGATAAGTAGAAACCCTCGCCGAAATCTTGGCGAAGATCATCGTCAATGCCCTGAGTGCGCGCATGCTGGCCCCGCGAAGATGACCAACAAACTCTAGTCAGGCCGTATGCGCAGCCGCTTTGACCCAGATCAAAGTTCCGTTTTTTCCCCCGGGCTACCGTCGGCGACGCTCACCGGGCCAACGTAGTCCGTTTTGCAACGGCCAGTCACGAAAGCCTGTCGCCGCAAGTCATCGGCATGTGCATGGCCGGCGTCTACCCGGTGGGCATGAAGATGGCGAGCGGCTGGGTCGACCGCGACCTCGGCCTCCTCGTCGCGATTCTCGTCGGCGCGGTCACGGTGGGCTCTGCATCGCCGCATCTCTTCAATGCCTTCGGTGGACTCGACTGGCGGTTCACGGTTTCGGCTGCTTCGCTGAGCGCAGCCGCGTCCGGGCTGCTGGTTAACTTCGTGCGACTCGGTCCGCGCCAGGCAGCCACGCCGCGCTTCACGCCGGTTTTGTTCATGCGGACGTTCCGCGAGCCGGCGCGTCGCCTCGCAAACTTCGGCTATCTCGGTCACATGTGGGAGCTCTACGCCATGTGGGCCTGGGTCGGGATTTTCCTGGCGGCGAGCTTCGAAGTGAATGCGGGTGGCCATGATCCGACCTTCCTGGCGCGGGCCGGCGCCTTCGCCGTCATCGGCATCGGCGGTTTCGCGGGCTGCCTCGCCGGCGGCTGGCGCCTGGCCTTTGCACCGCTCGCGCTCGGTCCCATATTCGGAAGCTGGGCGATGTACCGGCTGCGCGCGCGTCCCGAAGCCGCAAGGCTGGCAGGCGGACGCCGCTAGCCGCTGTCCGTCGGTTCCAGATCCTCTGTCGTGCACCAGTGAAGGTCGCGCTCGTCGAAGCTGATCCGCCCGTTCGTCGACAGCCGGGGCAAGGGCACCGCATCGAGCCCAACATACTGCAACAGCATACCTTCGCCTCCTCCCGTCGCGACCGGCAGGCGGAGCCGGTCGATCGGCCGGCGCGGACGGACATCCCGCGACTCGATCGGTTATGCACAAGGGTTGCCGTCTGTTCACGCGTGGAATCGATCTTGGCGCTTGACGAAGCGCGCGGTCGACCGCACCATATCGGTCATCCTCCGACAATATGTCCGTGACGCGGCGCGGCGTGCCGATGGATATCCATCGGCGGCCGGGAAGCACTTGGGCGCGCGTCGCCGTCGGCCGCGCGCCCAGATTGTGTCGGGGCGTACCTGGCGACGGCATTGGTCGCATCATCGTTGAGGTGTGCTCATGGCGCATGTGTTCCGTGACGCCGTCCGCGAGGTCGCGACGGCGAATGGCGGGCTTGCGTCGTTCCCGCTCGCCGGTGTGCGAGGCGGGACGACGTTCCGGACGTTCGCCGAGGCCGCGATCGCGGATGGCGACACGCTGGACTATGTTGCCGAGGGCGGCGGCGCGCGGGAGTGGGGCGTCGCGTCCTATGCGAGCGGGATGCTGACGCGCTCGCCGGCGGGATCGGTCGTGAGCGGTGTGGTGTCGGGGACCGGTTATGCCTTCCCCGCGGGCGTCGCGGTGACGATCGGCATCGTGCTGACGGCGGCGCGCGCGGCGGCGCTGACCGTGCTCGACCCCAAGCTCGCGGCGATCGTCGCGCTCGACGGCTCCGCAGGGCTGCTTGCGCAGACGGGTGCCGCGTCCTTCGCCAAGCGCACGCTGGCCGGTACGGCCAACGAGATTGCAGTGGCGAACGGCGACGGCGCCGCGGGCGCGCCGGCGATCTCGCTGCCGGCGGCGCTGACGCTGACCGGCAAGAACGTGACGGGTGGCTCGTTCGCAGCCGTTCAAGCCTGGGGCATCCGCTCGAGCGGCGTCGGCGCCTTCGATCTGCAGCTCCTGAACACGGAGGAGCTGACCGCCAACCGGGCGCTGACACTGAAGGTCAACGATGCGCCGAGGACGATCGATCTGGCCGGCAGCCTGATGCTGGGCGGGGCCTTCAGCACCGCGGCGGCCTTCTCGACGTCCGGCGCCTTCGCCATGACGCTCACCGCGACGGGCGCGACGAACGTCACCCTGCCGACGACCGGAACGCTGCTGGCGACGCCCGGCGGACAGAACCTGACCGGCGGCTTCACCTGCACCTCGGTCGACCAGGGCATCAAATCGTCGGGCACGTTCACGCTGTCGATGACCGCGGGCCCGGTGCAGCACTGCGTCAATGGCGGCGCCTTCGCCCTGGCGCCGCCCACCGGGCACGGGTCGCTGACGCTCGACATCACGAACAACGGCACCGCCGGTGCGATCACGACCAGCGGCTTCACCAAGGTCGACGGCGATGCCTTCACGACGACGAATGGGCACGCGTTCCGCTGCTACGTCGGCGTCGGCCAGGCCGGGGCGCACCTGACCGTCAAACGCATGACGTGAGCCTCAGATGACGTTCCCCTTTCCGAGGTCGCAGCGAATCCAGCTGCCGCCGCCGCCCGATGTCGAGTACCTGATCATCGGCGGCGGTGGCGGCGGGTCGGGGTCGATCGGCGGCGGCGGCGGCGCCGGCGGCTATCGCAGCGGTACCGGGCTCGCCGTGACGACCGGCGCTTCGTACCCGGTCACGGTCGGCAACGGCGGAACCGCGGGCAACGACGGCTCGCCCTCGAGCTTCAACGGGATCGAGGCCGCCGGCGGCGGCGCGGGTAGAGGCTTCAACGGCACGAACGGCAGCCCGGGCGGCTCCGGCGGCGGTGGTGGTGGCGGCTCCGCGACAGCCGGCTTGGGCGGCGCCGCATCGCCATCGGGCCAGGGCAATGCGGGCGGCAGCGGCAGCGTGCACGCGCCGACGACGGCGTTCGCGGGCGGCGGGGGCGGCGGCGCCACCGCGACCGGAGGCAACGCGTCGGGCGCTACAGGCGGCAGTGGTGGCGCCGGCATCACGAGCGGCATCACGGGCACCGCGGTCACGCGCGCGGGCGGCGGCGGTGGCGGTTCGCGCGGGGGCAGCGGAGGTTCCGGCGGCGCAGGCGGCGGCGGTGTGGGCGGCGTTGGCGGCGGCGGCACGGCCGGCACCGCCAACACCGGCGGCGGCGGCGGCGGTTCCGGCGACGGCGCCGCTGCCGCCGGCGGGTCCGGCGTAGTGATCATCCGCTACCCCGACACGTATCGGCAGGCTGCGGGCGGCACGGTCACGCAATCGGGCGGCTACTACATTCACACGTTCAACAGCAGCGGCACCTTCACGGTGAATGCGTGGTGACATGACGGCGGCGGCGGCACGGACCAAGTGACGCCGACGAAGTGATCGTCGCCCAAGACGGCTCCATTCATCAGGCGCAGGGCCTTGCCCGGGGACGGGCAGGGCCCTTCGCGTTTCCGGCAGCCGATGGAGGCAAGGATGGACTACGCCGGCGCCCAGATCGGCGCCTTGGTCGAGCTCGGCGCGCTCTCCCAGCCGTTGCAGGGCGCGGTCATTACGTCGACCGCGCAGATTCCTGCGCCCGTCGACTTCCAATACCTCGGTGGTGGGCTCAACGCACGCGAGCGCTCGCTGCTGCAAGCGCTGCTGCGGCGGAACACGAGAAGCTGATCCACGGATACGCAGAGGCACGGAGCGAGGGACCAAGGGACAGCCGTGCGAAGCCCTCGCGTCTTCGCGGTTGCGTGGTTGACCCTTGCGAAGTGCCCGCATGAAGCGCGACGAGACCATCTTCGGGCTGTGCACACTGGCGGACGATGTCCTGCTGGCGGAGTTTCGAGACCGCTGCGGCTCGCGCCGGCTCGAGCACTACCGCCCCTATCCCTGGCAAGCGGCATTCCACGAGGCCGGGGCCGCGAATGCGCATCGTATCGTCATGGCGGCGAACCGGGTGGGCAAGACCCTGTGCGCGGCAATGGAGGCGGCGATGCACGCGGCCGGCCGCTATCCGACGTGGTGGCGCGGCCGGCGCTTTCCGCAGGCAAACCTGGGTTGGGCCTGCGGCATCACCAGCGAGTCGGTGCGCGACATCGTGCAGAAGGAGTTGCTGGGGCCCGAGGATGAGCACGGCAGCGGCACGCTGCCGGGCGACGCGCTGGAAAAGGTGACCTACCGCAGAGCCGGCGTGTCCGACGTGGTCGACGTGATCCGCGTGCGACACACGGCGGGCGGGCTGTCGCTGATCGTGCTCAAGTCCTACGACCAGGGCTGGCGCAAGTACCAGGGCGCGGCGCCGGACTGGATCTGGCTCGACGAGGAGCCGGACGATTTCCGCGTCTTCACCGAGTGCATCACGCGCCTTCTGACGTCGCGCGGCACCCTGATGGTGACCTTCACGCCGCTTTTGGGTGAGACCGACCTCGTGCGCTATTTCCTCAATCCTGCCGCCGGCGGCATCCATCTCACGGGCGCGAGCTGGGACGACGCGCCGCATCTGGACCGGGCGGCGCGCGCCCAGCTCGAGGCGGCGATGCCGGAGCACGAGCGTCAGGCGCGCATCACGGGGGCACCGATGCTGGGATCGGGGCGCGTCTTCGCGATCGCCGAGGGCGAGATCGTGATCGATCCGATCGAACTGCCGGGGCATTTCCCGCGTATCTGCGGCGTCGATTTCGGCATCGATCATCCCTTCGCCGCGGTCTGGCTGGCCTGGGACCGCGACGCCGACTGCGTCTTTCTATACGACGAGTTCCGCCGGGCGAACGAGGTGCCGGCCGTGCACGCCGAGGCGATCAAGCGGCGCGGCGCGTGGATCCCGGTCTCCTGGCCCGGGGACGGGCTTCAGCGCGACAAGGGTTCGGGCCAGGCGCTGCGCGATCTCTACTTCGAGCACGGCCTCAGCATGCTGCCGAAGCCGGCTTCCTATGGCGATGCGCGCGGCCGTGCCGTCGAGCCGGGCGTGCTCGAGATGCTCGAGCGCATGAGGACCGGGCGCTGGAAGGTGTTCCGCACCTGTGCCGCCTGGCTCGAGGAGTTCCGCGCCTATCACCGCAAGGACGGTCGCATCGTCAAGCACCGCGACGACGCCATCTCCGCCAGCCGCTACGCGCTGATGGCGATGGCGCGCCACGCCACGACCAAGCCGACGGCGCCGGCGCCGGGGCGGGCACGCGGGCCGATACTGTCGACGCGCCTGTGACGGTGCGCGCCGCCGCATCGCGGAAGATGGCGAACCCGTGGCAGGCAAGGAATTGTCTGGGCAGGCGGGTTTTCCACATTGCGCTGCGGAACCACCGGCCGCCGACCGGGGTTAGGCGCTCCGTCGAATTACGCAACGTCGGAAAGGAAGGCTGGAGGTGCTTGGCGATGTCTGAGATGGACCGGTATTTCGTCGTGAAGCGCGGCGACGGATGGAAGATCAACCTCGAAGGCCGCTATCTCGGCGAGTATCCGACCCAGGGCGTGGCGCTGTGCGTGGCGCGGCGTCTTGCGAAGGCGGCAAGCGAGCAGGGCCGCCCGGCCAAGGTGCTGGCCCAAGGTCTGAACAAGCGCATGCGCCAGGAAGGCGTCTACAATCCGCTTGCCCGGCGGCCGTCCTCCCTGATGGAGGCGGCGCCGCCGCGCGACCGGACACTTCCGCACCGGCAACAGTCCGCGGTTTCCGCCTTCCGCGAGCGGAGGGGAGAGGAACGGGCGTCGCGCCGGCATGGCGGGCCCTACCCCGCCGGATGCTCCATCGCGGCGACCCGCTCCTGCGCATTGCGAGCCGACCATTCCTTCAGCGCCCGCTCGCGCTGACGATCCAAGAGTTCCATCGCCGTCGACGACAGGCCGATCTCGATCTCGGTCGGCAGGCGCTGCTTTACGACGGCGAGACCGAGGTCGTGCAGCGTCCAGGCATCCGAGGCAGCCCGTGCGTCCCGACTGTCGAAGATGATGTGGCTCTGCGAGGTCAGCCGCCGGAACAGCTCGATCGTCGAGGCGGGGCACGAGCGCAGCACGGCGAATTCCGGCGGCTCTTCCGGGCGCTGCCGCCGCAACAGCGCGAGCTGGGCGGCGATGATTCCGCGGGCGGCCTCGATCCTGTTCGCCGATATGGCCAGGTTCAGCTCCGCCATTCGCCGCGGCCTTGCCGCGAAGCTGCCGGGCTGTCGCGGTGCCTGGGCGATCGTCCACCAGGCAAGCAGCAGCCCGAGCAGGAGCACGCCCGCCCAGAAGTAGGTGTCAGCTTGCTGCATGACGCTTTGTCCTCCGTTGCCGGGTCCGTCGAAGGCGCCGGGCTGCGCGGCCGCCACTTGCGTCGGCACCGACGGCGCAGGTTCGCAGCCGAGTTCCCGGCGCGTGCAGGCCAGCTCCCTCAGCCAGGGTGAAATCACATCGTTGTACGGCCAGAACAGGGCGGGCGGCCGCGGCGCGGGCGCCGTGCGGCCGATGCTGGCGGCAACCGCCGCGTCGGGTGCGATCCCGCGCAGGTCCCGTGCCACACGCCGGGTGAACACGGCCGCACCCAGATCGTTGAGGTGGTCGCCATCCTGGAAGTAATCGGTCCGGTCGCTCAGGTAGCGGGCATAGTCGAGCATCGCATGCAGCGGCGCATGATCGTAGGCGGCGAGAACCGACCCGATGTCGTACGACTGCGCGTGGCGGCGGTACTCGGCCGACAGCGGGCTGCGCAGGCCGATCACCTTGACACCGTGGCGCTCCGCCAGGACGACGATCTTGTCGAGGACGGCGCGCAGCTCGGATGTATCGTTGCGACCGCCCAAGAGGTCGCGGACGTGCCGGGCCGTCCGCGCGCTGCGCACCTCCCGTGGCCAATACGGCCAGTCGCTGCGCCAGCCGAAGCGAATGTCGCCGTCGACGAACTGCGTCGGTTGCGGCGCCGCTTCGCCCGTCAGGAGCCGCGTGGCGTCCTCGACAAGCGCCTGGCCCAGCCGCCGGCGGTTGGCCGCATTGACCAGCGGGAAATGGAACAGGCCCGCGGCGCGCAACAGGAAGCGGACCGATCCAGGGTAGACCTCGAGCACGTCGGCAAGGTCGGCGAACAACAGGTGGTCGGCGACCTCGCGTTGACGCGCGCGGGGTTCGGACAAGGTAAGGTCGTCGAGCCCGAGCACCAGGTAGCGCAGCCGCGGCTTGGTCTCGAGTGCGTACCTCACGCGCAGGTAGCTCTGGCGCAGCGTCTCGCCCGGATAGCTCCAGTTGTAGAACCCGGCCGGCAGGTGGCTGCCGAGCACATTGGCGGCGAGGCGTGAATCGCCGACGAACAGCACGGAGGGCTGTACGCCCGGGTCCATGAACCACTGCACCTGCCGGAAGAAGTCGCCTCGACGGACGCGAACCTCGTAGTAGACACTGGCGGCGGCGAGCAGGGCCGCTAGGCCGGCGAGGAACAGGGCGGCGCGTCGGACGGGTCCAGTCATCGTGCGTGCTCGGGCATTGGCTAGAACCGGAAATAGATGAACGGGGTGAGGTCGACCGGGGCGAAGAACAGGAGGGCGCCCGTCGCGACGTAGTAGGCGGCCCAGCGCTGCCAGCGCCGGCTTGGCTCGATCCAGGCGACCACGCGCTCGGGCGGGATCTGGTGCGCGGCCACCAGCGCCGCGGCCATCGCCAGGAGCGTCCAGAACCCGGCGGCCGTCGCACCCGCCGCGGCAATCATCGGGTCGAGGGCGCCGGGGGCGACGATCTGGTCGCCGATGCCGACGAACAGGTTGGCGACGATGTAGAGCGCATCGGGTATCGAGGCGGCGCGGAAGAAGATCCAGGCGAAGCAGACAAGGGTGAAGGTCGCCGCCACGCGTATGGCCCGATGCAGCGCCGGGTAGCGCGCAAGGCCGGTCAACGCGACGAGCTCGGCGCGCAGCGAAGCGGTCGACCACGACGCCAGCAGGTACGAGCCGTGCAGCGCGCCCCAGATGACGAAGGTCCAATTGGCCCCATGCCACAGGCCGCTCAAAAGGAAAACGATCGCGATGTTGCGGGCGTAGCGGAAGGGGCCGCGCCGATTGCCGCCGAGCCGGACATAGACATAGTCGCGGAACCAGGTCGAGAGCGTGATGTGCCAGCGCCGCCAGAACTCGGCGACCGATTGCGCGCCATAGGGGGCGCGGAAGTTGTGCGAGAGATCGATGCCCAGCACGCGCGCGGCACCACGCGCCATGTCGACATAGCCGGAGAAGTCGCAATAGATCTGGATCGCGAAGAAGAAGGTGGCGACGAGCAAGGGCAGGCCGGCATAGGCGGTCGGCTGCGCGTAGACGGCGTCGACGAAGGGGGCGAGGTTGTCGCCGATCACCACCTTCTTGAAGGCGCCCCAGAGCATCAGACGGCCGCCGTCGATGACGCGCTCGGCGTCGAAGCCCGGGCTCCGGCGCAGCTGGGGCAGGAGATTCTGCGGTCGTTCGATCGGGCCGGCGATCAACTGTGGAAAGAACGACTTGTAGAGCATGAAGAGGCCGGGGTGTCGCTCGGCGGGAAACCGGCCCTCATGGACGTCCACGACATAGGCGATCGCCTGGAAGGTGAAGAAAGAGATGCCGAGCGGCAGGAGCAGGCCGAAATAGGGCGCGTCCCAGGCGGCGCCCGACCAGGCGCTCAGCGCTGCGCCGGACTGCAGCAGGAAGTCGAGATACTTGAAGCCGACCAGGGGCGCGATCAGCAGCGGGATGGCCAGCGCCAGAAGCAGCCGCCGCCGATCGGGTCGCGCCGTGGCCTCGATCAGGAGCGCCGCGCCATAGGCGGTCAGCGCGACGGCCAGGAGCAGCAGCAGATAGACGGGGCCGCTGGCGGCGTAGAACCAGAGACTGGCAATGAGCAGGACGTGCCAGCGCTGTCGCCCCGGCAGCAGAAAGCACAGCGCCGCCACCAGGACGAAGAAGAGCAGGAACTCCCGCGAGGTGAACACCATGGCCGCCGTCCATGCCCCGAGGCCTCGCCCGCCGACGCACCGGCCACCCGGTGTTCGTGGCTGGGTAGGAACGCCGGCTCCATGTCCGAGTTGCAGGGTTTCCATCGAGTTCGGGGTACATTTCGGCACGCGGTTTGCCGAACCCCGATCGATCAAGGCGACGCCTGGGCAATTATGGCGAGGCGGGCAAGGACGGTCCCAGCGAATCGGCGCTCTCGGGCCAGGCGTGGAGCAATCGCCGCCCGAATTCCCGCCGCGGCAGCCACAGGCTGATCACGGCCGGCAGCGTCACGGTGGCGACGCAGAGGTACCAGAACTGCTCGAGCCGCACGCCATCGCGGGTGGCGAGCCATGCCATCGGCAGCACAGGACCAGCACGCGGGCGATGCCGCCGGCGAGCGCGGGCCAGGTGTTGCCCATGGCCTGGAACAGGCCGGAGCAGGTGAAGATCAGGCCGATGGCAACGAAGTTCCAGGACATGATGCGCAGGTCGTCCGCGCCGACCCGCACGACGTCGGCATCGCTGGCGAAGCCGCGCGCCAGCAGGTCGGGTCGCCATTGGCAGACGAGCGTCAGTGCCGCCATCACCGCGGCGCCCGACAGGGCGGCGAGGCGGAAGGTGGCGCCTGTGCCGCGGGGCCGAAGTCCTGGATGCACCAATATGTGGCGCCAAGGACCATGAAGATGAGCGCGGACTCGCCGCCGGCGGGGAGGCCGAGGTCCAGCATGCGCCGCCAGACGGCCGGGCGGGGGCGCCAGAGAAGCGGCTCCAACCGGACGTACCGTGCCGCCCGACCGAACTCTGGGTCAGGCCTTCATGGGCCGCTGTCCAACGCCGCTCCTACCGAGCGGGCGGCATTGCCTACGAGGTCCGGGCACCTGACGAATCGATTCCGCATCGGCTATGGTCGCGCCCATGCAGCCGGTCATCTCCGTCTCCAACCTGTCGAAGACCTATGCCTCGGGCTTCCAGGCGCTCAAGTCCGTCAACCTCGAAATCCGGCGCGGCGAGATCTTCGCCCTGCTGGGGCCGAACGGGGCGGGCAAGACGACGCTGATCAGCATCATCTGCGGCATCGTCAACCCGAGCGCGGGCACGGTGCTGGCGGACGGTCACGACATCAGGCGCGAGTACCGCGCGGCGCGGTCCAAGATCGGCCTGGTGCCGCAGGAGCTGACCACCGACGCGTTCGAATCGGTCTGGGCCACGGTCAGCTTCAGCCGCGGGCTGTTCGGCAAGCCGCCGAACCCCGCCCATATCGAGAAGGTGCTGAGGGACCTCTCCCTGTGGGAGAAGAAGGACAACAAGATCATGACGTTGAGCGGCGGGATGAAGCGCCGCGTGCTCATCGCCAAGGCCCTGGAACGTGGTGCGGTCGCTGCGCGACTCCGGCGTCACCATCATCCTGACCACGCACTACATTGACGAGGCCGAGGAGATGGCCGATCGGATCGGCGTGATCGACAAGGGCGAGCTGATCCTGGTCGAGGAGAAGGCCGAGCTCATGCGCAAGCTCGGCCGCAAGCGGCTGACACTGCACCTGCAAGCCAGGCTCGGGCGCGTGCCGGACGCACTCTCCGCCTACAACCTGGCGCTGGCGGCGGATGGCCACGAGCTGGTCTACACCTACGATACCCAGGGCGAACGCACGGGCATTACCGCGCTGCTCGGCGCCCTCGGCGCCGCGGGCATCCGGTTCAGGGACCTGCACACCGAGCAGAGCTCGCTCGAGGAGATCTTCGTCAGCCTGGTGAGCGAGCGGGCATGAAGCTCCCGACGGTCAATATCTGGGCGGTCCGCGCGATCTACCGGTTCGAGATGGCGCGGACCTGGCGCACGCTGCTGCAGAGCATCGTCTCGCCCGTCATCTCCACGTCGCTCTACTTCGTCGTGTTCGGCGCGGCGATCGGCTCGCGTATCACCGAGGTCGAGGGCATCGGCTACGGCAGCTTCATCGTGCCGGGGCTGATCATGCTGTCGCTGCTGACGCACAGCATCTCGAACGCCTCGTTCGGCATCTATTTCCCGCGCTTCACCGGCACGATCTACGAGCTGCTGTCCGCCCCGGTCTCCTACGGCGAGATCGTGCTCAGCTACGTCGGGGCGGCGGCGACCAAGTCGATCATCCTCGGCCTGGTGATCCTGGCGACCGCCGCGCTGTTCGTGCCGCTGCGCGTTGAACATCCGGCCTGGATGCTGCTGTTCCTCGTCCTCACCGCGGTGACGTTCAGCCTGTTCGGCTTCATCGTCGGCATCTGGGCGGACGGGTTCGAGCGGCTGCAGCTCGTGCCGATGCTGATCATCACGCCGCTGACCTTCCTTGGCGGCAGCTTCTACTCGATCGACATGCTGCCGCCGTTCTGGCGCACGGTGACCCTGTTCAACCCCGTGGTCTACCTGGTCAGCGGCTTCCGCTGGAGCTTCTTCGGCATCGCCGACGTCGGCGTGGGCGTCAGCCTCGCCATGACCCTGGCGTTCCTCGCGATCTGCCTCGCCGTCGTCGCCTGGATCTTCAAGACGGGATACCGGTTGAAGTCCTAGCCGTCCTCACCACATAGGGCTTTCAGGAACCGCTACCCAAACGGTGGCGGACCCGCTATGTTCCCGGCCGCCGGCGTGAGGCCCGTCGCCTTGTCGATGCGGCGCCGGCTACCCGAAAGGCGAGGAGCCATGGCGCCCGAGGATCGCTCGGCGCGGGGCAGGAGTTGTTCGTGCTGATGACCGAGGAAGTCAGGGAGGCGGGGCGGCGCGGCAACGCGCCCGAGCGGCGGGCCTTTGCCATCATCTCGCATCCCGACGCCGGCAAGACCACGCTGACCGAGAAGCTGCTGCTGTTCGGCGGCGCCATCCACCTGGCCGGCCACGTCAAGGCGCGCGGCGAACGGCGCCGCACGCAGTCGGACTGGATGGCGATCGAGCGGGCGCGCGGCATCTCGGTCTCGAGCTCGGTCATGACCTTCGAGCACGCCGGCATCCAGTTCAACCTGCTCGACACGCCCGGCCACCAGGACTTCAGCGAGGACACCTACCGCACGCTGACCGCGGTCGACTCGGCCGTCATGGTGATCGATGCGGCGAAGGGCATCGAGAGCCAGACGCGCAAG
>JAKLKW010000274.1 GCA_023150455.1 Alphaproteobacteria bacterium | reverse complement strand
GCCCCCGCCAGCACCGCGAGCAGGCTCAACAGCAGCACTTCGTCGAGTGGGTACGTCACCTTGCCGCGCTGCCGAGGGTCCGGCAAATCTCTGAAATGATTCAGGAATACAACCGCCTCGAAAGACGCATCGAACGTCTCCGCAGACTTATCCATCGCCGTCCTCCGAAAATCATTCCGAGGACCACTACAGATTCAGCACTTCAGCCGCTTGTCACGCTATTCCTTCACCCGATTGCCCTGCTTAGGGGCGGCCGTCGTATTGCCCTCGTCCTTCGACAAGCTCAGGATGACGACCCTCTTGTTCTCGGTTGGCCTCATCCCGAGCCTGTCGAAGGATGAGGCGTGGCAAGATGCAGCATGAGCGATCCGTCACACCTCTTCTCCCCCGCCGCCTTCGCCAACGTGCGCAAGCCGCTCCGCGAGGCGGAGACGCTGCCGACCTGGTGCTACACGTCGCCGGACTTCCACCGGCGCGAGATCGAGCGCATCTTCAAGCCGGCCTGGCGGCTGGTCGGGCGCGAGGACGAGTTCGCCGGCGCGGGCGCCTTTCGCACGATCGACACGTTCGCCGGGCCGGTGCTGGTCGTGCGCGGCGACGACGGCAGATTGCGCGCGTTCCTGAATTCCTGCCGCCACCGCGGCGCGCAGCTGCTCGACGGGCAGGGCCGGTGCGGCGCCATCGTCTGCCCGTACCATGCCTGGAAATACGGCCTCGACGGCTCGCTGCTGGGCGCGCCGGCGATGGACAAGAGCCTCGGCTTCGACAAGCGCGGAAACGGACTGATCGCGGCGCGGCTCGAGACTTGGGGCGGGTTCGTGTTCGTCAATGCGAGCCGCGACGCCCCGGACCGAAGGATCGGCCCGCTGCTCGAGGCCTGGGGCGACCTGCCCGAGGTGCTCGGCCCCTACCGCTTCGGCGAGATGGTCTTGGTCCGCCGCATCGACTTCGACGTCGCCTGCAACTGGAAGCTGCTGACCGAGAACGCGATGGAGGAATACCACACCGGCACCGTGCATCGCGTCAGCCTCGGCCAGCAGCAGGGCGAGGCGGTCGCAACGCGCGGCGACTGGGACGCGCTGTTCATCCGGCAGGACACCACGATCGCGCTGATGACCGGCGAGACCTCGCCCTTTCCGTTCGTCGCGGGCCTGCCCGAGCGGCACCGCTCCGGCACGTTCTTCACCATGATCTATCCGTCGCTGCAGCTCGCCTGCACGCAGGACTGCATGTGGTATCTCGATTTCCAGCCCGCCGGGCCGGAGCGCACCAAGGTCACGGTCGGCTTCTGCTTCCCGCGCGCGACCGTCGCGCGCCCCGATTTCGCCGCGGTCGTCGAGCGCTACTACGCACGCTGGGAAACCTCGATCGGCGAGGACAATGCCATCGGCGAGGTGCAGCAGAAGGGGATGCGCGCCGAGGCCCGCCCGCCCGGCCGGCTGTCGTGGAAGGAGCACCACGTGCACAAGCTCGCCAACTGGGTGCTCGACCGTGTGCTCGACCCGCCGGCAGCGGGGAGGCGGGCGGCGGAATAGGGCGGGCGGCGGCGCTATGCCGCCGCGAGACGCTTCACGACCTGGCGGTAGTCGCGCGCGATCCGCTCCGCATCGTGGTGCCGGCCGTCGCGCACGACCCATTGGCCGCCGACCATGACGTCGCGCACCGCCGGGGCATTGCCGGCGAAGATCCAGGAATCGACCAGCCGGTCGCCCTCGCGGCCGGCCAGCAGCGGCTGATCGGGATCCAGGACCACGAGATCGGCCCGCTTGCCCGGCGCGATCGCGCCGACGGGGCGCGCCGAGGCGCGGGCGCCGCCGTCCAGCGCGTGGGCGAGGAGCGCGGCGCCGGTCGACGCGCCGCGCGCGTGCACCGCGACGTTCCGCCGCCGCGCCGCCAGGCGCTGGCCGTACTCGAGCCAGCGCAGCTCCTCGACCGGGCTGACGGAGATGTGGCTGTCCGAGCCGATGCCGAGCGCGCCGCCGGCGGCGACATAAGGCAGCAGCGGGAACAGCCCGTCGCCGAGATTGGCCTCGGTGGTGGGGCAGAGCCCGGCGACGGCGCCGCTCCCGGCCAGCGCCGCGGTTTCCTCCTCGCTCATGTGCGTGGCATGCACCAGGCACCAGCGCTCGTCGACCGGCGCGTGCTCCAGCAGCCACTCGACCGGGCGGCGCGCCGACCAGATCAGGCAGTCCTCGACCTCCTTCATCTGCTCGGCGATATGGATATGGATCGGCGCCGTGCGGTCGATCCGGCCGAGACCGGCGACGACGTCGCGCAGCGCCTCGGGCGGCACCGCCCGCAGCGAATGCGGTGCGATGCCGACGCGCAGCTGCCCGTCGCCGGCCGCCTCACGCGCCAGCGCGTCGGTCAGCCGCAGGAACTGGTCGACCGGGTTGAGGAACCGCCGCTGCCCCGCGCCGGCAGGCTTCCCGCCGAAGCCGCCGGCAACATAGAGCACCGGCAGCAGCGTCAGGCCGATTCCGGTGTCGCGCGCGGCCTGGACGATGGCGCGCGACATCAGGGCGCGGTCGGCATAGGGCCGGCCCTCGGGGTCGTGATGCAGATAGTGGAACTCGGCCACGGCGGTGAAGCCGGCGGCCAGCATCTCGGCATAGAGCTGGCGCGCGATCGCCAGCAGGTCGTCCGGCGTCAAGAGGCCGACGAAGCGGTACATCACCTCGCGCCAGGTCCAGAAGCTGTCCTCCGCTTCGCCCGTGCGCTCGGTCAGCCCCGCCATGGCGCGCTGGAAGGCGTGGCTGTGCAGGTTGGGCATGCCGGGCAGCACGGCGCCGGCGAGGCGTTCCGCGCCGTCCGGCTGTGCGCCGGGATCCACCGCCGCGATGTCGCCGCGCGCATCGATGGTCAGGCGCACGTCGTCCGTCCATCCGCTGGGCAACAGGGCGCTCGGGGCGAACAG
>JAKLKW010000076.1 GCA_023150455.1 Alphaproteobacteria bacterium | reverse complement strand
GCCGCGGGAGCGGCTGGAGCGGGAGGCCGCGGCGGCGGCGCCGCACCGGCCGGCGCCGCGGCGGTCTGGGTCGGCTGCGGGCCGCCCTGCTGCGCGCGCAGCCGCGCGAGCGGCGCGAAACGGCCGTTGGGGAAGCTCTCGAGATATGCGCGGAATTCCGCCGGGATGCCGCTGTTCTTGATCGCGTCCCAGAAGGCGAGCTCGGCCTGGTCGTCGCCGCCGCCGGTGCGCTGGGTGGCTGGCGGCGCCGCCTGCGCCGGCGCGGGCTGCGGCGCGGCGGCGATGGACGTCGCTTGCGGCGCGGCGGCGGCCTGGTTGAACACCAGCTCGCCCGTCAGCGACGACGACTCCCACGGCGTCTGCGCGCCGGCCGAGCGCTGCATCACCTGGACGCGCACGCGCTTGAACACCTCCTCGGCCTTGAGGCCCGGCTGCTTCAGCGCCTTGACCAGCTCCTCGGTGTAGAGCCCGTTCGTGCCGGTGCCGTCGGACGCGGTCGAGCCGGGGGCGGTGGCGTAGGCGATCAGCGTGCCGGCGGCGGCGTCGATCGCGGCCAGGCCGCGCGCGCCGCCGCGCATCCTGCGCTCGAACGGGTTGTTGCGGCAGGCGTCGAGGATGACGATGTTGGCGGCGGCGTTGCGTGCGTCGCCCATCTCGGCCAGCACCAGGTCGACGTCGACGCCCTCGACGCGCGCCGCGGCCTCGGTCTCGATCGCGGCCTCGACCGGGATCAGGTAGTTGCGCCCGCGCACTTGCAGGCCGTGGCCCGCGTAGTAGAACACGCCCGCGCCGGCGCTCTTGAGCTTCTCGCCGAAGTCGAGGATCGCGAGCTCCATCTCGCGCTTCGACGCGTTCTCGCGCTGGATCACCTCGAATCCCAGCGCGCGCAGCGTCTCGGCCATCAGCCGCGCGTCGTTGACCGGGTTGGCGAGCGGCATCGCCGCGTAGCTCGCGTTGCCGATGACCAGCGCGACACGCCCCGCGCCCGCGGCCGGCGGCACGGGCACGGCGGGCCAAAGGCCCAGCAGCAGGAGCAGGCAGACACGCATCGCCTTCATGGCGAAATTCTATGATGCCGGCGGCCTGCCGCCAATCAGGAGTCCTTGATCCATTCCTGCATGGCCGGCTGCGCCATGACCGCCTTCACGTAGTCGGCCGAGACCTTGTCGAGCTTGACGCCGTAGCTAACGAAGCGCGTGCAGACCGGCGCATACATGGCGTCGGCGATCGAGAACCTGCCGAACAGAAACGGCCCGCCCTTCCCATAACGCTTGCGGCAGTCCTTCCAGATCCGCGTGATGCGCGCGATGTCGGCCTTGACCTGGTCCGTCAACGTCGGCGTCTTGTGGCGCGCGTTGACGTCCATCGGCATGGCCTGGCGCAGCGCCGCGAGGCCCGCATGCATCTCCGCCGACACGGCGCGCGCGAGCGCGCGCGCCGACTTGTCCTTGGGCCACAGGCCCGCCGTCGGAAACGCCTCGGCCAGGTATTCGCAGATCGCCAGCGATTCCCAGATCACGAGCTTGCCGTGCTTCAGCACGGGCACGCGGCCCGAGGGCGAGTGGCGGCGGATGCCGGAAGCGGTGCCGACCCGGCGCAGCGGCACCAGCGTCTCCTTGAACTTCTGCCCGGTGGCCTTGAGCACGAGCCAGGGGCGCAGCGACCAGGACGACCAGGCCTTGGTGCCGATGACGATCTCGAGCGCGGGCATGCGACGGGTTCTCCGGTTGCGGCTGAAAGGGCCGTGATTTGTGCCCGGTCTAGCCGCGCGCCGCAAGCCGCGCCGGGGCGGCGTCGCCGGGCGCGGCGCGGCCGAGCGGCGATTCGGCCGGCACCATCAGCGTCAGCGCGTGCGGCAGCACGGCGATTCGCACGGGCAGGCGGCCGACGATGTCGCCGTCGCCCTGCACCGGCTCGGTGACGGCGCTGTCGCCAAGGCGCTCGACCATGACGCTGCGCGCGGCCACGATCGTCACGTCGTCGAGGCGATGCAGGCGGCCCCGCGCCAGCGCCGTGGCATAGCGCAGGATCGCCCGGCGGTCGCCGGCCCGGAACAGGCAGACCTGGAAGCAGGCGTCGTCCAGCCTGGCGTCGGGCGCGGCGACGAAATTGCCGGCGTAGTGCCGTCCCTTGGCGACGATCACCGAGCCCGCCTCGAACCGCCTGCCGTCGGCCGTGATTGCGTAGCGCCGCGGCCGGAAGCGCCCGAGCTCGGCCAGCGTGGCGGCGACATAGGCGAGCTTGCCGAGCCAGCGCTTGGCCGCCGGATCGACCGCGCGCACGACCCTCGCGTCGAAGCCGATGCCGGCCATCATCACGAAGCGCCGGCCGCCGACGGCGCCAAGCGAGACGCGCGCAGGGCGCCCGTCGAGGATCACCCGCGCGATGGCATCCGCGCCGCCGCCGAGGCCGATCTCGGCCGCCAGCACGTTGGCGGTGCCGAGCGGCACGACGGCCAGCGGCAGAGCCGAGCCCGCGAGGGCGTTGGCCGCCTCGTTGATCGTGCCGTCGCCGCCCGCGACGACGATCCGCTCGAAGCCCTGGGCCAGGGCCGCGCGGGCGAAGCGCTCGGCATCGCCGCGCGCCGCGGTGCGCCTGACCTCGACGCGCGCGCCCGCGCGCCTGAGCCGGGCGACGACGCGGGCGAGCAGGCGGCGCCGGAACCAGCCCGCGACCGGCCAGCCCGAAATCGGGTTGTGCACGACGAGCAGCCGCGCGCCGGTCGAATGTTCCGCCCGTGCGATCATCGTGAATCTAATGTTACGGTTGAATGAATTATTTATTTTCCGGCAGGATCTGTCAAGTTTCTCTTTCCAGATTACATCAACATATTGTATTGAGGAAACGAATTCAGCAGCGGACATCCATAGATATTGCAGCGCTGCCATGGCTCCCGACGGCATAGAACGATCCCGCCACCGCACGGTGCGGCGCTACCGCAGCATCTGGATCTCCGACGTCCATCTCGGCACGCGCGGCTGCAAGGCCGAGTTCCTGCTCGACTTCCTGCGCCATACCGAGTCCGACCATCTCTACCTGGTCGGCGACATCATCGACGGCTGGCGGCTGAAGCGCTCGTGGTACTGGCACCAGACGCACAACGACGTGATCCAGAAGCTGCTGCGCAAGGCGCGCAAGGGCACCAACGTCGTCTACGTCGCCGGCAACCACGACGAGGTGTTGCGCGACTACCTGGGCCTGCAGCTGGGCGGCGTGATGCTGATGGGCGAAGCGGTGCACGAGACCGCCGACCGCAGGCAGCTTCTGGTGATCCACGGCGACGCGTTCGACGGCGTGGTGCGCTACGCGCCGTGGCTGGCGCGGCTCGGCGACAAGGCCTATTCGCTGGCGCTCGCCGCCAACAACGCGCTGAACCTGGCGCGGCGGCGGCTGGGCTATCCGTACTGGTCGTTCTCGGCGGTGCTCAAGGCCAAGGTCAAGAACGCGGTCAAGTACGTCGACGATTTCGAGCGCGCGCTCGCGGCCGAGGCGCGACGGCGCGGCGTCGACGGCGTGGTCTGCGGGCATATCCACAAGGCGGAGATCAGGACGGTGGACGGGGTGCTCTACTGCAACGACGGCGACTGGGTCGAAAGCTGCACCGCCCTGGTCGAATCGCACGAGGGCGATCTGTCGATCGTGCACTGGGTGTCGGAACGGCAGTTCGACCTCCACCGCACGCTCGCGCGCACGGCATGACCGCTTCCATGGCCCGGCCGGCGCCGTCGCCCGGGCCCGAGCCGGGCGAGGCCGCCGCGATGCGGATCGCCATCGTCACGGACGCCTGGACCCCGCAGGTGAACGGCGTCGTGCGCACGCTGACGCAGACGAAGGGCGAGCTGGAACGGCTGGGCCACGCGGTCGACATGATCACGCCGCTGGATTTCCGCACCCTGCCCTGCCCGACCTATCCCGAGATCCGGCTGTCGGTGCTGCCCGGCCGCGGCGTCGGGCGCATGCTCGACGATTTCCGGCCCGAGGCGGTCCATATCGCGACCGAAGGACCGCTGGGCTGGGCGGCGCGCGGCTACTGCCTGGCCAAGGGGCTCGGCTTCACCACGGCCTACCATACGCGCTTCCCCGAATACGTCCGGCATCGCTTCGGCGTGCCGCTGGCGCCGACCTACGCGGTCCTGCGCCGGTTCCATGCGCCCGCGAGCCGCGTCATGGTGCCGACGCCGACGGTCAAGCGCGACCTCGAGGCGCGCGGCTTCGACCGCGTGGTGCTGTGGTCGCGCGGCGTCGACACGGATATCTTCCGGCCGGGCGACCGTGCGCTGCTCGCCGATGCGCGGCCGATCTTCCTTTATGTCGGCCGGGTCGCGGTCGAGAAGAACGTCGAGGCCTTCCTGGCGCTCGACCTGCCCGGGACGAAATGGGTGGTCGGCGAGGGCCCGCAGCTCGACGAGCTGAAGTCGAAATATCCGAACGTCCGCTATGCCGGCGTGATGCCGCAGGCGGAGCTGGCGCGCTACTACGACAGCGCCGACGTGTTCGTGTTCCCGTCGCGCACCGACACGTTCGGCCTGGTGCTGCTCGAGGCCATGGCCTGCGGCGCGCCGGTCGCCGCCTACCCGGTCACCGGCCCGATCGACGTCGTCGCCGATGCGGCCGGCGCGGCGCTCGACGAGGACCTGCGCGCGGCCTGCCTCAGGGCGCTCACGCTCTCGCGCCAGGCGGCGCGCGACCACGCCGCGCGCTACTCCTGGTCCGCCTGCACGCGCCAGTTCGCGGGCCACCTGCGGCCGGTCAACCTGTAGTTCACGCAAACATCACCGATCCGCAACATCCGCGACACCGCGCCGGCGGATGATCGCGCCCGGCTTTCCCCACACAGGCAGAGGAGCCGGGACATGGGTGAGATCGACCGCGAGGCCGATGTGTTCGGCCGCATCGACGACGGCGAGAACGTCGGCGTCAATCCGTCCACCGAGCCGACCATCGGCGAGGTGATCGAACGGCGCCTGAGCCGCCGTGCCGCGCTCCGGGCCCTGGGCGCGGGCGCCGCCGTGGCGGGCCTCGGCTCGACCGGCCTCTTGGGCGCGGGCGAGGCGCTGGCGGCGGGGCCGTCGAGCTTCGCGTTCAAGGAGATCGCGCATACGCTGGACGAGCGCGACCACGTGCCGGAGGGCTACGAGACGCAGGTCGTGATCCGCTGGGGCGACCGCATCTCGACCGACTCGCCCGCCTTCGACGTGAGCAGGCAGAGCGTGGCCGCGCAGGAGATGCAGTTCGGCTACAACAACGACTTCCTCGGCTACCTGCCGCTGCCGATCGGCTCGAGCAACAGCGAGAACGGGCTGCTGTTCGTGAACCACGAATACACGATCGCCGGCCTGATGTGGCCCGGCCTGCCGGCCGGGAGCGACGCCGCGCTCGCCACGTCCAAGGGGCAGACGGAGATCGAGCTGGCGGCACACGGCGCGTCGGTCGTCGAGGTCAGGAAGACGGGCGGCAAATGGCAAGTGGTGGGGAACAGCAAGTACAACCGCCGCATCACCGGCACGACGCCCATGACCTTGACCGGGCCGGCGGCGGGCCATGCGCGGCTCAAGACCGGGGCCGACGCGACCGGCACGAAGGTGCTGGGCATGCTCAACAACTGCGCCGGCGGCGTGACGCCCTGGGGCACGGTCGTCACGGCGGAGGAGAACTTCAACGGGTATTTCGGTGGCGACGCGGCAAGCACGCCGGACGCGGCGATGCACAAGCGCTACGGCATCACCAGCAAGGCCTGGTATTCCTGGTCCAGGCATCACGCGCGCTTCGACGTGACGAAGGAGCCGAACGAGGTCAACCGCTTCGGCTGGATGGTCGAGATCGACCCTCATGACCCGGCGTCGACGCCGATGAAGCGCACGGCCCTCGGCCGCTTCAAGCACGAGGGCGCGCATGCCGTGGTCGACAAGAGCGGCCAGGTCGTCTTCTACATGGGCGACGACGAGCGCGGCGACTACGTCTACAAGTTCGTCACGTCCGGCAAGTACGACCCGGGCAACCGCGCGGCCAACCTGCGCCTGCTCGATTCGGGCACGCTCCACGTCGCGCAGTTCAAGGACGACGGCAAGCTCGCCTGGCTGCCGCTGGTGCACGGCCAGGGGCCGCTCACCGAGGCCAACGGGTTCAAGGACCAGGGCGAGGTGCTGATCTACGCCCGCAAGGCCGCCGACCTCCTGAAGGCGACGCCGATGGACCGGCCCGAGGACGTCGAGCCGAACCCGGTCACCGGCAGCGTCTTCGTCATCCTGACCAACAACTCGCGGCGTACGGCCGACAAGGTCGACAAGGCCAACCCGCGCGCCGACAACCGGCACGGGCACATCATCGAGATCGTGCCGCCGGGCGGGTCTGGCAAGAACGCGGACCATGTCGCGCCCGATGCGACGTGGAACATGTTCCTGGTCGCCGGCAAGCCGGGGATCGACGCGGGCACGGTGTATCACCGCGCGACGTCGGAAAACGGCTGGCTGTCCTGCCCGGACAACTGCGCCTTCGATTCCAAGGGCCGCATGCTGATCGCCACCGACGGCGCGCCGAGCGCGGCGCAGGTGGCCGACGGCGTGTACCTGGCCGATGTACGCGGCCCCGGCCGGGCGCTGACCCGGCTGTTCTACCAGGCGCCGACCGGGGCCGAGGTGTGCGGGCCCTGCCTGACGCCGGACGACAAGACGCTGTTCCTGGCGATCCAGCATCCGGCCGAGGACAAGGGCTCGACCTTCGAGAAGCCCTCGACGCGCTGGCCCGACTTCAACGCGGAGTTGCCGCCGCGGCCGTCGGTCATCGCCGTCGTCAAGAAGGACGGCGGCGTGATCGGAAGCTGAGGGCGGTCGGGGCCGCCGTTGAGGCGTCGTGGGCCCCTGCTCGGGACGGGCGCCGGTCGATGAGCCGGCGCCCGTTCGCGTTTTCCGGTCGCGCCGGCTGACCCGTTTCGCCGCGTCGGCTTTTCGGGCATGGTCACGCTCCCTTGAAAGGAGTGACCCATGCTCGATTGCTTCGCGCCGCGCCCGTCGCCCGAGACCGTGCCGGTCGTGCCGGTCGGCGCGGCCGACCTGAAGAAGCGGCTCGAGGCCGGATCCACGCGGACCGTGGCCTGGCTCGAATCGACGGGATTCAAGGCCAAGGCCGGGCAGATCGCCCTGCTGCCGGGCCGCAACGGACGGCTCGCGCGCGTGTTCGTCGGCACCGATGGGGGCGCCGGCGCCGAGGACTCGCTGTGGGCGCTGGCCGACCTGCCGTCGCGCCTGCCGGCCGGGCGCTATGCGCTGGACGCGAAATACGACCGCCGCCAGGCCACGCGCGCGGCGCTGGGCTGGGCGCTGGGCCACTACGCCTTCGGCCGCTATCGCAAGCGCGAGCGCAAGCCCATCGACCTTGTGTGGCCGCGCGCGGCCGACCGCGACCACGTCGTGCACGTGGCGGAGGCCGTCTACCTCGTGCGCGATCTCATCAACACGCCGGCGGCCGACCTGGGGCCCGCGGAGCTGGCCGACGCCGCCAAGGCGCTGGCGCGCCGGCACCGCGCGCAGTGCAGCGTCATCGTCGGCGACGCGCTTCTGAAGCGCGACTACCCGATGATCCATGCGGTCGGCAAGGGCAGCGCGCGGGCGCCGCGGCTGATCGACATCTCGTGGGGACCGGCCCGGGCGCCGCGCGTCACGCTGGTCGGCAAGGGCGTGTGCTTCGATTCGGGCGGCTACGACCTGAAGCCGAGCGCCGGCATGAAGCTGATGAAGAAGGACATGGGCGGGGCGGCGCACGCGCTGGGCCTCGCCTCGCTGATCATGGCGTCGAAGCTCAGACTGCGCCTGCGCGTGCTGATTCCGGCGGTCGAGAACATGGTGTCGGGCACGGCATTCCGCCCGCTCGACGTGCTGCGCACGCGCAAGGGCCTGACGGTCGAGATCGGCAACACCGATGCCGAGGGACGGCTGATCCTGGCCGACGCGCTCGCCGAGGCCGACCGCGACAAGCCCGAGCTGCTGGTCGACTTCGCCACGCTGACGGGCGCCGCGCGCGTGGCGCTGGGGCCCGACCTGCCGGCGCTGTTCACCGACCACGACGACCTCGCCGACGACCTTCTGCGCCATGGCCGCGACGAGGCCGATCCGATGTGGCGCCTGCCGCTGTGGCGGCCCTACCGCCCGGGGCTGGACAGCAAGGTGGCCGACCTGAACAACATCTCCGACTCGAGCTTCGCCGGCGCGATCACCGCGGCGCTGTTCCTCAAGGAGTTCGTCGCCGACACCACGCGCTGGGCGCATTTCGACCTCTACGCCTGGAACGGCCGCGCCCGACCCGGCCGCCCGGAAGGCGGCGAGGCCATGGCGCTGCGCGCGGTCTACGCGCTGATCAGGGAGCGGTTCGGGAGGTAGGGTCCGGGCCCTGCTTGTACCGGACGGCCCGGAGCGCTTAGCCTCGATCCGCCAACGAAACGATCGCCTGCATGCCCAAGACCCTGACCGCCCATCACGGGCTCGAGATCTGGCGCCGGGCGCTGACCGGCAGCGTGCGCGGCGAAGGGCCGGACCTGACCGCGCGGCAGATGGCGCTGATGCTGACCGTGTACCTGACGCCGCAGCCGCATACGGTGCGCGGCCTGGCGGCGTCGCTCAACGTCTCCAAGCCGGCGATCACGCGCGCCATCGACCGGCTGAGCCAGCTCGACTACGTCCGGCGCAAGCCGGACGAGGCCGACCGGCGCAGCGTGCTGCTGCAGCGCACGGTGCGCGGCTCGGTGTTCCTGCGCGATTTCGGCGAGCAGATCGCGCGCGCGGCGAAGTCGCTGGAGGGGTAGGGGCGCTAATACCCCGCGCGCGGATCGACGATGTTCAGCGGCTTCTCGCCGGCGCGGATGCGCCGGATGTTGGCGACCACCTGCTGCACGGCCGAGCGCGGGTCGATCATCCCGGCGATGTGCGGCGTGAGCGTGACCGCCGGATGCGACCAGAGCGGCGAGTCCTGGGGCAGCGGCTCGGTGCGGAACACGTCGAGCGCGGCGCCGGCGACGTGGCCGGCGTCGAGCGCGGCCACGAGGTCGCTTTCGACCAGGTGAGGGCCGCGGCCGATGTTGATGACGCAGGCGCCCCGCGGCATGGCGGCGAAGGCGCGCGCGTCGAGGATGTCGGTCGTGTCGGGGGTCAGCGGCAGGACGCAGACGACGATCTCGCTGCGCGCGAGGAAGTCGTGCAGCTTCTCGCGGCCGGCGAAGCTCGCGACACCGGGGATCGACTTGGGGCCGCGCGACCAGCCCGCGACGTCGAAGCCGAACCCGACCAGCGCGCGCGCGACCGCGCCGCCGATCTCGCCCAGGCCCATCACGCCGACGCGGCGCTCGACGGTCTGCGTCAACGCGACCTCGCGCCAGACGCGCTGGCGCTGCTGCGCCTCGTATTCCGGGCCGTTGCGATGGAAGCGCAGCACGTGCCAGACGGCGTACTCGGTCATCTGCCGCGTGAGCTGCACGTCGATCAGGCGCACCACCGGCACGCCCTCGGGCAGGTTCGGGTCCGCGAACACGTGGTCGACGCCGGCGCCGAGGGAGAAGATCGCCTTCAGGGACGGCAGGCTCCGCAGCAGCCCTTGCGGCGGCCGCCAGACCAGCGCGTACTCGATGTCCTCGATTCTACCCGTCTCCGGGTAGATGCGGAAGTCGAGGTCGGGGAGGAGCTTGGCGACCTCGTCGCGCCACCACGGCGCGCGGTCGCTGTCGGTCCTCATCAGAAGCGCCATCGGGGTCCCTCTTCGTTCACGTCGCCGTCACGCCTTCCCGCGCGGTCTCGAGCTCGAAGGCCGCGGCGATCAGGGCCTTGGTGTAGTCCTCGCGCGGGGCGGCGAAGATGCGCTCGGTCGGGCCCTGCTCGACCACCTTGCCGTTGCGCAGCACGATCACGGCGTCGGCCAGCGCGCGCACCACGCGCAGGTCGTGGCTGATGAACATGTAGGCGAGCCCGTGCCTGGCCTGCAGCGCGCGCAGGAGGTCGACGATCTGCGCCTGCACCGAGACGTCGAGCGCCGAGGTGGGTTCATCCAACACGACAAACCTGGGCTTCAGCACCATGGCGCGCGCGATCGCGACGCGCTGGCGCTGCCCGCCGGAGAACTCGTGCGGGTAGCGGTGGCGCGACTCGGGATCGAGGCCGACCTCCTCCAGCGCCGCGACGATCAGCTTCTCGCGCTCCGCCGGCGTGCCGCCCAGCTTGTGGATGCTCAAGCCCTCCGCGACGATCTGGCCGATCGACAGGCGCGGGCTCAGGCTCGCGAAGGGGTCCTGGAACACGACCTGCATCTGGCGGCGCAAGGGCCGGAGCGTGCCGGCGTCCTTGCCCTGCAATTCCTCGCCGGCGAAGCGGATCGAGCCGGTGCTCTTGATCAGGCGCAGCAGCGCCAGGCCCAGCGTCGTCTTGCCCGAGCCGCTTTCGCCCACGACGCCGACCGTGCGGCCGCTGGCAAGCTCGATCGACACGCCGTCGACCGCCTTGACGTGGTCGACCGTGCGGCGCAGCAGCCCGGCCTTGATCGGGAAATAGACCTTGATGTCGCTGCCGGTCAGAAGCGGCGTCGATTCGAGCGGCCGGTCGGGCCGGCCCTTGGGCTGCGCCGCCAGAAGGCGCTTCGTGTACTCGTGCTGCGGGCGATCGAAGACGTCCTCGACCGGGCCCTGCTCGACGATCTCGCCGCTGGTCATGACGCAGACGCGGTCGGCGATCTTGCGCACGATCGTCAGGTCGTGCGTGATGAACAGGATCGCCATGCCGAAGCGCCGCTGCAGCTCGTTCACCAGCTTCAGGATCTGCGCCTGGATGGTGACGTCGAGCGCGGTGGTCGGCTCGTCGGCGATGAAGAGGTCCGGCTCGTTCGCCAGCGCCATGGCGATCATGACGCGCTGGCGCTGCCCGCCCGAGAGCTCGTGCGGATAGGCGCCGAGCCGCTTCTCGGCGTCGCGGATGCCGACCAGCTGCAGCAGCTCCAGCACGCGCGCCCGCGCCGCCGGCCCGCTCAAGCCTTTGTGCAGCTGCAGCACCTCGGTGATCTGGCGCTCGACATGGTGCAGCGGGTTGAGGCTGGTCATCGGCTCCTGGAACACCATGGTGACGCGGTCGCCGCGGATCGAGCGCAGCGTGCGCTCGTCGGCGCCGATCATCTCCCGCCCGGCGAAGCGGATGCTGCCGGTCGGATGATGCGCCAGGGGATAGGGCAGGAGCTGCGGGATCGACAGCGCCGTCACCGACTTGCCCGATCCGCTCTCGCCGACCAGCGCCAGGGTCTCGCCCTTGTCGAGCGTGAAGCTGGCGCCCCTGACCGCCGTCACCGTGCGGCCGGGCGTGCGGAACTCGACGCCGAGGTCGCGCACCTCCAGCAGAGTTTCCGTCACCGCGTCTCTCCGGTGAAGGTCTTGCGCGGATCGAACGCGTCGCGCACCGCCTCGCCGACGAAGACCAGCAGGCTCAGCATCACGGCGATGACGAAGAAGGCCGAGATGCCGAGCCAGGGCGCCTGCAGGTTGTTCTTGCCCTGGTTCAACAGCTCGCCGAGCGAGGGCGAGCCCGCCGGCAGGCCGAAGCCGATGAAGTCGAGCGCCGTCAGCGTGGTGATCGAGCCGTTGAGGATGAAGGGCAGGAAGGTCAGCGTCGCCACCATGGCGTTGGGCAGCACGTGGCGGAACATGATGGTGGCGTCGCGCGCGCCCAGCGCGCGGGCGGCGCGCACGTAGTCGAAGTTGCGCGCGCGCAGGAACTCGGCGCGCACCACGCCGACCAGCGCCATCCACGAGAACAGCAGCATGAGCCCGAGCAGCCACCAGAAGTTCGGCTGCACGATCGAGGCGAGGATGATGAGGAGATAGAGCGTCGGCAGGCCGGACCAGATCTCCATGAAGCGCTGGAACAAAAGGTCGGTCCAGCCGCCGAAATAGCCCTGCACCGCCCCGGCGACGACCCCGACGATCGAGCTCAGGACCGTCAGGATCAGGCCGAACAGCACCGAGATGCGGAAGCCGTAGATGATGCGCGCCACGACGTCGCGCGCCTGGTCGTCGGTGCCGAGCCAGTTCCTGGCCGAAGGCGGCGCCGGCGCCGGCGTCGGCAGGTCGGCGATGACGGTGCTGTAGTTGTAGGGGATGAGCGGGAAGACCATCCAGCCCTTGGCCTCGATCAGCTTCCTGACCTCGGGGTCGCGGTACTCGGCCTCGGTCTCGAAGAAGCCGCCGAACGTGGTCTCGGGGTAGGCCTTGAGGAACGGCGTGTAGAAGGCGCCGTCGTAGCGCACGAGGATCGGCCTGTCGTTGGCGATCAGCTCGGCGAACAGGCTGACGAAGAACAGCGCCAGGAACAGCCAGAAGCTCCAGTAGCCCCGGTGGTTGGCGCGGAAGTTGTGCAGCCGCCGGCGGTTGATGGGCGAGAGCTTCACGAGCGCCATCGCCTAGACCCTGCGGCTGGCGAAGTCGATGCGCGGGTCGATCACGACGTACATCAGGTCGCCGACCAGCCCCATCAGCAGCCCGAGCAGCGTGAAGAAGTAGAGCGAGGCGAACATGACCGGGTAGTCGCGGTTGATCGCCGCCTCGAACCCCAGCAGGCCGAGCCCGTCGAGCGAGAAGATGATCTCGATCAAGAGCGAGCCGGTGAACAGCACCGAGATGAAGGCGCCGGGGAAGCCGGCGATCACGATCAGCATGGCGTTGCGGAACACGTGGGCGTACAGCACGCGGTTCTCGCTCAGGCCCTTGGCGCGCGCCGTCATGACGTACTGCTTGTTGATCTCCTCGAGGAACGAGTTCTTGGTCAGCATCGTCAGCGTGGCGAAGCCGCCGACGACCATGGCCGTCACCGGCAGGACCATGTGCCAGAAATAGTCGGCGTAGAAGGCGAGCGAGCTCAGGCGCTGGCCCCAGCTCGCGCCGCTCCACTGGTCGGACCACAGGCCGCGGAGGGGAAACCAGTCGAGGTAGCGCCCGCCGGCGAACAGCACGATCAGCAGCACCGCGAACAGGAAGCCCGGGATGGCGTAGCCGACGATGATGGCGCCGCTGGTCATGACGTCGAAGCGGCTGCCGTCGCGCACCGCCTTGGCGACGCCGAGCGGGATCGAGACCATGTAGACCAGGAGCGTGGTCCACAGGCCCAGCGAGATCGACACCGGCATCTTCTCGATGACGAGCCGCACCACGCTCTGGTCGCGGAAATACGACGTGCCGAAGTCGAAGCGCAGGTAGTTGCCCATCATCAGCACGAAGCGCTCGTGCATCGGCTTGTCGAAGCCGAACTGCTTCTCGATCTGCTTGATGAACTCGGGGTCGAGGCCGCGCGCGCCGCGGTACTTCTCGGCCGTCGTGCCGCCGGCCTGCCCGGCCGGGCGCTGGCCTCCCTGCTGCGCCGTCTCGCCGGCCTGGCCGGAGAAGCGGGCGGTCGCCTCGACCGCGCGGCCGCGGATCTGGGCGATCATCTGCTCGACCGGCCCGCCGGGCGCCGCCTGGATCACCACGAAGTTGATCACCATGATGCCGAGCAGGGTCGGGATCATCAGCAGGATGCGGCGGATGATGTAGGCGAGCATGGGGCGCGGCTTGCGTCGCGTGGCTCCGTGGGGATTGCCGCGATCATACGGGAAGCTTCCGGCCGGCGCGACGATCGATTTCGCAGGGCCGGGCGCGGTTTTCGATCGTGGTCGACGCGTCGGGGTCCGCCTATGCTGCCCGGCGATGACCGCTCTTCCGGCCGCGCCCCGCTTCAGCGCCTGGGGCTATCGCGAGTTCCGCCTGCTGTGGACGGCGCAGCTGGCGGCCGACCTCGCGGCCAACATGCAGCTCTTCGCCATCAACTGGCACGTGTTCGAGCTGCTGGTCGGCAGCACGCTACCGGTGTCGCTGCTCGGCTTCCGCTTCGAGCTGAGCGGCGCGGCGGCGGGGCTGGGCGGCATGGGGCTCGCGCGCCTGCTGCCGATCGTGGTGTTCGGCATCAGCGGCGGCATCCTGGCCGACGCGCTCGACCGGCGCCGGCTGATGATGTGGACGCGGCTGTGCGTGTTCCTGGTCGCCGCCGTCCTGGCGCTGGCGACGGCGCTGGGCGGCGCCTCGGTCGCGCTGCTCTACCTGATCTCGGCCGCGGGCGCGGCGCTGTCCGGGTTCGACACCCCGGCCCGGCAATCGATGGTGCCGGCGACCGTGCCGGCAAGCCACCTGTCGCACGCGATCAGCCTGTTCGCGCTCGCCTTCCGCCTGTCGGCGATCGCCGCGCCGCTGGCGGGCGCGTTCCTGATCGAGGCGTGGTCGATCGCTGCCGCCTATTGGGTGATCGCGGCGAGCTTCGCCGTGCCGGCGCTGTGCCTGGCGGCCATGCGCCTCAGCCGGCCCGACGACGCGATCCGCGCGCAGCCCAGCCTGGCCGCCTTCGCCGAGGGCGCGCGCTTCGTGCGCGGGACGCCGATGCTGTGGAGCACGTACCTGCTCGACTTCTTCGCCTCGTGCTTCGCCACGGTCGGCGTGCTGCTGCCGATCCTGGCCGAGGTCGTGTTCGACTCGGGCGTGCAGGGCTACGGGCTGCTGGCGGCCGGGCAGCCGCTCGGCGCGGTCGCCACCAGCCTGGTGCTGGCCTGGTGGCACCGGCTGCGCTGGCAGGGGCCGCTCCTGATCGCGTGCGTCGGCCTCTACGGCACGGCGCTGGCGATCGTCGGCGTGTCGCGGTCGATCTGGCTGTCCTTCGCCATGCTGGCGCTCTTCGGCGCGGCCGACACGGTGTCGACCGTGATCCGCGCCACGCTGCGCCAGGTGCTGACGCCGGACCATCTGCGCGGCCGCGTCGCCAGCATCGCGCTGATCTTCTTCCGCGGCGGGCCGCGCATCGGCGAGCTGCAGGCGGGCATGACGGCGGCGGTGTTGGGCGCGCCGTTCGCGATCATGCTGGGCGGCCTCGCCACGGTCGCCTGCACGGCGCTGGTGGTCTGGCGCTTCCCGCAGCTGCGGGGCTACGACACCGTGGCCGACGCGCGCGCGGGCGGGCGCCAGGTCGCGAGATAGACGCCGGGCAGGATCATCAGCGCGCCCAAGAGGTGGAAGAGCCGCGGCGCCTCGCCCAGCGTGATCCAGGCGACGACCACGCTGTAGAGCGGTCCGACATAGAGCATCGGCGCCGTGCCCGAGGCGCCCAGCACCTTCTGCACCCGTGCGTGGCATTGATAGGCGCCGATCGAGGGCACGAACGCCAGGAACACGACGATGGCGAGCGAGCGCCAGTCGGCCGGCGGCGGCCCGACCGTCGCGGTCTCCCACAGCACGAACGGGAACAGCACGACGATGCCGGCGATCATGTTGACGGCCAGCCGCGTCAGCACCGTCAGCACGCTCGGCCGGTGCGTCAGCAGCACGGAATAGATCGCCCAGGAGAACGACGCCGACGCGATCCAGAGGTCGCCCTCGGTGAACTCGAGCCGCGCCATGGCGCCGATGTCGCCGCGCAGGATGATCCACAGCATGCCGGCGAGCGCCAGCGCGATGCCGGCGACGGCGCGGAGCGTCAGCCGCTCGCCGTAGAGCGCGCCGGCGAGCGCCACGATCAGCACCGGCGAGGCGCCGTAGATGATGCCGATGTTCGTCGCGGTCGTCGTGGCCGCGCCGATATAGACCGCGGCGCCGCACACGCCCATGCCGAGCGCGCCGAGCACGAGGTGGTCGCGCCATTCGGCCAGCACGCCGCGGCGCTTGCGCCACAGCTCGGGCCCGATGAACGGCAGGAACAGCAGCACCGCCAGCATCCAGCGCCAGAACGCCATGGCGAAGGGCGGGAACAGCCCGGCGGCGGCCCGCGCCATCACCTGGTTGCCGGTGAACAACAGCGGCGCGATGTACATCAGGACCAGCGCCAGCCGCATGTCCTGGCGCGACGGCCGGGCGGCGCCCGCCGCTATCGGTTCCGTGTCCATGGCGGCCGAAGGGACCACGACCGGCGCGGGGCGCGCAACGGCCGGGGTTGCATGACTGCCGCGCCGGATCGGGCGGGCGAAATGCTTAAGATCGATGCTTTGCGGGCGCGCCTCTTTGCGCTAATGATGCCGCCGGCCCACTTCGGGGTGAGGAGCCGGGCCGGACTGCCATGGAGCGCTGATGGCCAAGGAAGACTTGATCGAGTTTCCCGGCACCGTCGTCGAAATCCTGCCCAATGCCATGTTCCGCGTGAAGCTGGACAACGATCACATGGTCCTCGCGCATACCTCGGGGAAGATGCGCAAGAACCGCATCCGCGTGCTGCAGGGCGACCGGGTGAACGTCGAGATGACGCCCTACGACCTGACCAAGGGCCGCATCACCTTCCGTTTCAAGTGATCGGGCCGGCCGATGGGCCCCGCAACCGGCCAGTTGGGGCGCCGCGGGCCACCAAATCCGGAGACGCAGCGACTGGTGCTCGCCTCGGCCTCGCCGCGGCGGCTTGAGCTTCTGCGCCAGGTCGGCATCGTGCCCGACCAGGTCGACCCGGCCGAGATCGACGAGCATCCGCGCCGCGGCGAGCTGCCGCCCGACCTCGCCCGGCGCCTGGCGGAAGAGAAGGCGCGCGCGGTGGCGGGGCGCCATCCCGGCGCCTTCGTGCTGGCCGCCGACACGGTCGTCGCCTGCGGCCGGCGCGCCCTGCCCAAGGCCGAGGACGCCGAGACGGCCGGCAGATGCCTCGACCTGCTGTCGGGCCGGCGCCATCGCGTGCTTGGCGCCGTGGCGCTGGTCGCGCCGGACGGGCGCATCGCCGAGCGGCTGGTCACCACCGTGGTCATGTTCAAGCGGGTCGACGCGGCGGAACGGCAGCGCTATCTCGCCGGCGGCGAGTGGCACGGCAAGGCGGGCGGCTACGCGATCCAGGGCCGCGCCGCGCTGTTCGTGCGCTGGATCAACGGCTCCTACTCCAACGTGGTGGGCTTGCCGCTGTTCGAGACGGCGCAGATGCTGCGCGGGTTCGGCTACGCGATCGAGGGCCGCACGTGAGCCGCCGGTCATGAGCGCGAAGGGCGCGATCGACGAGATCCTGGTCGACCATCTGCCGGGCGAGACGCGCGCGGCGCTCATCGAGCGCGGCCGGCTGGTCGAGCTTTTGCTGCTGCGGCCGGAGCGGGAGAGCCGAGTCGGCGCCGTCATCCGCGGCCGCGTCACGGCGCTGCGGCGCGACCAGGGCGCGGCCTTCGTCGAGATCGGCGCGGACAAGGCCGGGTTCCTGTCGCTCCGCCGCGGCGCCAGGCCGCCCCACGAGGGCGAGGCCGTCATCGTCCAGGTGACCAAGGACGCCGCCGGCGACAAGGGCGCGGGCTTGACGGACCGGCCGCTCGTGGTCGGGCGCTACCTGACCCTGCGCCCGGGCCAGCCCGGGCTGGAGCGCGCGCGGCGGCTGGACCCGGAGCGTTTCGAGTCCGCCGCCACGGGCCTGGCCGGGATCGACACGGCGACGGACGGGTTCATGCTGCAGCCGTCCGCCGCCGACGCGACGCCGGCGGCGATGGCGGCGGAGGCGAAGGCGCTGATCGAGTCGTGGCGTCAGGCGGCGGCGCGCGGCGGCGGCGCGCCCGCGACGCTGGTGCCGGCGCCCGACCCGGTGCTGCGCGCGGTCCTGGCCCATGCCGGCACGCTCGAGTCCGTGCGCTGCGACGACGCCGATCTCATGAACCGCCTGCGCGCGGAAATCCGCCGCCTGGCGCCCGAGCTGGAAAGCCTCGTGCGCCGCCACGACGGCGGCGCCCTGCTCGCGCGGCACGAGGTCGAGGACCAGATCGACGCGGCCCTGGCGCGTCATGTGCGCCTGAAGCGCGGCGGCGAGCTGGTCGTCGACGAGCTCGAGGCGATGGCCGTGATCGACGTCGACATGGCGGGGCAGCAAAGCGGCGGCGCAGAGGCCGACGCGGCGCTGGCGGTGAACCTCGAGGCCGCCGACGAGATCGCGCGCCAGCTGCGCCTGCGCGACATCGGCGGCATCGTCGTGGTCGACTTCCTGCGCCTCGCCGCGCCGCCGCGGCGCAAGCGCGTGGTCGAGGCGCTCAGGCGCGCGACGGCGGGCGACCCGCAGCAGGTGGACGTGCTGGGCATGACGCCGGCCGGGCTGGTCGAGCTGACGCGCCGGCGCGGCCGGCCGTCGCTGGCGCAGCTCATGGCCGAGCCCTGCGCCGCCTGCGCCGGCGGCGGGCGCATGCGCTCGGCATCGACCACCGGCTTCGCGCTGCTGCGCGCCGCGCTGCGCCAGGCGGGCAGCGCGCCGGCGCGGCGCTTCAGCGCGCGCGCAGCGCCGGCCGTGATCGCGGCGCTGCAGGCCGAGCGCGCCTCGCTGGAATGGACGCGCCGGCGCCTGGGCGCGACGCTCGATCTCGTTGCCGATGCGTCGATGGCGCCGGACCGGTACGATATCGTCCCGGAGTAGCGGTCGCCGGAGCGAGCGATGACCAAGGACGGAAGCGACAAGGTCGCGATCTTGAAGACGCGCTGCCCGATCTGCCGCAAGCCGGCCGTGCTGCGCTATCGCCCGTTCTGCTCCAAGCGCTGCGCCGACATCGACCTCGCGAAATGGTTCGGCGGCGAGTACCGCGTCGAAAGCGAGGAAAAGCCGGAGTCGGGCGAGGAGGAGAAGGAGTAGCAACAGCAACGATGATGCTCGTTGCGGGTTGATTTGGTATAGTCAAGCCATGTTGAAGGACCTGCAGGAAATTTTGAAACGCATTGAAGCCTGGCCGGAGGCGGCACAGGAACAAGCCGTCGCCTCGCTGCAGGCGCTCGAATACGAACTGATCGCACCCTACGAATTGACCGAGGAGGACAAGCAGGCCGTCGATCGCGGACTTGAAGACGCGCGCACGGGGAACTTCGCGACCGATGAAGAGGTCGGGGCGGTCTTCGCGAAATTCCGAAAGGGATGAAAGTCAGGTTCACGAGGGCGGCGCTCTCGGAACTGGACGCTATCGCCGACTACATCAAACAGAACAATCCGGCTGCCGCGATGCAGGTGGAAGCGGTCATTCGCAATACCGCGGCTATGTTGGGACACTTTCCGCGAATGGGGCATCCAAAATATCGACCGGGTGTCCGCATGATGCCCATACGGCGTTACCCTTATCTGATCTTCTACGCCATCGAGTCGGACGAGGTTCGCATCTTGAGCGTTCGACATGGCGCGAGACGGCCACTCACCGAGAGCTAAGCAGCTCCGCGACGATTTCCCTGTAGCGCGCGAAGGGCGACTGTCCCGGCATCACATCAAGCGAACCGCACCGCTTCAGTCCTTCGCGGCCGAAGCGGTCGCGCACGGATTGCTCGAGCCAGTGGCGCGCCTGGAGCGCGCGGCGCCGGGCGCGGCGGCCTTCGCCGTCGAGCCATTGCTGGTGGCGGTCGATGGCGGCGGTCAGCGCGTCGATGCCGTCGCGCCGCGGTGCCGCGACCAGCAGCACCGGCACGCGCCACTGGCCCGGCGCCGCCAGCGACAGGCCGGCCTTGAGGTCGGCGGCCGCGCGCGCGGCGGCCGGCCCGAGGTCCGCCTTGGTCACGACCGCGATGTCGGGCGTCTCGGCCACGCCGGCCTTCATGTACTGCAGGCTGTCGCCGGCGCCGGGCTGGACGCAGAGCACCAGCGTGTCGGCGAGGTCGGCGATCTCGGTCTCGGACTGGCCGACGCCGACCGTCTCGACCACGACGATGTCGTAGAGCGCGGCCAGCACCGTGACCGCGGGCATGGCGAGCTCGGCCAGGCCGCCCAGCCGGTCGCGCGCGGCGAGCGAGCGCACGAACACGCCCGCATCGTTGGGGTCGGTCGCGATGCGCGCGCGGTCCCCGAGCAGGGCGCCGCCGCTCGCGCGGCTGGACGGATCGACCGCGACGACGCCGACGCGCCTGCCGCCGGCGCGCCAGGCGGACGTCAGCGCGCCGAGCAGCGTCGACTTGCCGACGCCGGGCGGTCCGGTGATGCCGACGACGGCGGCCCGGCGGCGCGCATGGGCCGCGTCGAGCAGCGCCAGCGTGACGTCGCCATCCGGGTCGCGCTCGATCGCGGCGAGCGCCCGCGCCAGGGCCGGCTTGCCCCCAGCGGCGAGCGCGTCCAGATCGGTCACTTGTCGCGCTGCACCTGCGCGAGCTCGGCCTGCGCCGCCGCCAGCCGCGCGATCGGCACGCGGAAGGGCGAGCACGAGACGTAGTCGAGCCCGGCGTCGCGGAAGAAGCGCACCGAGGCCGGATCGCCGCCATGCTCGCCGCAGATGCCGAGCTTCAGGTCCTTGCGCGTCTTGCGGCCGCGCTGGACGCCGATGCGCACCAGCTCGCCCACGCCCTCGGTGTCGATCGAGATGAACGGGTCGACCGGGAAGATGCCCTGGCGCGTGTAGCTGTCGAGGAAGCTGGCCGAATCGTCGCGCGACAGGCCGAGCGTGGTCTGCGTCAGGTCGTTGGTGCCGAAGCTGAAGAACTCCGCCGTCTCGGCGATCTCGTCGGCCTTGAGCGCGGCGCGCGGCAGCTCGATCATCGTGCCGACATAGTATTTCAGCTTCACGCCGCGCTCGCGCGCGACCTGCTCGGCGACGCGGTCGATCGCCGCCTTCAGGATGTCGAGCTCGCGCTTGGTCGCGGCCAGCGGGATCATGACCTCGGGGATCGCCATGTCCTTGCCGCCGTCGGCCGCCTCGACCACGGCCTCGAAGATCGCGCGCGCCTGCATCTCGCAGATCTCGGGATAGGAGATCGCAAGCCGGCAGCCGCGGTGGCCGAGCATCGGGTTCGATTCGACCAGCTGCGCCGCGCGGTGGCGCAGCGCCGCGACCTCGACGCCGGCGGCCTTGGCGACATCGGCGATCTCGGCCTCGCTGTGCGGCAGGAACTCGTGCAGCGGCGGATCGAGCAGCCGGATCGTCACCGGCAGGCCCTTCATGATGCGGAACAGCTCGGCGAAGTCGTTGCGCTGCATCGGCAGGATCTTGGCAAGCGCGGCGCGCCTGCCCTTCACGTCCTCGGCCAGGATCATCTGGCGCATGGCGACGATGCGCTCGCCCTCGAAGAACATGTGCTCGGTGCGGCACAGGCCGATGCCCTCGGCGCCGAAGTTGCGCGCGACGCGCGCGTCGGCCGGCGTGTCGGCGTTGGCGCGCACGCCGAGCCTGCGCACCTGGTCGACCCAGCCCATCAGCGTGGCGAAGTCGCCCGACAGCTCGGGCTGCACGGTCGGCACCTCGCCCCGCATCACCTCTCCCCGGCCGCCGTCGATCGTGATCGTGTCGCCGTCCTTGAGCGTCACCGGGCCGACCGAGAGCGTGCGGGCCTGCGTGTCGATGCGCAGGTCGCCCGCGCCGGTGACGCAAGGGCGGCCCATGCCGCGCGCGACGACCGCCGCGTGGCTGGTCATGCCGCCGCGCGTGGTGAGGATGCCCTGCGCCGCGTGCATGCCGTGGATGTCCTCAGGGGACGTCTCGGCGCGCACCAGGATCACCTTCTCGCCCTTGGCCGTGCGGTCCTCGGCCTCGTCGGCGAAGAAGGCGATGCGGCCCGAGGCGGCGCCGGGCGACGCCGGCAGGCCGCGCGCCAGCACCGTGCGCGGCGCCTTGGGATCGAGCGTCGGATGCAGGAGCTGCTCCAGCGACGCCGGATCGACGCGCTGGATCGCGGTCTTCTTGTCGATCAGCCCTTCGCGGACCATCTCGACCGCCATGCGCAGCGCCGCCGTCGCGGTGCGCTTGCCGCTGCGCGTCTGCAGCATGTAGAGCTTGTTCTGCTGCACCGTGAACTCGATGTCCTGCATGTCGCGGAAATGCCGCTCGAGCTTCAGGCGCACGTCGTTGAGCTGCTTGAACACCGCGGGCATCGACTCTTCCATCGCCGGCATGTCCGAGCCGTTCGCCTTCTTGCCGGCGATCGTGATCTGCTGCGGCGTGCGGATGCCCGCGACGACGTCTTCGCCCTGGGCGTTGACCAGGTACTCGCCGTAGAACTCGTCGGCGCCGGTCGAGGGATTGCGCGTGAAGGCGACGCCGGTGGCGCAGTCCTTGCCCATGTTGCCGAACACCATCGCCTGCACGTTGACGGCGGTGCCCCAGTCCTCGGGGATCGCGTGCAGCCGGCGATAGGTGATCGCGCGCTGGTTCATCCAGCTCGAGAACACCGCGCCGATCGCGCCCCAGAGCTGCTCCTTGGGGTCCTGAGGGAAGGGTCTGTCGAGCTCCTCGAGCACGCGCTTCTTGTATCCCTCGACCACGGCCTGCCAGTCCTCGGCCGTGAGGTCGGTGTCGAGCGTGAGGCTGCGATCCTCCTTGTGCAGCTCGAGGATCTCCTCGAACAGGTGATGGTCGATGCCGAGCACGACGTTGCCGTACATCTGGATGAAGCGGCGGTAGGAGTCGTAGGCGAAGCGCCGGTCGCCGCTCTTGCGCGCTAGGCCCTCGACCGTCTCGTCGTTGAGGCCGAGATTGAGCACCGTATCCATCATGCCGGGCATCGACACGCGCGCGCCCGAGCGCACGGAGACGAGCAGCGGGTTGTCGCGCGCGCCGAAGGCGGCACCGACTGCCTGCTCGACCTTGGCGAGCGCGGCCGCGACCTGCGCCTCGAGCTCGCGCGGGTAGGCCTTGTCGTTCCTGTAGAAGGCGGTGCAGACCTCGGTCGTGATGGTGAAGCCCGGCGGCACCGGCAGGCCGAGCGTCGCCATCTCGGCGAGGCCCGCGCCCTTGCCGCCCAAGAGGTTGCGCAT
>JAKLKW010000273.1 GCA_023150455.1 Alphaproteobacteria bacterium | reverse complement strand
CGCCAGCGGCCAGGGAGCGCGCCGCGCGCCTGGTCGAAGCCGCCATCGCGGGCGGCGCGCGGCCGGTCCTGCCGTGGCGCGCGCCGGCGCCGGACGAGGAACGCTTCCCGCCGGCGGTCCTGGCGGACGCCGCCGCCGGCATGGCGCTGCTCGACGAGGACGTCTTCGTGCCCGTCCTGGCGCTGGTGCCGGTCGCGACGACGGACGAGGCGCTGGCGCTGAACGCGCGCTGCCCCTATGCGCTCGGCGCTTCCGTGTTCGGCCCGGCCGACGCGGCGACGGCGCTGGCCCGGCGCATCCGCGCCGGCGCGGTGACGGTCAACGACCTGATCGCGCCCACCGCCGATCCGCGCCTGCCGTTCGGCGGCTTCGGCCGCAGCGGCTTCGGCCGCACGCGCGGCGGCGAGGGGCTCGTCGAGATGACCGCGGCCAAGGTGGTGACGCTGCGCCACGGCAGGTTCCGTCCGCATTACGACGGTGTCGGCGCGGAAGAGGCGTCGCTGCTGCGGGCCTTCGTGGCGGTCGTCCACGAAGCGGGCCGGCGGCGCGCGCGCGCCGCACTTGACCTCGCGCGCGGCCTCGTGAGACTCGCGCGACGCGGCAGGTCGAATGCCGCGGGCGACAGGACGGGGGACCGGGCCGGATGATCGGCGTGATTGGCGGCGGATTGGCGGGGCTGGCGGCTTCCTGCGTGCTGGCGGCGCGCGGGTACGGGGTGACGCTGTTCGAGCGCAATCCCTGGCTCGGCGGCAAGGCCGCGCTGCTGGAGGAAGCCGGCTTCCGCTTCGACATGGGTCCGACCATCCTGACCGTGCCGGGCGTGCTCAAGCGCATCTTCGCCGAGGCCGGGCGCGAGCTCGACCGGCACCTCGAGCTGGTGCGGCTCGACCCGCAATGGCGCTCGTTCTTCGACGGCGGCGACACGCTCGACCTGGTCGAGAGCACCGAGACCATGGCGGGCGCGCTGGAGGGCCGCCGGCCCGGCGCCGGAAGCGGCTATCGCGACTTCATCGCCTACGCCACGCGGCTGCACGCGATCTCCGAGCGCTTCTTCTTCTGGCGCCCGGTCGGCGGCATCACGGACGCGATCGGCATCAAGGACATGCTGCGTCCCGCCATGCTGTCGGACTTGAAGGCGCTCCGGCTCGGCCGCACCGTGGCCGGCACGATCCGCGGCTACGTGCCCGACAGGAACGCGGCGCAGATGCTCGACCACTTCACGCAGTATGTCGGGTCGGCGCCCGACGCCTCGCCCGCGGTCTTGTGCTCGATCGCCTCGATGCAGGTGCACGAGGGCGTGTGGTACCCGATCGGCGGCACGCGCGCCGTGCCGCTGGCGCTGACCAGGCTGGCCGAAGATCTCGGCGTCGTCTTCCGCACCGGCACCGGCATCGCCCGCGTGGTGGTCGAGCGCGGCCGCGTCGCGGGCGTCGAGACCGACGGCGGCGAGCGCGTGGCGCTCGACGCCGTCGTCTCGAACATGGACGCGGTGCGCACGCACGACGAGCTGGTCGGCGGCGAGGCGGCCGCGCGCTTCCGCAAGCGGCGCGCCTACGAGCCGGCCTGCTCGGGCGTGGTGCTCTATCTCGGCCTCAAGCGCGGCTACGACCACATCCTGCACCACAACTTCGTCTTCTCGCGCGACCCGCACGAGGAGTTCGAGTTCATCTACCGCAAGGGCGAGCCGGCGCCCGATCCGACCTGCTACGTCTGCGCCCCGGCGCTGACCGAGAAGGCGGTGGCGCCGCCGGGCGGCGAGGCGCTCTACGTCCTGGTGCACACGCCCTATCTGCGCCCGCACCACGACTGGCAAATGATGCTGCCCCGCTACCGCCGCGCCATCATCGACAAGCTGAAGCGCACCGCCGGCATGACCGACCTCGAGGAGCGCATCGCGGTCGAGCGCACGCTGACGCCCCAGGACATCCACCGGCGCTACAACGTCTTGAACGGCGCGATCTACGGCATCGCCAGCCACGGCGCGGTCAACGGCGCCTTCAAGCCGAGCAACCGCAGCCCCGACCTGCCCGGCCTCTACCTCGCCGGCGGCGCCGCGCATCCCGGGCCCGGCATGCCGATGGTGATGATGTCCGGCTGGATCGCCGCCGACGCGCTCGACCGCGACCGCCGGGCGGCGGCGTGAGGCGGGAGACGAGACGATGATCCTCTACCGCTACCTGACCGGCCCCGACGACGCCGCCTTCTGCCACCGCGTCACCGAGGCGCTCAACCGCGGCTGGCTGCTCTACGGGCCCCCGACGCTCGCCTACGACGCCGAGAAGAAGCGCGTGATCTGCGGCCAGGCGATCACCAAGGAGGTCGCCGGCGAGTACGCGGCGGGGATCGACCTGGCGACGTATTAGCGGGCCGCTCGCCCGGCACCTTCATCCTTCGCAAGCTCAGATGAGGCTACGGGGCAGCGCGGCGCCGCACGCGACATCCAATCAAGACTCCTCACCCTGAGCCTGTCGAAGGGTGAGCCTGTCGAAGGGTGAGCCCGTGGCCCGATCGCAACAGGCTCCAACCGCACGACACGATCGCGCTTGACTGACCGCGCGGTCGAAGGCACGATATCGGCCATCCTCCAACATTGCGACTGGAGCGCGGCGCACGCGGTGCCGGCGGCATTTCCGCCGGCGGCCGGGATTCGCCGTGCGCGGAGTGTGACGATGGCAAGACGTGAACGGCCGCGAACGGGCGACGTGTACCCGCCGGCAGCATCGCCCGCAGGCGAAACCGGGGAAGCCCGCCGGGAGCGGGCGCGCCGGCGCGTCGGCGAGGCCGGCCCGCTGACGCGCGACTCGGTGCTGGTGGACATGGAGGTGACGAAGCAGCTCGCCTACGAGGATGGCAATCTCGCGCTCGCCCTGCGCGCGGCCGTGGAGCAGGGCCGCGCCGTCGGCGCCCGCCGCGAGCTGGACCGCAGCGACGCCAAGCGCCTCTCCGACGAGCAGCTCATCGCCGCGATCGCGC